>CATLCV010000003.1 GCA_949893755.1 uncultured Lachnospiraceae bacterium | reverse complement strand
CAATTTATTGCAATGAAAATGGCCTGTCGAATCAGCAACCCACTTATTAATGAGCAAAAAGCGGCTGCGTTAGCAGACGTAAGAGTGCGTCAGCACGGTTTTTGCGAATGGATAAGTGGGTTGGATGATCCTTGGAGCGTCCAACCGCACAGCTGGAAATTTTCCGCGCCGGCTACGGCTTTCCTTTCATAAGATATCCGTACAATGCCTGCAGATATTCCAACGACAGCGCCTCCATGGACTCCACATTTGCATCAATGAACGAACCGTAATCAGCCGACAGCATTTCACTCACACTGATAAGATACGCAAAAAAATCAAGATTTTTCGTATGATCGACAGACGGATCGCTTTCAAGCTCCTGGCGGATCACCGGCATGATCAGCTCCGTGGCAATAGAGATCATGGCATACAGGCGCAGATCCCGGGGTGCTTTTGGCAGCAGCTGCAAAAAATGAACGCCGTCCGCTGTCAGGATCTGCCCCAGCCATTTTTGATTTTCCGAGATTGCCAGTTCCGGACCGATGCCGGCGATGCTCCCCAGACCGGACTGTAGCAGCGGTTCATGCTTCTCGGACTTATGGTTCAGAACGATCTCGTAGAGCCGGACGATACAGTAGGAATACAAATCCCCCTTATTATCAAAATACTGATAAAAGCTCCCCTTGGAAATGGAGGCTTCCGCAATGATGCGGTTGATGCTGGATTTCTCATAGGGATGCTCCGCAAATTCTTTCAGCGCGCATTGATAGATCCTGTTTCTTTTTTCTTCGGGCAAATGTAAAAAAGTCTGATGGATCATGCCGGGTCCTTCCTGCTATAAATAATCAAGTATAAATTACAGTCCGCGGCCGGCCAGGCCATGAACTATAACAATTACTACATTCATACTACTTGACGCGAAAATAATTGTCAAGTATACTTGTAACAAGAAAATATGACTTTAGTCACATACAAAAAGGAGAATATAAAATGTATGATGTATTGATCAAGGGCGGTATGCTCTATGATGGAACCGGGCAGGATGCGTACAAGGCGGATATTGCCGTCCAGGGAGACCGGATCGTAATGATCGGCGATCTGTCGAAGGAAACGGCGAAGGCTGTGATCCATGCAGAGGGAAAAGCAGTCACGCCGGGGTTTATCGAGCCGCATTCCCATGCGGACCTGACCTGCCTGATCCATCCGGAGATGGAGGGCTATCTGCGGCAGGGAGTGACCACCGTTGTGGGCGGGAACTGCGGCCACGCCATGGCGCCACTGGGGGGCGAGATCTACCGCTGCGGGATCGTGGATTTTGCGGTGCAGGCCAAGGCGGATCCGAAATATTTTGACCTGATCACACTGATGCTTCCCAAGGAAAAGGCAAAAACGGCTTTAAAAGAGCTTTACAATATTGACCTGGACTGGACGTCCCTGGAGGACTACCGGCAGAAGGTCAATGCCTCCCATATCGGCTGCAATATCGCTCCTCTGGCTGGATATTCGGCAATCCGGCAGGCTGTCATGGGGGCGGACGCAAACCGTGAAGCCACCCCGGAGGAGCTGGACCGCCTGGAAGCCATGACGGAGCAGTGTATGCGGGAAGGCGCATTCGGCCTGTCTACAGGTCTGGACTCCCAGTATATGCCCGGATTATTTGCGACAGATGAAGAAACGGTGCGGATGCTGAAGGTCGTGAAAAAATATGACGGCATTTTCACCTCCCACACCTTCAACAGCCGGATGGACGGCACCGGAAACCGGATGGACGGTTACCACACCATGCTGGAACAGGCACAGGCGGCAGGCGTGCGCGCCAATGTTTCCCATGTCCACGTGCTGGGAATGGCGGCGACACCGGAAGACGGCCTGCAAGCGGCCCGGGATACGGTGGATTATTTTGAAAAAATGGAATCCGCCGGGCTGGACATTTCCTACGATGTGATTCCCAGCCCCTATTCCACGGACTTCACGATACCATACTTTGCGTTTTTCCTGCGCCCCTTCGTGCTGATGAGCGGCTCCAGGGCGCAGCTTGCAAAAAATTTCCGGGTGCCGGATTTCCGAAACATGGTACATATGGTCGTAAAAGGCGGGATGTTCCCCACCTTCGATCCGGACCAGCCTGTCAACTATTATCCCCTCCTGGCCGTACTGAAGCATAAAAACCCGGCCCATGTGGGAAAGGTGCTGGCCGCGTATGCGCAGGAGCTGGGAAAAAATCCGCTGGATCTGGTGATGGACCTGTTTGCGGAGGATCCGGATATGGAGGCCAACCTCCCAATGGCAGGCTTCGCGGAAGCAAATGATTTCTTATGCAGGCACAGGATGGCAATGCCCTGCTCCGACGGATTCGGGTGCGGCATTGACGTAAACTTTACGGAGGATCCGGAGATCCCGCTGTATCCCAATCCCATGTCCATCCGCTTTATTCCCCGCTTCCTGACCGCACACGCAAAGGAACGGCTGGAGGATACCATCCGCCAGATGACCGGCTTTGCGGCTGAACGGTTCGGAATCCGGAACCGGGGAATCATCCGGGAACATGCTTATGCGGATCTGGTGGTATTGGATATGGATCACATAAAAAGCTGCGGCTGTGACCCGGATCCGCTGCAGTATCCGGATGGATTCGATTATGTCCTTGTAAACGGGAAAATTGCGGTTGAAAGCGGTAAGTTTCTAAGGAAAGGAAATGGACGGATGCTGTCCAAGGGTTGAAAAAATGGATTTACAAACATGCAAAGAAGAATATGCCGCCCTCCTCGTACAGGGCGGGATTCAGCTGAAACCGGGGGAAAGAGTGATCATCCATTCGGATGTACTGACCCGGGAGATGGCCCATCTGGTCATGGAGAAATGCTATGAATACGGCGCTTCCAAGGTGGAGATCCGGTGGAGCAGCGCCAGGGCGGATGCCTGGGACGTGAAGCATGCGGATCTGGAGATCCTGAAAACCGTGGAGCCCTGGGAAGAAACCAGGCTGGATCAGCAGACGAGGGAGCTGCCCTGTGTGATCCACCTGCTGACCTCGGAGGCACTGGATTACTCACCCGAAATGCTGGAGCGGCAGGCAGAGATGACAAAGTCCAGGCTGAAAGTCCTACTGAAATACAACCAGGCCATGCAGGACAAATATAAGTGGACGGCAGGCGGCATCCCCACAGCCGGATGGGCAAAGCAGGTATTTCCCGGGGAGGAAGGAAATCTGACGCACCTGTGGGAGGACATTTTCCGGACCTTATATATCACCGGGGACGGCAGCAGCATCCGAACCTGGGAGAAAAAATGGGAAGCGGCATGGCGGCATCTGGATGCGCTGAATGCCCTGGACTTAAAAAGCATCCGTCTCAAAAGCGGACTCGGCACAGACCTGACCATCGAAATGCTGCCCGGCGCCATGTGGCACTGCGGGGCATTTCAGGAGAGGGGATTCGCGGCAAACCTGCCGAGTGAGGAACTGTATACGTCCCCGAAAGCAGGAAGCGCAGAAGGCGTCCTGGCGGCCTCCTGTCCGCTGGTCTATGCAAACCAGTACATCGATGGACTGAAGCTGACATTTTCCGGCGGAAGGGTGACGGACGTGTCGGCAAAGCAGGGGGAGACATTTTTCAAAAATCTCATCACCACAGACGAGGGCGCAGGCCGATTAGGAGAAGTGGCGATCGTAGATAAGGAATCCCCGATCCGGAAAGCGGGTCATCTCTTTTACCATACGCTGTATGATGAAAACAGCGCAAGCCATATCGCAATCGGGAGAGGCTTCCCCTTTGTGATGAAAGACTTTTTGAACATGAGCGATGAGGAGCGGCTGGCCTGCGGCGTGAATAATTCCGGGATCCACTGCGATATCATGTGGGGGACGGAAGACGCGGAGATTGTCGGAGCCTGCAGGAATGGGGATGAAGTAGTGATCATGAAGGAAGGGAGCTGGGCAATTTAGTATTCCTGCGGCATACTGTAGATATGGAAAGGGGGTGACATGCCCCTCCTGTCATTATACACGATAAACAGATGGCCGCCGCGCGGAAGAGATTTCTGCGCGGACGGCTTGTTTTTTTGCAGAAAAATTTCCAAAAAATAAGAAAGCATAACATTGCATTCGCCTGATTATCCAAAGGAATAGAAAATGCATTAGTAAGAGAGAACGGCAAAGCCGGTCAATTTACAAAGTTTATATGTCACTTTTGTGTTTCAGATGAAAAAGAGCCGTCGGTAGAAAGCCGGCGGCTTTTTTTCGGTCTGCAGGCAAGCCCGGAGGTATCAATAGGAATCATGCCGCTTCACGCGCTGAAGATCATCTGCACATTGTCCTTATAGGATCGGCTGATCGGGATCTCCGTCCCGTCTTTTAAGACAGCCTTTGACATGGCAAGATGGCTCACCGCGAAGATCTGGATGATAAAGCTCTGATGGCAGCGCGTGAAAAATGTTTTCGGCAGCATCTTTTCAATTTCCGAAAGCTTACAGGGGTATTCGATCAGTTCATCCCTGGTATGGATCGCGATCTTCCTGTGGGCGGTTTCTATGTAGTTCACGTCTGTATATGGAATCTTATAAAAAATAGTTCCGTGGTTCAGCAGCAGATACTGGGACGAGCGCTGCAGCATTTTTCGGGAAAGCCTGAAAAATAACCTGCGGAGCTGGCTGTTTCCGACAGGCTTGGTAAAATACTGGCAGGCCTCGATGTCATAACCGTCTCTGATATAATCCATGTTTTTCGAGATCAGAACGATCTCATAGTCATATCCCAGTTCCCGCAGTCTGCCCGCCAGCTCAACTCCGCTATAAGGCTGCACATCCGTTTCAAGAAAAAGCAGATTAAACTTTTCCGGATATCTGCGGACCGTATCGTATAAAGACTCCGCGTTTGCAAAGGAGTAGACGGTATGCATGATCTTCAGATTCACTAACACTTTACGGATTTCGGTATTCAGTTGTTTTACGGCAGATGAATCCGCATCGCAGATCGCAATCGTATACATATAGCTCCTCCCTGACCATAAAAGCACTTCCGGAAGCTTCCGCGCCCCCGTATCAGCGGCTGATTTTCTGCCGGAAGTCCCCCGAATGATTCACCATTCACATTAAAAGCTGTTATAAAAAAGTATAGCATATCCTGTTATTTTTCTTGTAGTGCACTTCACGCCCAAACAGATACACTTCACGCTGACCGGTCACACTTTACGGCCTGACCGGCTGCGAATGATAACGCATCCAGCCTCTGAGCGCAGTGAAAACTTCATTCTTAACAGTTCCGGAATTCGTAAAGTGTATCTGTTAGGGTGTGAAGTGCACTACAAGACATACAGCAGGACATGCTATACTTTTTTATAATGCATTTTAATTTGAAAAGGAAAGCGGAGGTACTATGAGCAAACAACAGGAAGCCCATTACAAAGAGAGGAGCCCGGAGGAAACGGTCGAAAAGCTCCGGGGGATCTTAAGCGCGATCGATGTGGAGGTAGAGGAAACATGGATCCCCAAAAGCAGCGCGGACACATTTTCACTCAGGCTGGTGATCAAAGGGACCGATATCGGGGCAAACGGAAAAGGGGTATCCAGATCCTATGCCAGAGCCAGCGCCTACGCGGAATTTATGGAGCGTCTGCAGAACCACTTCTTCCTGCTCCTGACCCGGAGCAGCAGGGAGACAGAAGGCTTTGAGCACTTTCCGGACGAGCGGCTGCTGGATTCCAGACAGCTTGGGGCGCTGGACAACGCCATGATGGAACAATATTTCGCAATGCGGGGCATGGAGGCTTCCGGCCCGAAGGAGCGGGCGGCATATCTCCGGAAATACTACAAAACAGAGTTTTTTCTGGAATGCAGAAAGGACTCCTATGAGGTACTTCCCTTTTACAGCGTCAGCCGGAAAAGGACGGAATATGTCCCCTACTATCTGTGCATGCTCCACTACGGGAGCAACGGGATGTGCGCGGGGAACACCGCGGAGGAAGCGCTGGTACAGGGGCTGTCCGAGATCCTGGAGCGGCATGTGCAGGAAAAGATTTTTCTGGAACACCCGGTACTTCCCGATATCCCGGACGAATACATTCAAAGATTTCCCTGCGTGTGTGAGCGGATACAACTGCTCCGGGAGCAGGAGGACATCACCGTATACCTGAAAGACGCCTCCTTCGGGGGAGCCTGGCCTGTGGCCGCCCTTCTGATCATCGGAAAGGATACGGGCCGGTACGGCATCAAGCTGGGATGCCATCCGGATTACGGAATCGCCATGGAGCGGGCGATCACGGAAAGCTCCCAGGGAGGGGATTTTAAAGACTACGCCCTGAGGAGCGGGCTGACCTTTGACCGGGATCAGGTCACCGACCCCAACAACATTTACAACAGCTATCGGATGGGCTTCGGGAATTATCCCTGCCAGCTCTTCGAAGATACGCCGGACTGGGAATTTACGGAGATGCCGGACGTATCGAACAAAAGCAACCGGGACCTCCTGACAGGCATGATCTCCGGCCTGCGCAAAGAAGGATATGATATCCTGATCCGGGACGTATCCTGGCTGGGCTTCCCGTCGTACCAGATCCTGGTGCCCGGGATGTCCGAGATCCTGCGGGACGCGTCCGTGCTGACCCTGAAAATATTCAATACCAGGAGCTATCTCATCCCCTTCCTGAATTATCCGGAAAGCCTGGAGGAAACGTCGGTCAGGCTCTTGAGGGGCGTCGTGGATTATCTGCACCAGAACCAGTTCAGCAGGGAGGTGGGAGCGCTGTACGGCGGCAGCCCGGATTTTGAATTTCCGGGGGAAGAGATCGGGTACGGCTGGCTCTATCTGTCGGCCATGTGCAGCTATTATCTGGGGGATTTCGCGGACGCGGCGCAGCGGCTCAGAGGAATGGCCGAAGCCGCGAAGGAGCTGGGCAGCCCCCGGGCATTGTCCTACAGGGTCCTCTTCTATTATATCTCCGCGAAGGCGGAAGGGCTTTCAGAGGAAAGGATCCTCTCCTGCCTGCGCAAATTTTTCGGAGACGGGCAGGCAGACCGGGCGGCAGAGCTTCTGCGGGAGCCGGAGAAGGTATTCGTGAAGCAGTACCCCAGAAACGACTATCTGGCCATGGAAAAAGAGGGGAAGGAGCTGCCGGGCGGGTACGGGATCTGGTGCGGCGTGCGCAGAAGGCTGAAGGCCGGCATGAAGGCGAACCCCATTTCCCAGGAGGCCGTGGGAGAGCTTCTCGATAGCTAATGAGCTGCACATCACGGCCATTTCCCGCACTTGCGCAGGAACAGCCGGTCCGGACCATGCACAAGAAGCCATTTCCCGCACTTGCGCAGGAACAGCCGGTCCGGACCATGCACAAGAAGCCATTTCCCGCACCTGCGCAGGAACAGCCGGTCCGGACCATGCACAAGGAGCCGCTTCCCGCACCTGCGCAGCCTGCTGATTATGTCGCATTTCCGGGTGAATATGCCGCGTCCCTATGCAAATAAAAAAGATTCTGTTATGGTAAAAACGAAATCAAAGAAAGGAGAGATACAGTATGTATACACCAAAAGGAGAACTCAGCGACAAACTGCTGGAGGCAATGAAGGACGAAAGCTTCGCGAAAAAAATGGCCGGGGCCAAAGACGCGGACACCCTGCTGGCACTGGTTCAGGAGGCGGATCCGGAGCTTACGATGGACAGACTGAAAGAATCCATTGTGATCATGACGTCTTATCTGGAAGAGTCCGAGGAAGGCGTGCTTTCCGAAGAAGACCTGGATCTGGTCGCGGGCGGATCCAAAGCCGGCGCGAAGAAGTTTTTCAATGATTTTGGCGAGGGCTTCAAGATTGGCTGGAGCGGAACCATCAAGGTACTGGGCAGTATCATCGGAGTATAAGAACAGGAGGAGAACATAATGTATACACCAAAGGGTGAATTGAATGACAAGCTGGTAGAGGCAGTCACAACCAAAGAAGTGATTGAGAAGATCACGGCAAGCAGCTCCCTGGAGGAGGTTTACCAGGTGGTAAAGGAAGCCGGCTGCGACGTGACCATGGACGAACTGAGAAACAGTCTTGAGATCCTCAAGGCATACAACGAGGAAAAAGAGAGCGGTGTGCTTTCCGAGGAAGACCTGGACCAGGTGGCCGGCGGCAAAAGCACGAGTGCGTCCAGTATCGAAAAGGGATTTGACAAGGTGGCGGAGGGCATCAAAAAATACAGCCCCATCGCGCTGATCACGAATTTCCTTTGATCCGGCATCCCCATGAAAACGGAAGTACGTTTACATAAGATCGATCCGGTCACCTATTTTTCCCTGTTTGGTCAGGAAAGGCTGACGGCCGCTGACTACTATGTCCGCCACGGGACGGATCACCTGCAGATCTGTCAGATCACCGCCTGCGGGCTGACAGAAGCAGCGGCCGGTTTCCTTCTGGCATCCGTCAGGGAGAGGGAAGCGGAGGTCCATTATATCTATGTATTTCCAGAATACAGAGGCCGGGGAGTTGCGGCACAGGCGATCCTGCGCTTGGAAGAGCAGGGAGACGCAGAGCTTGTAACCTTCCGGCTGCCGGAAACCCTCCGGTATTTTTTCACCATGAAAAAGATACTGGAGGGATTGAAGTATGTGCAGACAGAAAAGGTACATCTGTTTGGAAGTACGAAGGATACAGAAGCCTCCTGGCGGGCTTACCTGGAGAGTCACGGGAACCGGGTCACGGCCTGGCTGGAGGACCGGGGATTTTACAGCATCCCCTATGCAGAGGCCGGGGAAGACCTGCGCAGGGCCCTGGCGGAGCAGGCCCGGCAGGGGCTCTACAGTCCCATGGACCCCAGGTTTCTGACCGGGGGGAGACAGGGGGAGCTGCTGGAAGAGCTGAGCTGGCTGGCCTGCCGGGGAAATGTGCCTGCGGCCTACAGCTTTGTGATCCGGGCGGACAGAAAAAACGTGGTCTGCGAACAGATCGCCGCCTGCCGGAGCTGCCAGGATCAGGGAGTGGTGTTCCTGGCCTTTGCCCGGATGGTGGATTCCTTTTACGCGTCGGGGTATGAACGGATGGGATATGCCGTATACGAGACCAACCCCCGGGCGCTGGCGCTTTCCCGCCGGATGTTCCGAAGGATCCGCAGCACGGAAAAACTGCAGTACCACTACGAAAAACGGGCGGCGGCAGGGGGCAGAATGCCTGAAACCGCTCCCTTCTAAACAACATGCAAGGAAAGGAGGTCTGCCGGACTGAAAAAAAGATACACCGATGTATCGGGCCGGCAGGAACAACCGGAATGGGAAATATTTACAGGAAATCCTCTATGGAGCGTCTGTCATCACCGGAGCAGCTTGACAAGATGATCCGTATCGCATCCCCCTCGCTGTGGATCGCCGTAGCCGGCGCCGCGCTGCTTGTCGTCAGCGTGATGAGCTGGGCGGTGTTCGGACGCCTGCCGGATAACGTGGGCGTATCCGGAATGTATATGACCAACACCAGAAATTTTGGAAACTATGCTTCCTACGGAGGGACCGTAACAGACATTCTGGTGGAAAAGGGCCAGTCTGTGAAGACCGGGGATACGCTGGCAGTGGTGACAAATGAAGAGAACGCGGTCACCATCTCCCAGCTTCAGGAGCGGATCCAGGCCGTGGAAGGCGTGACGCTCACCAGCGGAAATGACACCCCCACCTCGGACAATGCCCAGCTCCTGGAATATAAGATCGAGTACCGGAATGCCGGCATGACCCTGGAGGAACGGCAGACCACACTGGATGCCCTGCGGGGGCAGCTGGGGCAGATTCAGGCGGAGGTGGCCTCTTACGATGCCCGGCGGAGAGCGGCGGAGGCCGAATACCTGGCAGCCCTGGGGGATGACAGCGGCAATGTGGCGACCTTTGCCTACCAGGAGGCCCAGGCAAAGCTGCAGACCGCCCAGGCGGAGCGGCAGAGTGCGGAAGCAGAGCTGAAAGCCATGGAGGAATCCGCCCGTTCCCTGGAACAGGCCCTGCAGGAGCTGGAAGGCCAGTATGAGAGCCTGCGCATGCAGCTGGATTCGCTGCCGGAAGAAGCAGCGGAAGAGCGGGCGGTCCTTGCGTCCCAGTTAGAACAATTGGGATCCCAGATCTCCGGCTATCAGTCCCAGAAGCGGGACCTGGATTCGCAGATTTCCCAGGCAGATCAGAAATATGACGGCGCGGGGACCGCTCTGGACGAAGCACAGGAGGAGTATGACAAGGCCCGGGCGGACTACGAGGAATATTATTCCTCCCAGAACAGCCGGACCGCGGAGCAGACCCGCCTGAGCACCGCCTTTCAGGAAGCCTCCTCCCTCTATTCCACGGCATACAGCCAGCAGAGGTCCCTGGAGCAGCAGATCCGGGAGGTGTCCGTGACAGAGACCATCGAATCCAGGAATACCAATGTCAGCAGGGAAACCGTAAGCCAGAGGTTCGAAGCGGCGAAGCAGTCCGTATTGAAGGATCTGAAGGCCCAGCTGGAAGCTTATGAATCCACCGGCGGAACGGAAGAGATCAAGGCAAAGCTTGCCGGCACTGTGGTGGATATCCCGGTGGAAAAGAACCAGCTTGTGGGCCAGGGGACCGAGGTGGTGAAGGTCAAAAGCGATTCTGAGACGGAAAACGCGGAGATTGTCCGGTGCTATGTGCCTCTGGCAAGCGGGAAGCAGCTCAGGGAAAAGATGAAGGCTGTGGTCACGCCTTCCACGGTAGACGAACAGGAATACGGGCATATGACAGGACATGTGGCCAGCGTGGGCACCTATACCGTGTCCTCAGCGGAGATGCTCCAGGTCCTTGGAGATGAAGTCTCGGTTCAGGCATACCAGCAGCAGGGCCCCTGCATCGAGGTCCTGATCGCCCTGGATACGGACGAGTCCACGGCCAGCGGCTATGCCTGGTCCAACAGAAAAGGAAGAAACGTGGAGATCGGGGAAAATACGCCGGTGTCGGCAAAGGTCCGTGTGAAGGAGGACGCGCCGATCCAGAAGCTGATCCCCTTCCTCAAATCCGCCTTAAGCGTCGAGAACCAGACAGAAGAACCAGCGAAATGATGAGGGAAACAGCATGAAAAATACATATGTAAAAACTCCGACCGTATTTCAGATGGAAGGGACAGAATGCGGGGCCGCCTCCCTCACCATGATCATGGGGTATTACGGAAAGCACATTCCGCTGGACAAGGTCCGTGTAGACACCGGCGTAAGCCGGGACGGATGCAAGGCCAGCAAGATCCTCCAGGGGGCCCGGAAATACGGATTCGAAACACAGGGCCTGCGGATGGGGCTGAATGCGCTGCTGGAACAGAAGACCCCCTGCATCATCCACTGGAATTTCAACCACTTCGTGGTATACGAAGGCGTAAAAAGAAGATATGCCTACATCAATGACCCCGCCCAGGGCAGGAGAAAGCTGACCATGGAAGAGCTGGACGAGGCATTTACCGGCGTGGTGCTGATCTGCCGCCCCGGAGAGGGATTTACCAGGACCAGAAAGGAAAGCAGCCTTCTGGGCTTCATCAAAAAGAGGCTCCAGGGCCAGTTCGGGGCGCTGCTGTCCCTGATCCTGCTGGGGCTCTGCCTGATCTTTCCGGGGCTGATCATGCCCGTGTTCTCGCAGATCTTTATCGACGATATCCTGGCGGGCGGAAACAAAGGCTGGCTCAAGCCTCTGATCATCGCCATGACCGGCTGCGCGGTATTCCAGGCCGGATTTACCTATTACCGGAACCACCTGCTTGTCAGGCTGCAGAACAAGATGGCGCTGATCTCATCCCATCAGTTCCTGAACCATATGTTCCGGCTTCCCATGCATTTTTTTGACCAGAGATACGCGGGGGATCTCTCCGACCGTGTGGAAAATAACAATACGGTCTGCGAATTTATAGCCGGAGACCTTGCGCAGAACGTACTGAACCTGTTCGTATCCCTGTTCTATCTGGTGCTCCTGCTCCTGTACAGCCCGCTGCTGACCTGCATCGGTCTGGCTACCATCGGGGTGAATTTCGCGCTGATGAAGATCACTTCGGAGAAAATGTCCAGGAGCATTATGAAAATGCAGCAGGATCAGGGAAGCATGCACGGGGTGATCCTGGCAGGGATCAATATCATGTCCACCCTCAAGGCCGCCGGGGCAGAGAACCAGTATACGGCCAGGGTGCTCGGATATCACGCGAAATACACCCGCATGGAACAGCAGCAGGGAAAGCTGCAGCAGATGGTGAACGCCGTTCCGGAGATCATGAACCAGGTCTGCAATATCCTGGTTCTGATGATCGGCGGCTGCATGGTCATCAGCGGGTCATTGACCGCCGGTATGCTGATCGCCTTCAATACCCTGCTGGGCTCCTTCATGGGTCCGGTCAATGAGCTGACCCAGTTTGTGGAAAAGCTGCAGAAGCTGAAAGCCGACATGAGCCGGGTAGACGATATCCTGCGCTATGACGAGGATGAGAAATACAGCCAGGAGCCGGAGGATTCCGGCGCGGAGAACCAGAAGCTTTCCGGTGAGATCGAGCTGCAGGACATCGCGTTCGGATACAGCAGGCTGGAAAAACCGCTGGTGGAGCATTTCGATTTCCACCTGTACAGCGGAAGGAGCATCGCCTTTGTGGGGGCGTCCGGCTGCGGAAAATCCACGGTATCCAAGATCATCAGCGGCCTGTATCTTCCCTGGGACGGGGAGATCCTTGTGGACGGGGAGCCGCTGCGCACCGTGCCGGCGGAGATCCAGAGCGCTTCCATCTCCACCGTGAGCCAGGACATTACGCTGTTTTCCGGAACCATCAAGGAAAACATTACCATGTGGAACCATTCCATCCGTGACGAAGATATCATCCGGGCGGCAAAGGATGCCCGCATCCATGACGTGATCACGAAAAAGCCCGGGGCCTATGACTATCACCTGACAGAGGGCGGAAGAAACTTAAGCGGCGGCCAGCGCCAGCGTCTGGAGATCGCCAGGGCTCTGGTCACCAATCCCACCATTCTGATCATGGACGAGGCCACCAGCGCGCTGGATGTCATTACCGAGAAAGAGATCGTAGACAATATCCGCAGGAGAGGATGCACCTGTATCATCGTGGCTCACCGCCTCAGCGCGATCCGCGACTGCGACGAGATCATTGTGATGGAGAAGGGAAAGATTGTCCAGAGGGGAACCCATTCCACATTGATGGATATCCCGGGACACTATCAGAAGCTGATCTCAACGATCTGAGCTGCGGCGGAAGGGGCGAAACGGCTGTAGTCCAGTACGGCGGCAGGATTTACGGAACAGAGAATGGAGAAGGATATGAAGGAGATAACATTACAAGGCGGCCAGATCATGATGACGGAATCCCTGTCAACCTATGCGGTGGAAGCGGGAACGGTACTGGTGTACATCGCGACGAAAAAAGGCAATGAGACCGGAAGACGGTATTTCCTGACGGAGATGGAGCCGGGGGAGCAGATCCCATCCATGCTGCATGAGGAAATGGGCGAGCAGTGGGTGCTTGTGTTCTCTGCCATGGGAGAGGCTGTGGTGGCGGAGATCCCGGGGATCGACGAATCGGTCATCCGGACCTTCGCGAAGAAGATATCCCTGGTGCTGCTGGACGTGGAACGCTTCGGTGAAGAAATGGTGGAAATGGTCAACATGAAGCTGATCACGGAGGAAGGCTTTGTGTATGCGGTTTCGGAGGAGCAGGAAAAGACCAGGGAAAAAGGGCTCACCCTGATCTATAATATGTTTCACAAAAAAACACGGTCTTCCCAGGCGGACAAATCCGGCAACGCGCTGTATGACACCCTTGCGTTTATCTGCGGGCAGAAGCGGATGAAGATCGCCTCCTACGACAGCATGAAGGAAGCCTGCGGACGCCGTTTCGGAGTGGACGACATCGCCCGGGTGTCCCATTTCGCGGCGCGCAAGGTGCTCCTGGAGGAGGAATGGTTCCGAAATGATTCCGGGATCCTGCTGGTATTCCGGGAGGATAAAAAAGTTCCCTGCGCCGCGGTCCCAAAAGGGGCCGGCAGATATGAGCTGCATGACTGTATAAAGGGCACCTCCGTCAGATTGACGGAGAAGACGGCCAGAACCCTGTCCCCGGAAGCCTATATGATCTACCGGCCGTTTCCCAATCAGGCGCTGTCGGTTATGGATCTGGTGAAGTTCAGCATTCCCGCGGTGAAAAAGAGCGACCTGGCAAACCTCTTTTTGATGGCGGCGGTGAGCGCGCTGATCGGGCTGCTGCTGCCGTTTATGAACCAGAAGATCTTTGACGAATACATCCCCATGGGAGACCGCGCCACCCTCCTGCAGATCAGTGTGCTGATCCTCTCATTTACGGTGGGAAATCTTCTGTTTACGATGATCAAGAACATTGCCGTATTCCGATTTACCAATGCCTGCGAATACGAGGTGCAGGCGGCGGTTTTTGACAGGCTGTACAACCTGCCCGGCAGCTTTTTCAACGATTATGACAGCGGCGACCTGGGGCAGAGGGCCATGGGCATCTCGGCAATCTTCAACCTGATGTCCGACGTGGCCGTCAACGTGGTGCTCACGGCATCCTTTTCCGTGTTTTATGTGGTCCGGATGTTCGGGTATTCCGGTACGCTCTCCAGGATCGGGCTCTTCCTGATCCTGGTCAACGCGTCCATCACCGGAATCATCGGATACACACAGATCCGGTATGAAAAGGAGCTGATGGAGGTCAAGGCAAAGGTTTCCTCACTGATGTACCAGATCCTGAGCGGGATTTCGAAGATCAAGATCGCCGGCGTGGAGAACCGCGCGCTCCTGCAGTATCTGGAGCCTTATACAGAATCGAAAAAGATCATGATCAAAAAAGCCAGGCTGGACAACATTTCGGAGAACGTGAACCTGCTGCTCAACACGATGTTTACGGTGGTGTTCTACTATCTGATGATCACAAAGGATCTGGGGATCTCCTTCGGTAAGTACATGGCGTTTACCTCCGCCTTCGGATATTTTTCCAACGCGGTGATCTCCATGGTCAGCGCGTTCCTGGAGGTGAACCACGCCATCCCCACTTATAAGAGGGCGAAGCCGATTCTGGAAAGCGTGCCGGAGTACGACGACAGCACCGTGATACCCGGGAAGCTGAACGGGAATATCGAGGTCAATAATGTCTCCTTCAAGTATTCGGAAGGGGGCGAAAATATCATCACCGACCTTTCCTTCCGGATCCGGAAGGGGGAGTATATCGGGATCGTCGGCTCCTCGGGGAGCGGGAAGTCTACGCTGCTCAAGCTCCTTCTGGGCTTTGAAAAGCCCACCCAGGGAAAGATCTATTATGACGACAAGGATATTGACAGCCTGGACAAACGGGAGCTGAGAAAGAAGTTCGGCGTGGTGCTCCAGGACGGCCAGATGATCTCCGGAAGCATTTACGAAAATATCATGATCACCAGCGGAGACGTGTCTGAGAAGCGGGTGAAGCAGATCATTCAGATGGTGGGGCTGGAACAGGACATTGCCCAGATGCCCATGGGGATCCATACCGTGATCTCGGAGGGCAGCGGGACCATTTCCGGCGGCCAGAGACAGCGGATTCTGATCGCCAGGGCCATCGCCAACAACCCCAGGATCCTGTATTTTGACGAGGCCACCAGCGCGCTGGACAACGTGAACCAGGCCCTGGTCTGCCAATCGCTGGAAAAGCTGCACGCCACCAGGGTGGTGATCGCCCACAGGCTGAGCACGGTCATGAACTGCGACCGGATCTTTGTCCTGGAACAGGGCCGGCTGATTGAACAGGGAAATTATGAGGAGCTGATGGCGCTGGGAGGGAGATTCTACGAGCTTGCCAGCAGGCAGATGGTGTAGGCGATGTGTACGATACGAAAACTGACGGAGGTGGAGTACCTGATCCTGTTTGAGGCATGCAGGACCCCGCTGTCCGATTATTACCTGAGTGAAAAAGGGAGCGCGGTTACGATCCTGGGGCTGTGGAACCGCCGGGGAGAGCGCGCGGGAATCCTTCTGTACGCGACCGGGAACGAGGTGACCGAGATTCTGTATCTGGGCGCGGTCCGGCCGGGAGAGGGCACCGCGACCGCGCTGCTGGGTGCCCTGGCGGCGGAGGAACGGCAGAAGGGCAGAACGCTTCTGCTGCGGGTGAACGAATCCCACCCCCGCTGCGGCGCCCTGAGGGCGATCGCCGAAAAACAGGGCTTCCGGCTGCAGGACCGGGTGGAGATCTTCCGGTCCCGGAGAGAGGACTACGGGCGTTGGCTGGCCTACATGGAGCGGCACGGGAACCGGATCCTGGCCTTTCTGGAAGGACAGGGGTTTGAGGCGGTGCCCTTCGCGTCCGCGGATCCGGGGCTGCTTGCGCGGTTTCTGGACCGGAGGGATCCGGAATATGACAGGGGCATGGATCCGGCGAAGATCGTCCGGGGACAGGAGACGTATTTTTGCCGGGAAAAAAGCTGGCTGTCGGTCCGGGACGGCCGGGCGGCCGCCTATTGTCTCGTGTGCGGGCATAATGAAAACGACTATATTTTTGAAATACTGTCGGCCCGAAAGGAGTATCAGGGGACGGGCGTGATCTTCCAGCCCTTTGCCATGTCCGTCAGGAGCGTCGGCGAGACCGAATGCGGAACCATTGAATTTGCCATGTTTGAACAAAACAAACGGGCGATCGCGCTGTCCGGCCGTGTGATGAAGCATCTCATCAGCTCCCGGTCCGTGCAGTATAACTATATGTTGGAGTGATTTTCAGATGAAAAAGGAGGAAAAACATGGGTGAGCAGACAATGGAACAAAGAATTTTAAACAGGATGGTGGAACAGCTGGAGCTGGAGGATATTGACCAGGAAGCTTTTGACTACAGCACGCCGATCTTTCTGGCGGACGAGACAGACACGGAAGGGCTGGGGCTGGATTCCGTGGATATTCTGGAGCTGGTCGTCGTGATCCATGAGGAATTCGGCGTCAAGGTTGAATTAGAGGATATGTCAAAGCTGCGCACGGTGGAGGCGATCGCGGAGTATATCCGGGAGCATTCATGAGCGGGCAGAGACGTGTGGTCATCACCGGGCTCGGGGTGGCCGCGGGAAACGGAACGGATAAGGAGAGCTTTGCCCGGGCCTGCCGGAAGGGAAGCTCCGGCTTGAAGGCATGTACCGTTTTTCCGGGGGAGAAGCTGCGCACGGATCAGTTCGGAGAGGTTCCCGGGGAGCGGATCCGGGAGCCTGACGAGGCGGAAGGGGACAGCAGGGCCAAAAGCCTGCTGGAGCCGGTTCTGGAGGAAGTCTACCGGGACGCGGGACGCTCCAGAAAATGGATGGAAGAGCAGGGGAGCAGAAGCTGTCTCTGCCTGGGAACCCTGCTGAGCGCGACGGAGCATGCTCTGGCCTACGCGCGCCGGGAAGGTCAGGGAAAGGATACGGACGGCTGGCTGGAGCATTCCGTGGATTATGTTTCCTGGCTGGCGGAAAAGAGCGGGGTCAGGGGCGGGGTGTATGTGGACTCGGCGGCATGCGCTTCCGCGACCACTTCACTGGGCATGGCCTATGATTTCATCAAAAACGGAATCTATGACCAGGCCCTGGCAGGCGGCGCGGATCCGCTCCTCGCGGTCTCGGCTTTTGGCTTTCACGCGCTGCAGTCACTGAGCCGGGGGATCTGCAGTCCCTTTGATGAGCGACGGGACGGGATCAACATCGGGGAAGGAGCGGCGCTGTTTCTGCTGGAGACATCGGAGTCGGCCAGGAAGCGGGGGGTAGCGGTCTACGGCGAGGTGCTGGGATACGGGCTGAATAACGACGCGTTCCACATGACCAGGCCGGACCCGGAAGGGGCAGGCGCGTACGCGTCCATGGCCGCCGCGCTCCGGGAGGGGCAGATCCTTCCCGAACAGGTGGATTATATCAACGCCCACGGCACGGGAACCCCGGTCAATGACATCATGGAGCTGAAAGCGGTCCTCCGTCTGACCGGGCAGGAGCAGCATGCGCGGGCAGTCCATTCGGCCGGGGCGCTGACCGGGCATGGACAGCACACGCGGGCAGTCCATTCGGCCGGGGCGCTGACCGGGCATGGACAGCATGCGCCGGCGGTCAATTCGACCAAGGCGCTGATCGGGCACTGTATGGGAGCCTCCGGAGCCATCGAGCTGGCGGCGCTGTTGCTGCAGATGCGGGACGGGGTTTGCTATCCGATGCCGAACCTGAAAACGCCTATGAAGGAGGCGGAAGAACTGGCGGTCCGGTCGGAGCCCCGGGCGTGCCGGATTCGGTATGCGCTGTCCAACTCCTTTGCGTTTGCGGGAAATACGGCATCTATTTTGATTGGAGCATATGAAACATGAAGCGGACAGAAATAGAAAACATACTTCCCCACAGAGGAATCATGCTGCTGGTGGATGATATCCTGGAGCTGGAGCCGGAGCGCACCGTTACAGGATATAAAAGACTGCGCCCGGATGAGGCATGGGTGGACGGACATTTTCCGGGAGACCCGGTGTTCCCGGGAGCATGGCAGATCGAGCTGATGGCGCAGACGGCGCTGTTTCTTTTTTACCGGCCGGGAGAAACCCGCGAAATCCGTCCCATGCTGGCTAAGGTGGAGTCTGTGAAGTTCCTTGCCCCGGCGGTTCCCGGGGAGGAACTGTATGTGAAGGTGAACCTGCTGATGAAGGCGGGCGCCTATATCAAGGCGGAGGCCGTGATCTGCAAGGATGCCGCCGGACGGGAAAGGGTCGCCCGGGGGAAGCTGACCTGTTATCTGGAGCGGGAGGGGAGAGATCAGAATGAGTGAGATCAGGATTACCGGGATCGGAGTAGTGAACCGGGCCGGAACAGACAGCTCTGCATTGTGGGAAGCGTTGCAGAGTCACGGACACGCATGGGAGGAAGATGCTGCGGGGAAGACAGATTCCGCGGAGAACGAAGACGCCGCCGGGAAGACGGCTTTTGAGGTTCCGGTGCCCCGGGGGCGCCTGCGGAAGGTGAACCGGTACTGCAGGCTGGGACTCTACGCTTCCTTAAAGGCTCTGGAGGAAAGCGCCGCCGCGGACCAGGCGGATCCTTATCGGAGAGGAACGATTTTCCAGACCGGGTATGCCTCCATGACCGCGCAGATTGCGTTCTGCAGGGACGTGGACCGGGGAGACCCGGATTTCTGCAGTCCGGCCGTATTTACGGGAACCGTGCCCAATTCCTGTGTAGGGACCGTGTGCATGTTTACCGATTCCAAGGGAGTGAGTACGGCTCTTGCTGGGGGAAACCATCTGGAATACGCGGGTCTGCTGCTGCAAACCGGGAAGGCGGACACGATCCTCGCGGGGGCCGTGGAGGAATACACCCCGGAGCTGTTCAGATCACTGGGGCGCTCCGGCAGGGCCTCCCATGCGGAGATTGAGGAAGGCACCGTTGTGCTTCTGCTGGAACGGGCGGACCGGGCCGGACAGGAGAAAAGCGCGGGAGCGTCCGGTTACTGCAGGCTGGGGCGGATGCGTTCCGTCTGGCTGGGAGGGTATCCCCTGATCTCGGACGGCTGGAAGGAAGCGGGGATCCGCCGGGCCCAGGAAACGGTCCGGGAGTTGGTCCGGGAAACGAAAGGACAGATTGACGGGGTGTTCATTTCCGGATCAGAGTCCGAATTTGACCGCGCGGAGACAGGGATGATCGCCGCGTGTGTGGGCCGGGAAAAGCTGATCCCCGGCGTAAAACGGGTGACAGGAGAGACGCTGGGAACCGCGTTTTCCATGCACGCGGCGGCAGCGGCCCTGTGCCTGAAGCACGGCAGGGTACCTGCGGGACTGACCGGCACCGGGCAGGAGATCCGGGACTGCCGGAGACTGCTGGTGACCGGCTGCGACACGGCGGGAAATTACTGCTGCGGCCTGCTGGAGCGGGAGCCGGCATAGCTGCATCGGAAGGAAGAAGAATCAGGCATGACATACCGGGAAGGGCAGGGTACGCCACGCGGGAATTGTGGTCAGGTATGACGCATCGAAAGGAGAACGGATATGGGCAGACTGGAAGGGAAAAGAGCGGTAGTGACAGGCGCGGCCGGCGGGATCGGGCTTGCCGTGACCAGAGAATTTCTGCGGGAGGGCGCGGAGGTGGCGGCGGTATGCCGCCGCTCGGCAGGACCCCTGGAGCACATGGCCTCCAAGGGACTCCATCTTTTTTTTATGGATGTTACGGATATGCAGTCCGTGAAAGAGGAGGCCGCAGGGATTTTGGATATGCTGGGCGCCCCGGACATCCTGGTGAACAATGCGGGCATCACGGCACCCGCCCTGTTTGTATCCATGGAGGAGGACGCGTGGGACCAGGTGCTGAAGACCGACCTCTACGGCCCCTGGGCGGTGACGCGGCAGTTCCTTCCGGCCATGGCCGGGAAAGGGAGCGGCTCGATCGTGAATATGAGCTCTGTCAACGGTCTGCTGGGCAGCACGGGACAGGCCAATTACTGCGCGGCGAAGGCCGGACTGCTGGGGATGACCCGTGCTCTGGCAAAGGAAACCGCGTCCTGGAATATCCGGGTCAACGCGGTGGCGCCGGGATACATCGAGACGGAGATGACCGCCTCCCTGGCAAAGCGGCAGGCAGATAAGCTCCGGTCGCAGATCCCCATGCGCCGCTTCGGGACGCCGGAGGAGGTGGCAGGGCTGACCGTGTTTCTGGCCTCGGACGAAGCTTCTTATATCACGGGGCAGACCTTTGTGATCGACGGAGGGTTGAGTATATAATGCATGCGATGGAATGGATCGGCGGCCTGCTGGATGCGGGGTCGTTTCGGGAGATTGGGGCGGAGGTCAAAAACTGCGGCGGGGCCTTCCGGCTGAAAGAAGGGACGGTGCCCCGGGACGGGGTGGTCACGGGATACGGGACGATCCAGGGGAAGCCGGCGGTGGTGTACGCGCAGGATTTTTCAGTGATGGCCGGAACCCTGGGGCGGATGCAGGGCACCAAGATCGCGCGCGCGATCCGGATGGGGATTGAGAACCGCTGCCCCGTGATCGGGATCCTGGATTCCGGCGGCGCCAGGATTCAGGAGGGCGTGGACGCGCTGGCGGCCTACGGCGATATCCTTTACTATAATACACTCGCGTCGGGGTACATTCCGCAGATTTCGGTCATTGCGGGAAAATGTGCCGGCGGGGCGGCCTACTCCCCGGGCCTTACGGATTTTATTTTTATGCTGGAGGACAGCAGCAACCTGTACATTACCGGGCCGAGAGTGGTGGAAGCGGTGATGCACCAGTCCGTATGCGAGAAGAAATTCGGCGGCTCCAGAATGCATGAAAAGCAAAGCGGGACGGTTCAGTTCGTATGCCGGGATGAAGCGGCGTGTTTTCAGAAGATCCGGAAGCTGCTGTCCCTGATCCCCCATTATTATATGGAAGAAACAGAATTGTCTGCGCCGGCCCTTCCGGAAGCCTGCGGGGAGGACCGGAGAAAAGGGATCGGCAGTCTCCTGCCCTCCCGAAGGCCGGAGGTTTATCCCATGCGGAAGATCCTGGAGCAAATTGCGGACAGGGATTCCCTCCTGGAGGTGTCGGAGCATTTTGCGGAAAATCTGATCACCGCGTTCGGGACCCTGCAGGGACAGACCGTAGGATTTGCCGCAAATAATCCTTACTGCATGGGCGGTGTGCTGGATGTGGACAGCAGCGTGAAGGGCGCCCGTTTTATCCGGTACTGCGACAGCTATGATATCCCGGTGGTAACTCTGGTAGATGTGCCCGGATTTATGCCGGGAACGGAGCAGGAGGAAAACGGGATCATCCGTCATGGAGCAAAGCTGCTCTATGCCTATGGGGAAAGTACGGTGCCCAAGATCACGGTCATCCTGCGGAAAGCCTACGGGGGAGCCTATATCGCCATGGGCAGCCGGCATATGGGAGCGGATTTTGTGTACGCCTGGCCGGGAGCGGAGATCGCGGTGATGGGAGAGGAGCCGGCTGTGGAAATCCTGTTCCGGAGAGAACTGGCATCCCTGGACGGCGAAGCCCGGGCCCTGCGCTTCCGGCAGATCGTGGAGGACTACCGGAAGGAAGTCATGAACCTGGACAAAGCCCTCTCCAGGGGATACGTGGATGCCGTCATAGAACCCGAGGAAACGAGGGCCAGGATCCTTGCGGATCTGCAGCTTTTAAAGAGAAAGCGGAGCGTCCTCCGGATCCGGAAGAAGCATGGGAATATTCCGCTGTGAGAGGTCCGGGGCCGAGTCATAAGCTCAACTCGCGGACCGGTTCCAGCCCCACCATTACCGAAGAGTGAAACTCTGTTCCGCTATGCGTAAACTCCACTCCGCCCTGATACTTTTTAGAAATCATGTCAATGCTTTTCAGGCCCATTCCCTGATGGTCCGGCCTGGTAGACAGATAGCGCTCCCCGTCCTGCTGTATATGCCCGTCAAATCCATTATCCACCGCAATGGCAAGCATTTTTCCGGAGCAGATCATATTCAGCCGTACAAAACGGGCTGCTTCCGGGGCAGCTCCTGCCGCCGCTACCGCATTATCCAGCAGATTCCCGAGCAGGACGGAGAAATCGATATCCTGGATCGGCAGTGTGTCGGGGATGCTGACGCGGACAGTAAAATCAATTCCCTGTTCTCTGGCCAGAGCGTTGTAATGGCTGATGAGCATGTTGGCCACAGGATTGCCGCAAAAGTGGAGGAGCGTGTATTTTTCTGTCTCTTTCAGATATTGATCCAGATATTCTTCGGCCGCTCCTTCCTTTCCTTCCTTCAAAAAACTCCGCATTACCAGCAGATGGTGGATCAGGTCATGCCGCATCCTGCGGTTATATTCGATCTGGCCATGGATCCTCTGGTATTGCTCGGCAGACAGCTCATTTTGATGCTGAAACTGCATGGTCTCCTGTTGCGACAGCATTTTTTCCCGGGTCAGGGCGTACATCTTGAAAACAAGCACATACACGACAAATACGGACACCAGGAGGGCGAAAAACAAATAGAGTATGATCGGATCGGAATGCACGTACTCGGGCGCCAGGGTAAGCCCGGGGATGATCAGGACGCACAGGAACAGGGACAGGAGGGACAGATATCCGCTTTCCTTCGCGCTCAGCACATCCTCAATGGGCAGATAATAATATTTTAAAATAATCCAGCCGGGCAGCAGGGAGAACAGCACTGCAAACAGATAAGTCTGGTAGAAGTCCCCGCCGTAGGGAAGCCAGACATTGCTCGAGACAGCGTAGACCGTGCAGTTATAAATAGATGTAATAAACAGGGCGACTGTCACCGTAAAGGAAAAGATAAACAGCTTTTTCTGCCAGATATCCTTCACGCAGTACTGAAACCAGAGAAAGCACGGTATCAGAAACAACAGGAAAAGCGCGTTCACTGACCACAGAAGGAATGGGTCTCTGGGCAGGATAAAGGTCAGAAAGAGCCCGGACAGGGCAAACAGGGATGAGACAGCGGCAACCAGGGCCACTGTACTCAGGAGGGTTTTCCGATGGGAAAAGCGGAAATGCCTGTTGAACGGATACAGGCATAAAAATGCATAGGGAACAAGCTGTTCCAGACATCCGAAAAACAAACGTAAAAAGATCATCATATGGCATGCCCTCCTTGTACAGCGTTTTTAACAGCTATGATCAGTATAACAAAAAGCAGCGTCCCGGACAAAGTAAAATCCGACGGATTTCGTGAAGTGTATGCTTTCGGGTGCGAAGTGCAGGTCAGCCGCGGAACGGTATGTGCTACAATGAAAAAATGAGAGGAAAGGGGCTGCGCGGGCGGCCACATATTCAGAAAGGAGGTGAATCAGATGAATAACAAGGACATGGAAAAGAAGATTTCCAAAAAGGAAGCGGAAAAGACCGTAAACCGTGAGATTTCTTCCAAAGAAATGGAAGAAGTGACCGGCGGTGTTGCGTACCGCATGCCGGCTCAGGTAAGAAAGCCGAGGGTCTAAAAGAAACAGCGGGGCCGGGAGCACAGGGCTGACCGGCCCCCAATATGGTACGGTAAGTATCTGAGGAACAGATAGAAAGGTTTCAGGAAGATCAAGATGGAAATATTTGAATGGGAAAATCTATACAACGGCATCGGGTATGTGCAGAGCACTGTCCTGGGAGCCGTCATGCTTTCATTGACGCTGAAAGCCCGAAAGGGCAGGAAGAGGAGCATCCTGCTATGGGCTTTTGTTGCGGTCTGCGCGTTTCTGGCAGGCGCCCTGTCCAGGTTTGCCGTATCACAGGCAGGCGGCCTGATCATGGAGGCATCCTACGGGATCGAAGAGATGTGGAGGCTGCAGATGTTCTACTCCCTGATCTCTGTTATGAACGTTCTGGAGGGAAGCGTGCCGGCAGTGATCCTCTGTACGGCGGCTGTCCGGATCTATGAGGGAAAACGGAACATCAAGATCTTTGTGTCCGTTCTTTTTATGCTCCTCTTTTCCTCCGTATTTTATGTATTCAAACAGATCATGTACAGCCTTTTTTCACCGGGGACCGATGAAGTTACATTGTCGCGGATCCTGCCGGATTACGGAATCAGGTTTCTCATCGACTGCGCCGGGCTGGCGGTGCTGTTTGTCATATACAGGTATTTTTTCAGGGAGAAGCTGGTACATATCCTGGAGCTTGCCGAGGAACAGATCTGCCAGATCGTGCTGGTGCCGGTGCTGTCTTATGTCCTGTTCCTGGCGGCGAGATACACACTGGACACCTACGGAATCACGCTTTTGTCCATGGATCCGGGGTCCTTTTTGATGGCGCTGATCATCAGCATCTGCCTGCTGGCCATCTATCTGCTCATGTTCTGGTCCATTTTCCGGGCGATCCTGGCGTCCGCGAGCTCCGCGAAGGTCAAGGCGGAGCTGGATGTGGCGAGCAAGATCCAGCTCTCCGCTTTGCCCACATCCTTTGACATCGGAAAAGAAAAGGGCGTGGATATCTATGCAAATATGCATCCCGCCAAGGAGGTGGGGGGAGACTTCTACGATTTCTTTTTTGTGGACGAGGACCATCTGGCGGTGCTGATCGCGGACGTGTCCGGAAAAGGGGTTCCCGCCGCGCTGTTCATGATGGGGGGAAGGGCCATGATCCGGAACCAGCTCCTGCTGGGACTTGACCCGTCGGAGATCCTGAAACGCTCCAATAACGAGCTGGCGGAAAACAATAAAGAAGGCATGTTCATCACGGCATTTCTGGGGATCCTGGATGTGAAAAGCGGACATTTTTCCTACAGCAACGCGGGGCATAACGTTCCCTTCCTCTGCCAGGCGGACGGAACGGTCCGGCAGGTTCCGGTCCATCACGGTTTTGTGCTGGCGGGGATGAAGAACATCCGATACCGCAGGCAGGAGATGGATCTGCTTCCGGGGGACAAGCTGGTGCTGTATACGGACGGCGTGACGGAAGCCACGAATGCGGCCTATGACATGTATGAGGAAAAACGGCTGACAGAGGTTCTGGAAAAGAGTGCGGATGCGGACGTGGAGCAGACCGTACACGCAGTCAGCAGATCCATTGACGCGTTTGTGGACGGCGCGGAGCAGGCGGACGATATCACCATGGTGATCTTGAAATGGAATCCGGGCGCGGAAAATGCCGCGGCGGGAGCGAAAACATTTCCCGCAGTGCCTTAAGAAATAAAGGAGGTAAGGGATGGCAGACTTATTCAGAAAATCAGCGTTGGACAAATTGTCCTCGCCGGAGCAGCTGGACCGGGCCATCGTCATTGCGCCGTCGTCCCTCTGGGTGGCCCTCTCCGGAGGGGCCCTGATCGTGGCCGGGGCATTGCTCTGGGGCGTGTTCGGGCGGCTTCCGGTGAATGTGGACGCCAACGGGATCTATATGCGGGGGGACCGCACCGGAGGGGTATACTCGGAGGTGGCAGGGATGATCACCGACGTGGAGGTGTCCGTGGGCGACCAGGTGAAACGGGGGCAGGTGGTTGCCTGTGTTGCGGACGACGACGTCTCCCAGGAGGTCACGAACCTGAAAAACAGGATGGAGGCGGTGCAGAAGGTGACGCTGGACAGCACCGGGGATGTGGTGACTTCCGATAATAAGTCTATCGTTGATATCAAGGCGGAGCTGATCGCCCTCACCGGCGATTATGAGATGGCACAGAAAACGCTGGCCAGGAGGCAGTCGGAGCTGGCAGGCGCGACGGGCCGGATGAATGCGGCAAAGTCCGCCAGGGACGGATTGAAGTCCGACTACTACGATACCATCAGCAGCCTTACCGGACTGCCGGAGCAGCTGGATTATACGGAAGCCCAGGCATTGTATTCCGCCAGGCAGCAGTACTACGAGGAGGCCCGGGCACAGAGCCAGGAGGCACAGGCGGCCCGTGACCAGGCGTCGGCGGTCTACAGCCAGGCATGCCAGGCAGTGGATTCCATACAGAGCAGTGTGAATCAGCTCTCCGCGCAGCTCGGCCAGCTCCAGGCAGTATATGGGGAACAGCAGGCCAGGCTGGAGGAACTGAAGCTTGATCCGATAACAAATGCGGATGCCATCAGCCAGGCAGAGGCAGAATTGAACCAGACCGCGGCCCAGATCCAGACCGCGGAAACCTCTCTGGGCGGAGCGCAGGAGCAGCTCTACGCGCAGCAGCAGAACCAGGCCCAGGCCAAGAGCGCTCTGGACAGCGCCCAGTCCGCTGCTTCCCGGGCCGGTGAAAATGTGTCCCGCTGTCAGAGTGAAGCGGAGTCCGCGAGAGTGGAATTTGAAAACGCGAAGGCGGCCTATGAGTCGGTGACCCGGCAGCAGTCCAACCAGTCCAGAAATGAGAACATCCTCAGCAATGAATACAGCCAGGCCGTATCGGATTACAGCGTGGAGCACAGCCTGGTGCAGTCCCTGACCCAGGAGGTGGAGTCCCTCCAGACTCAGGCGGATCAGGCGAAGCAGCAGATGGATGTGAAGAAGCAGAGCATTGATACCGCATTTTCCGCGGCCAAGGCGTCGGTACTGGATTCCCTGAAAATGGAGCTGGCAAAATACACGGCCAACATGGAAAAGTACCAGATCACGGCTTCGGCGGACGGCGTGGTGCAGGAGGTTGTCGCGGACGTGGGCTCTGTCGTGAGCCAGGGCGGCGAGGTCGTCAAGGTCAAGGGCCAGGAGACGGATACCATCGACGCGATCTGCTATATTCCGGTGGGCGACGGCAAGAAGGTCCTTCCGGGGATGGACGTCATGATCTACCCGACCACGGTGAACAAGCAGGAATACGGCCACATGAAGGGAAATGTCCGTTCGGTGGCGTCCTATGTGACCTCCGCCGCGGACATGCAGAAGACCCTGGGAAATGACAATCTGGTGGAGGCATTTCTCGCAAACGGGCCGGTGGTGGAGGTGGTCTGCTCGATCGAGACGGACAACAGCACGGCCAGCGGGTATTACTGGTCCAGTAAAAAGGGAAAGGATGTCACGCTGACGGAGGGCACCATGCTGACGGCCAGCGTGGTCACGGAAAGGAAAGCGCCCATCACCATGCTGATCCCTTATTTGAAGGAAAAGCTCACTGTGACGGAGAATCAAAATCAGGTGATGCAGACAGAACAGACGGGGGAGTAAGATGAAGTACAGCTATGCAAAAACACCCAGCATCTATCAGATGGAGGCCACCGAGTGCGGGGCGGCATCCCTTTGCATGATATTTGCCTATTACGGGAAGCATATGCCCCTGGAAAAAATGCGGATCGAGACCGGGGTTTCCCGGGACGGGTGCAACGCGAAAAATATCATGCGGGCGGGGAAAAAATACGGCTTCGAGGTGAAGGGCTTCCGGAAATCCCTGGACAACCTGCTGGAGATCAGGCCGCCCTGCATCATCCACTGGAATTTTAACCATTTTGTGGTCTACGAAGGGCGTAAAGGAAAAAATTATTACATCAACGACCCGGCCATGGGCAGGCGGAAGCTGACCTACGAAGAGCTGGACGACTCGTTTACCGGGATCGTGCTGACCTTTGAAAAGAAAAAAGAGTTTAAAAAATCCAAAAAAGAGAGGAACCTTTTTTCCTTTATCAAGTCACGCTTAAAAGGGCAGTATTCGTCCATCACGGCGCTGATCGGGATCGGGCTTCTGCTGGTATTTCCGGGCATGGTCATCCCCGTATTTTCCCAGGTGTTCATCGACGAGATCCTGCTGGGAGGCAATACCGGCTGGATGACGGCATTTCTGGCGGTCATGGCATTTACCATGCTGTTCCAGGCGGTCCTGACGCTGTACCGGAGCTTTCTGCTGCTAAAGCTGCAGAATAAGATGTCCATGATCTCGGCCCACAGGTTTCTGTACCATTTGTTCCGGCTGCCCATGAATTTTTTCGACCAGAGGTATGCCGGGGACCTGGCGGAGCGTGTGGAAAATAACAACAGCGTCAGCAATTTTCTGGCCGGGGACCTGGCGGAAACCATGCTGAATATTTTTGTGGCCTGTTTTTATCTGATACTGATGCTGTCCTACAGTCCGCTGCTGACCCTGATCGGTATTGCGGGGATTGCCATCAACATGACACTGATGAAGGCCTCATCCAGAGTGATCGCCAACTCCACCATGAAGCTGCAGCAGGATCAGGGAAAGCTGGTGGGCGCGGTATTTGCCGGGCTGAACATTACCAGCACACTGAAGGCGGCAGGCGCGGAGAATGAATACACAAGCCGGATCCTGGGATATTACGCGAAGACCATCCGGATGGAACAGAAGCTGGGGAGCGTCCAGCAGTACCTGAACGCCATTCCCGAGGTCTTTAACGGGATCGCGGATATCCTGGTGCTGATGATGGGCGGCATCCTGGTCATCCAGGGAAATATGACCGCCGGGATGCTGATCGCCTACACCAGCCTTTTGGGTTCCTTTGTGGCGCCGGTAAACAAGCTGGTGGAATTTATCCAGAAGATCCAGACCTTAAAAGCGGACATGAACCGGGTGGAGGACATCATGCGCTATGAGGAGGACGAGAAGTTCCGGGCAAAGGGGCAGAAGACGGCCATGACCGCCAAGCTCAGCGGGGATGTGAGGCTGGAAGGGATCTCCTTCGGGTACAGCATTCTGGAAAAACCGCTGGTGGAGGATTTTCATTTTCATCTGCCCAGCGGCAGCTCCATCGCCTTCGTGGGCGCTTCGGGCTGCGGAAAATCCACGGTGTCCAAGATCGTCAGCGGGCTGTACATCCCCTGGTCCGGGGAGATCTATATGGACAATATGCCGGTGCGGGACATTCCGAAGGAGATCTTAAGCTCCAGCGTATCTACGGTGAGCCAGAGCATTACCCTCTTTTCCGGCACCATCCGGGACAACCTGACCATGTGGAATAAGAGCATTCTGGAAGAGGATATGATCCAGGCGGCAAAGGACGCCTGCATCCATGATATCATTACGAATAAGCCGGGGGCCTATGAGTACGTCCTGACCGAGGGCGGCCACAACCTGTCCGGCGGGCAGCGCCAGCGCCTGGAAATCGCCCGCGCGCTGGTCACGAATCCGACGGTCCTGATCATGGACGAGGCCACCAGCGCACTGGATCCCCTCGTGGAAAAGGAGATCATGGACAATATCAAGCGCAGGGGGTGTACCTGCGTGATCGTGGCCCACCGGCTGTCGGCCATCCGGGACTGCGACGAGATCATTGTCATGGAACACGGCAGGATCGTCCAGAGAGGCAGCCATGACGAACTCATGAGCCAGCCGGGACACTACCAGGCGCTGGTGCAGACCATATAAGGAAGGGATACGACATGGAGAATATCAGATTAAAAGGCGGCCAGAAGCTGATCACGGAGGATCCCCGGCGGGCCTTCCAGGTTCTGGAGGGCCATGTCCTGGTCTACGTGCTCCCCCTGGAAGACGGAAATCCCGGCAGGCGCTTCCTGATCGGCGAGATGACGGAAGGGGAATGGATCCCTTCTCTGTGCTGGGACAACGAAAAGCTGGGCTCCTGGCGTTTCGCCCTGATCGCCCTGGAACAGGCACAGCTTCGGGCAATCCGTCCCAAGAACCCGGAGCAGGTGAAAATGGATTTTGCGTCCACCCTGGGAATCCGGCTCTTTGATCCGGAAGAATTTGAAGAGCAGATGGCGGAGCAGTACAACATCAATATCATCAAGGAGGAGGGCGGCATCTACGCCACATCTCTGGAACAGGAGCAGACCTATGAGCGGGGCCTGTTTCTGATCTACGACATGTTCCGGAAAAAGAACCGGAAAAACAAGACGCCTGTAAGCGGGAATAAGGTCTACGACGCGGCGGCCCGGATCTGCGACTATATGGACATCCGTATCGCCCCGTTTTCCACGGTAAAGGAAAGCTGCAGGCGGAAGTTCGATATCCGGGACATCGGCCGTCTCTCCCATTTTACCAGCCGGGAGATCGTGCTGGAGGAAAAATGGTATCAGAAGGATTCGGGCCCCATCCTGGCCTACAAGGAAAAGGGCCGCGCCCCGGTAGTCTGCCTGCCGAAAGGCCCTCAGAAATACATTGCCTACGAGTCGCCGGAAAGCGAGGGCGTGGTGATCGACGCCAGATACGCGGCCGCCCTGTCGGTCAAGGCGGATATGGTGTACCGCCCCTTCCCGGCCAAAGCCATGAAGTGGAAGGATCTTCTCGCATTCGGTTTCAAATGCGTGTATATCCGGGACATTGTGAAGATCGGGTTTCTGGCGTTTTTGGGGACACTGGCGGGGCTGCTGCTCCCGGTGATCAACCAGCAGGTGTATGACAAATTCATCCCCATGGCGGACCAGAGCGGGCTGGTGCAGATCTGCCTCCTGGTGCTGGCCTGCTCCCTGGGAAACTTAAGCTTTACCATTGTGAAAAATCTGGCCACCTTCCGGAGCATGAATACGATGGAATACGCGGTGCAGAGCGCGGCCTACGACCGGCTGTTCAACCTGCCGGAAAGCTTTTTCCGGGAATACGATTCCGCCGACCTGGCCCAGAGAGTCATGGGCATCACAAGCATTTACCAGGTCTTTGCGGATGTGATCGTGAAAACGGTGATCACGGCGGTGCTCTCCCTGATGTATCTCTGGCAGATGTTCCGGTACGCGAAGCCCCTGGCAAAGCCGTCCGTCATCATGGTGCTGGGGGCGATGCTGGTCATCGGCCTGATCGGCTGGCGGCAGCTGAAATATGAGAGTGAAAAAATGGAGCTGGACGGGAAGCTGTCCTCGCTGATGTTCCAGTTTTTAGCGGGCATTTCCAAGATCCGGATCGCCGGCGTGGAGAACCGGGTCCAGTACGAATACCTGAAAGTCTATTCCAGGATCCGCAATATCAACATCCGGAAGGAGAAGATGAGCGCCGGGGCAGACGTGCTGGTGGGGGCGCTGAATGTGGCATTTTCCATGGCGCTGTACTTCTGGATGATGCGCAAAAGCGTGTCCTTAAGCGTGGGCGCGTTTTCCGCGTTCATGTCCGCTTTCGGTTCCTTTTCCGGGGCGATGCTGGGGATCGTGTCCTCCTTCATGGACGTGAACTCGGCAATCCCGGCATACCGGCGGTGTAAGCCGATCCTCTCGGCGCTGCCCGAGATGGAGGAGGAAACGATCCTCCCCGGCACGCTGACCGGAGATATTGAAGTCAGCAACGTGACCTTTGCCTACAATGCGGAAAGTGGAAATGTGCTGAATGACCTGTCCTTTCATATCCGACCCGGGGAGTATATCGGCGTGGTAGGCGCTTCGGGCGGAGGAAAATCCACGCTGATGAAAATGCTGCTGGGCTTTGAGCGCCCCCAGAAGGGAAAGATCTTCTACGACGGCAAGGACATTGACAGCATGGACAAGCGGGAGCTGCGCAAGAAGTTCGGCGTGGTGCTCCAGGACGGCGACCTGATCGCGGGAAGCATTTTCGATAATATCACCATCACGGCTCCGGGCACGACCATGAAGCAGGTGGAAAAGGTGATCGAAGAGGTGGGCCTGAAGGACGATATCGCGCAGATGCCCATGGGGCTGCACACGGTGCTGTCTGAGAACAGCGGCACCATCTCCGGCGGGCAGCAGCAGAGGATCCTGATCGCACGGGCCATCGTCAGCAATCCGAAGATTCTGTTTTTTGACGAGGCCACATCGGCCCTGGACAACGTGACCCAGAACATGGTCTGCGAAAGCCTGGCAAAATTAAAGGCTACCCGGATCGTCATCGCCCACCGGCTCAGCACGGTGATGGACTGCGACCGGATCTTTGTGATGGATCAGGGGAGGCTGGCGGAGGAAGGGAATTATGAAGAATTGATGGAGCAGGGAGGATTGTTTTACCAGCTGGCAAGCCGGCAATTGGCATGATAAGAAGCGGCTGCGAGGATAATCTGTGCAGATTGCGCGGGATATGTATATACGAAAAGATGATGAAAGGATGGAAGAATATCATGAAGGTGACATTTGAACAGAGAGAAGACGAACTGGTGCTGCACACGGAAGGAAGGATCGATACCTACACGGCGGAGGATTTTGAAAAAGAACTTCTGTCGGGAATCGGAAGGGCGGACTGCGTCCGGCTGGATTTTGAACAGGTGCAGTACGTTTCCAGCGCCGGCCTCCGGGCACTCTTGAACGGACAGAAAAAGGTCAACAGTGAGGACAAGGAAATGATCCTGTGCAACGTAAACAGCATGGTAGAGGAAGTATTTGAATCCACGGGATTTATTGACATTCTTACGGTAGAATAGGAGCGGCTATGAAAACATTAGAGGTGGAAGCAACGAAGCAGTCATTGATGGAGCTGACAGAACTGTTTGAAATGGTACTGCAGGAGCACGGATGCCCTGCGAAAATGCAGATGCAGTTCGACATCGCGTTTGAGGAGCTTTTTGTTAATATTGTGAACTATGCCTATCAGGACGGCAAGGGAAATGTGCGCGTATCCTATGAAATTGAAAAGGACGGGGTGCAGCGTTCCCTGAATATCAGCCTGGAGGATTGCGGGACTCCGTACAACCCGCTCAGCAAGGCGGACCCGGACATCACTCTGAGCGCCAAAGAGCGGAAGGTCGGCGGACTGGGCGTCTTTATGGCAAAAAAATTTCTGGATTCCATCCGGTATGAATGGAAGGAAGGGTATAACCGGATCTCCTTCGAGAAAAAGTGGAGGGCGGCGTAGCGCCGGGCATGCCAGCGCCCTGTGCAGACAGGCAGGATGGGCTTAGGAACTGTATGGAAAGGATCTCCCTGCAGTTCCTTATATTGCGCCCTTCCTTGCCAGATGGAATAAAAATTGCTGGTACTGATTTTTCAGTTCCCCGCGGCTGTTTCTGGAGAGGACGATCTCTTTCCCGTTCTGCAGGACCACATGGTCAAAATAAAAGGACTCTATGTATTTCATATTTACAATGTAGCTTCTCTGCGCCTTCATGAAGGAAACCCCGTCCAGAAGTTCAAACAGTGCGTCCAGGGATGTATAGGTCTGAAAATTGTTTTTTTCTGTATGAATGGTACAGACTTTATTGAATACTTCAATATACAGGATATTTTCCATTGGTATGGGAACAGTTCCCAGACTGGTTTTTATCTTCAAAAGCTTCGATTCCGCCTCTCCAGGCCGGGGGAGGCAGCGCCGGAGCGCTTCCTGGACCGCCTCCTTTGTCAAAGGCTTCAGAAGATAATGAGCGGCGTTCAGTGCAAAAGCCTCCAGAGCATGCTCCCGGCTGTTTGTTGTGAAGATGAACCGGGTTTGTCCTGTCAGACCGGCGTCCCTTGCGGCCTTGATCCCGCTGATCCCGTTCATGTAGATATCCATGAAAATAATATCGGGGGGGGGTATTTTTTTTACGAAGAGTAGTAAGGAAATCCTCTCCGGAAAAGAATCGGGTGATCCTTGCGGTCAGTTCCAGTTCGCCGCACGCAGAATGCAGGCAGGTTTCGAGAAAACGAAGGTCATTTTCGTCGTCCTCGCATATGGCAATATTCAGATACACATCATCAGCTCCTTTCACGGTTTCACTAAGGCATCCCTAAGGGGGCATCCCATTCTGGCTATGCGGCCGATTCATAAGGTATATCCAAGGGTATCCCATTCTGGACATGCGGCCATTTTATAAGTATACCAAATATCTGGTTGGGGGACAAAGGAAATCATCCGTGATTTCGTAAAATGTATGTTTTCGGGTGTGAAATGCAGGTTCTGCCAGGCGAATGCGGTACACAGTCATTTTATCAGAGCAAAAAAACAGATGGAGGGCTTTTGTCAGTTCTTTATCAGTACATCAATCAGGATCAGGAGAATACAGAGAATGTCAATAGAAACGAAAATGCTTCCGGGGGAGCGGCTTGTGTGGAATTATCCGCAGCTGGTTCTGGAACCGGAGGAAGGCTTAAAGGAGACTCAAAAATACAAAGAGATTGTCCTGCGGGGAAATCTGCCCGGGGAATGTGACTGCCCTTTTACGATGTCGGAACAGGATTCGTTCCAGGAGATGGAAACGCCTGCAGGAAATGTGGATGTCTATTTTTTATACTGCCGAACAGATTTTGAGCGTGCGGTGCAGATGCTGGCATACCGGGGAGAGCCCCGGCCGCTGCCGGCTTCCATGGGGGCGGTGACGATCCGCGGGCTGAACAACTGGAGAACGATCCATGCATATAAGGCCCGGTATCTGGCGGCAGGAAATACGGACTGGAACGCGGAGTTCCGGCGCATTACAAGGAATGCGGACAGCGGAATCCATCCGTTAAAGTACAAGGATACGATCATTTTGCTGTCCAACGGTTACTACAGTGCGGTGCCGCCCGGAGAAGCAGGGTTTTCAGAGGAGGAATGGATCCGGTACTCCCGGATCATCCGGACCTGGCATGAACTGGCCCATGTGGTCAGCGGACGCCTCTACCCGGACAACCGGGAAACCATCCGGGATGAGGTGGTGGCCGACTGCATCGGCCTGACTGCCGCTTTCGGAACCTATGACCTGCGCCTGGCGCGGCTGTTCCTGGGGATCACGGAGGAAGAATACCGGCCGGGAGGCAGGCTGGAGAACTACTTGTCCGGACAGGACGCCGGAAGCGAGGCGTCCCGGGAGCTGCTGGATCGGGTACGGCGGATCATGGAAGCGCTGGATGGAACGACCGACGGCAGAGAGCCGTTTGAGCGCCTGCGGGAGATAGAAGAAGGGAGGATTGGAGTTGTTTAGAGAAAAGGCGTCATATAAACCGGCAGATACAGAATCCGGTCCTCTTCCTTCAGATCCCCCGTATGCAGTACATAAGGAATATGCAGCTGCTCTCCATACTTCTCCCGGAATTTCTTTATGGAAGACAGGGTATAATTTTTCCCGGACTTGACCTCGATGGGGGAAATGTTATGGCGGCTGCTGATCTTGCTCTTCGCAGTCAAAAAATCAATCTCCATTCGGGATGCCGCGTCGCTGCGGGAGGAATTCGCATAAAAGTACAGCTTATGCCCGCCGGCAGTCAGCATCTGTGCGACTGCATTTTCCAGGATCATGCCCATGTTCACTTCCAATTTATCCAATAATAATTTTTTGTAGATCTCTCCGCTTACAATCCCATTTTCATCAAAGGCATGGCTGACCAGCAGTCCGGTATCCCCCATATAGCATTTCAGGAGTGTGCGGTCGCGGTTCAGATTCAGGCCGATATTCGGCTCGGTGGAATTATAGCAGTTATTCACGATCATGGCATCGGACAGCCAGAAAAGCGCGTCCTTATATTCATCAAACCGTGCCCCGTGCTTCAGTGAAGACAGCTTAAAATGCCGGTTTTGATTTTTCAGCTGGGAGGGCAGTTCATCATAGATCGCTTCTACCTTCAACTCCTCTCCCCCTGCATGCTTGCGGATGTCATCCCGGTAAAGGCTCAGAATCCTGCGCTTCACCTGGTCTACCTGGTCAAAATTACGGCTGGAAATAAATGCATCCACAGCCTGCGGCATTCCGCCGACGATCAGATATTGGCGGAACAGATCCATGGCCTTCCGGTGCAATGCCTGGCCAAGCGGCTTTTTTTTCTCATAGCAGTTCTGAATGAGATCCATCATGGTTCCATGGCCCGCGGCCCAGAGAAATTCTTCAAAATCCATGGGATATAGATTGATGTGATCTTCTTCGGACGGAATCAGGATATCCTTCACATTTTCCCGGATGGAAATGAGGGATCCGGTTTCAATATAATCATAACGCCCGTCGGCAACCAGATATTTGACGGCGCTTCTGGCTCTGGGGAAAAGCTGGATCTCATCCAGGATGATCACAGACTCACGGTCATACAGCTTTGTGTTAAAAAATGTCGTAAGCTTCAGGAAAAATGTGTCCATATCTCCCAGATCATGGAGAAATATGTCCCGAATCTGGGAATCAACCAGGTTGAAATCGATCAGGATATAGGAACGGTATTCCGCTTTGGCAAATTCTTCCGCAATGTAGCTTTTCCCGACACGGCGGGCGCCCTGCACTAAAAGCGCGCTTTTTCCGCAGCTTTTTTCTTTCCACTGCAGCAGACGGTCATATATTTTTCTGCGCATGAGATTACACCTCCTGTTCATAGAGGGCACTCCCGGAAACTCCTTTGTACCCATTTTTTCAGATGATTTTCCGTCAGAAGTGCACAAATCCGGATATAAGGACCGAGAATGCTTATAAAATGGTTTCCTTAAGTTGAATCATAACATAAATCGTGATTTTCTTAAAGTGAATTATAACACAAATCATGATTTCTTTAAGGCGAATTATAGCACAAATCACGATTTTATAAAATAGATTTTCTACACAAATCATGATTTTATGTGAATTAAACTTAGCAGAAGCGGTGCAGCCGCACAGCCGGAAAAATTTTTGTTGTATATTTTCAAAAGATATAGTAAACTATCCTTAAGCAGCAAATTTTATATTTTACTGACCCGATATTATGATTCGCCCGTCAAAAGGTTTTACTTCCTTAGCTGGCTGATTTTACGAACCTTCGTGCCATAATATATGTCAACGATGCAACTTATTGCAGCACGAATCTTTAAAGATCATCTCAGCATGGGAAGTGGATTTTTTTGCGGGCGATTTTCACTATACGGCGTAAAAAACAGATGAAAGGACTGCGGATATTGTATCAATGTCACCCAGAAGAGAAACACAGGATTACACAGGAAAGGAATACAAAAATGGGCGCAAAGAAAAAAATACTCTATTTGTTTCTGGCAGTTTGCTTTATGTGGATCGTTCAGCCGGAAACGGTATCTGCAGACGGCGGGATCCGGGTAAACGGAACCGATATTCTTCAAGCGGCGGATCATACAATACAGTGCGGAAGCGGTACGGCAAAGTATGATCCGGCTACAAAAACGTTGACGCTGAATCATGCGGAGATCACCGGGGGAAATGCCGGAAGTGCCCTTATGTATGGGATTCAAATTGAAGAAGAGGGAGTCACCGTGGAATTGGCGGGGCAGAACTTGATCGAAGCCTATTGGGGGATTGGAAGCAGCAATCCGTTTCTTCTAAAAGGAATCGGCGGAGGCAGACTTACGATCCTCGCAGAGAAGAATCAGTTCGGTTCAAATCCAAGCTGTGGAATCCGCATAGAAGAAGGTGGGCTGACTGTGCAGGACGCCAACTTGCAGATTACGGTCAGTAATTTAGACCAACTGTTTGAGGATCCAAACAATTCAGGTGTAAAAGATCAGGCAGTCAGCGGTTATGGACTGTATATTGGCGGCGGCGAAAACTTGATTCGTAATTCCAATATAGTGATTGATATGCCGATCAGTTCCGGTTCAGATATTCAAAGCACAGGAATTAATGCAATCAGCAAGTATGGAGACCCCAATCCGGCTTCGCTTACGATATCAGACAATTCAAGTATTACTATGAACAGTGCGGATGGAGGAATTGGTGTTTCCGGAAATTTAAAGATTTCAGGCAGCAGGCTTGCAGTACCCAGAGCGGATAATTTTGTGATATCCTGCGGTGGAAATCTGGAGATTTTGAACGGTTCGGACATAACAGCAATTGCAAACAGAGGACTGGCAGTGGGGGCAGATGCAAATATCACCATTTCCAATTCTACGGTTCATGCGGAATCTACGGAGCTTAACAGTATTATATGCAATGGGCTTACAGTTACAGATTCCTCAAAGGTGACTGCAAAAGGTTACCTCCCGGCTTTTTATGTGGTTAATGATACCGTGATTAAGGATTCTGTCATAGAGGCAGAATCGGAAAATAAAGTGGGAATGTACTGTGAAAAAGGAAACCTTGAAATTGAAGGTTCCGAAGTGAAGTCAACATCAAATCAGAGTAACAGGGGAGGAATCTTTGTAAACGGAAACCTGACAATGAAGGATTCGAATGTGATTTCTCCAGGCGGCTCCGGTGCATCCGGAATCGACGTCAGTGGCGATATCACCATCACCGGCGGAACGACAGAGATCGGAGCAGGAAGCATTTCCTCCGGAAATAATATTCACATCGGCGGCATCATCACCTCCAACGGGGTGCCGTCCTATGAAAATATATCGAGCAATAATACAAATGGACAGGTTACCTTTTTAGACGCGGATTACAGTGCGGTGGACGAGGCGGTCGCGAAGGCAAAAGCGCTGAACAAGGCGGATTATATCAATTTTGATGCGGTAGAGGCTGCGGTCAATGCGGTTGTCCGGGGAAAGGATGTCCGGGAGCAGGACGTTGTGGATGGATATGCGGCGGCGATCGAAGCGGCGATTGCCGGATTAAAACCTCTGCCCGCCGTATCGATCATTGAGGGTGCGGACCAGACGTTCGTGATCGGTAAAAATAAAGGCGTTACCATCAAGGCAAATGGTGATTTCAGTAAATTTGTCAGTGTGTCGGTGGATGGAACTGAGATCGCGAAAGAACATTACACGGCTGCGGCCGGCTCCACGATCATCACTCTAAAGCCGGAATACCTGAAAACACTGACAGCCGGAGAGCATACGGTGGCAATCCATTTTACGGACGGGCTGGCCCAGACGACATTGACGATTCAGGAGGAAGGATCAGGAAATCCATCCGAAAAACCGGATGACCCGTCTGAAAAACCGGATAACCCGTCTGAAAAACCAGATGATCCGTCAGATGGAACCGGACAAGAACCGCCTAAGGATCCATCCCAGAACCAGACACAGAAACCGGCGCAAAAGCCTTCTCAGAGCCAGGGAAATTTGGAGAACTCTCCCAAAACCGGCGACAATACGCCGGTCGTGTGGCTGCTCACCCTTGCGGCCGTTTCCGCAGCAGGATTGGCAGCAGGAAAACGCTGGAGGCAGTGAAAGCCGCAGCATTACATTGCGGCCATGCAGGCGGGAAAAATCAATACAGGTCACATCTTGACCAGGCGTGTTAACAAAAACTCCCCGCGCGGAACAGAAAATCTCTGCGCAGGGAGTTTTTTATCAAAAGCTGTTTGGTCACGTCCCGGCTCTCCCCCTGATCAGCAGATGGTCAAAGCAGATCTGAGAAAACAGAGTCGTTTTTTCCGCAACTTTTTCAATATCCTCCGTACATTGCTCCGATAACCATTTCTCAAAAACCGCATAAAATCCCGAGGCATAAAAAAGAAGCATATCGTCAAATTCATTTTCACTCATGTGCTCCGGAAGCTGATAATTCTGCAGAGTCTTGATCTTGAAAAGCTGCAGGACCTTCCGGTTGATCTTCTGCCAGAAATCATGCCGGTTATTTTTTAACAGGAGAAGGGACAGCAGCTCCTTCTGGCCATAAATATATTCCAGGATCATCCGTGTCACCTGCCTGGGCGCGATCGACTGCCGGGAGATCTCTTCCGCCAGCCGGTCAAATTCTGTCAGGCAGTCCAGTTCGATCTCTTCGAGCAGAGCGTAGATATCACAATAATGCAGATAAAACGTAGACCGGTTGATATCCGCCAGGCTGCACAGCTCCGTCACAGAAATCTTTTCAATTGCTTTTTGTTTCAGCAGGCCGAGAAAAATCTGTTTGATCGTATGCTTCGTTTTTCTCGTCCGGCGGTCCGGGTTTTTCATCTCGATCTCCATTCCGCCGCCGTTTCGCAGGCGGCATAATTCCTCATGCGGCTGTGCGCATCATGTCATACTTCGTGGCAGATTTATCGACAATTCAGGCAAAAGTGTCGATTAATCGACAATAGAACAGGATTGTTGATTGTCTGGAAAATCCAGTTGTTATATGATGAACATAATCATTCGGAACAGCTAGCTATACCTTAACATAATCGGAAGCTGAAAACAAGATTACACTTTGCTGGCTGGCCGGTAAACTGTAAAAATAGTGAAAGGTCACACCTTGACCAGGCGTACCCTGTATACTGCGCGCCAGATTTCATCGGCCGTGAGTATAACTAAAAATAACAAGAAAGCAAGGAGAAATCATCATGAAAAATTACATGGATCTGACAGGAAGAGTTGCGGTCGTAACGGGGGCATCCTCTGGACTTGGCTACGAGTATTGCAAAGCCTTTGCGGAAAACGGCGCGAAGGTGGCTGCATTTGCAAGGCGAAAAGAGAAGCTGGAAACGCTCAAAGGGGAAATAGAAGCCATGGGCGGGGAATGCCTGCCGGTTCCGTGCGACGTGGGAGACGAGGCCCAGGTCGTGGCAGGGGTGCAGTCTGTCATTGATACATTTGGAAAAGTAGATATTCTGGTGAACAATGCCGGAATGATGGCGTACTGCCCGACGGTGGACCTTTCCCTGGACCAGTGGCAGAAGGTGGTGGACGTCAGCCTGACAGGGTATTTCCTCATGGCAAGGGAATGCGCGAAAAATATGATCCAAAACCAGTACGGCCGCATCATCAACACCGCGTCCATGTACGGACACATCGCGGCGATGAACCACCCCATCCTTGCCTATAACGCCACAAAGGGAGCAGTGCCGAACTTCACAAGGTCACTGGCGCAGGAATGGGCAAAGTACAACATTACCGTAAATGCCATCGGCCCGGGAGAATTTCCGTCGGAAATGATGCAGTTCGACGAGGCGGCGCTGGAAGAGCTGAAAAAAAGATGCCCGCTCGGCAGGCCCGGAAAGATCGAAGAGCTGTGCGGACAGCTGCTGCTGTTCGCGTCGGAGAACTGCGCCTACACCACCGGACAGACGATCTATATTGACGGAGGGTGGACTGCAGTCTGACAGTATGACATACAGCCGGAAAAATTTCCTGCTGTTCGGTTGGATGCTCCAAGGAGCATCCAACCCACGTATCCATTCGCAAAAACCGTACCGACGCACTTATACGTCTGCTAATGCTTTTTGTAATGCTCCATCCAGATCATGCTAAATGCCATAAACAGCAGCCCCGAACCAACCACTATGATAAGCATTGCAGAAAAAGGAAACTGCATATCTCCGAACATATAAGTGATTCCATTTTCGGACGCATAGATATCTATAATTTCTTCCGCTGTCATAAAAGTACCTTTTACTATCTGGTCTGTCACATTGCCAAAAGTTGCCATAAGAGGTTCTCTTGTCATTACCTTGCGCATGAGCGTTGCGCCATGATGAGCCGGGATAAGTGCAAATATTTTTTGGATATTTGCGGGGAACATGCCTATTGGCAAAAATGCTCCTGTAAGGAATCCAACCAGCGCAGACATAATCCCTGTAAATGTGCTGTACAGGCTTACACTTTTTGTCAACATAGCTGCTGCAAAAAGTATACTTGCTGCTGAAAATGTGTTCGCAATCATTAAGCCTGCCATTTCTATATTGCTCTGTATACTTAACCATTCGCCGCCATTTATTACGATAAATCCCTCTGACAGGAACAGACAGAGTACATTCATCACAATACCCACAAGAAACGGGGCTAACCAATAACCAACAACTAACTTATTGCGGGCTGCCGCACTGACAAGGAAACTGTCTAACCGATGATCGCTGCTGTCCTGAACCATGATTGTAAGTACATTGAGGGGAACTAAGATACAGTTAATCATCAATACGCCCGCCATTGATGTTGTGTCAACCAGCCAGCGTATATGAGTAAAATCCATTCCCTCCACTTCGGCGTATACGTCCATCATTCCTTTTGCCATATAGTCACCGAGAAACAGGCTGATAAGAACGATAAATAACAGCATGTAAACAAAAGAAAATAAAATGGATAATGGGTTTTTCAGATAAAGCTTCATTGTCCTGCCAGTTAATACTTTTATTTCTCTCATTTCGGCACCTCCGTATGACCTGTTACAGTTAAAAAAACGTCGTCCATATTTCCTTTTATCAATTCAAAATCAAAGAAGTCATCCAAACTGTTTACTATTTTTAACGCTTCATGGCTGTCCTCAATCGAAATTGAAACATAATCCGTTTTTTGCGTTGGGCTGTACCCCAATGCCCGCAGTTGCTTCATGCCTTTCTCTGAATTATGGAAGCGCAGCTTTAGCGTATCTTTTCCGTATTTACTCTTCAATGTGTCTGGTGTTCCCTCGGCACAAATTCTGCCCTTTTCCAATATCAATACATTGTCTGCCGCTGCCGCTTCTTCCATGTAATGTGTTGTGAGAAAGACGGTCATTCCCTGTTGGATCTGCATATCCCGTATCAGCTTCCAAATGGCTGTGCGTGTCTGCGGGTCCAACCCCGTCGTCGGTTCGTCCAATATAAGGATTTCCGGTTTGTTTAAGATTGCACGGGCGATTTCGCATTTTCGCTTCTGTCCTCCGGATAATTTCCCAAAAGGGCGTTTCCAAATATCGGAAAGCCCAAACACATCTCGCAGCTCTTTTATCCTGCAATGCAGTTCATTGCCAGACAGTCCCTGAAAACGTGCCCGTATATTCAGGTTATCCCCAACTGTCAATAAATCGTCTAAAACATTGGTCTGAAAAACGACACCCAGACGGCTTCTCACCTTTGCGGCTTCTTTCTCTGTGTCAAACCCGTCTACAATTATGCTGCCGGAAGTTTTCGCAAGCAGCGTGCAGATCATACTGATTGTTGTGGACTTTCCTGCGCCGTTCGTTCCGAGAAACGCAAACAATTCCCCTTGTTTTACCGTAAAGCTGATATTATTTACAGCGACAAACTTATCAAACTGTCTGCACAAATTTTTAATCTCTATGATATTTTTCATTTTGTCACCAACCTTTCTTTCCATATCTTAATACATTACGTTACGTTATTAGCAAGTGTTTTTTCAAAAAAATTCCAGCTGTGCGGTTAGATGCTCCAAGGAGCAACCGCAAAGCAGGGTATCATTCCAGGACTGATACTCCGGAATGATACCCTGCTTTACTCCTTATTCCTGTTTTTGATTGTAAATGTTTAAGGCTTCCTCCAAAAATGGCTCTGCTTTTTCAATCAGTTCCCGTTCAGCAGGATTCCACACATCTCTTTGATGATCAACTGCTAAAAATGCCTGCTCATGTTCGGGATTTCCCCCTGTGGCTTTTTGCGTCATTTCCGTCCACTCCATTGCTAATGTCTGGGCGATTGCTTCGTCGGGTTTTATTCCGGCTTCATTGAATGCTGCCGATTTTATGGAAAGGCGTTTCCATGTATTGTAAAAGTCCATTACATCATTCAGTGTTTGAAAATGTTCTTGAAAGACTTCTGTCTGTTCGTCTGAAAATTCGTAATTTTCCCAAATAGAAAGGTCAACTGTGCCGAGTGACTGCATAAAAGCTGCCAGCAGCGTCCAGGGCGGCATTTTTCCTGCACTGATAATCTCCTGGCTTGCTTCAATGGCGGCAATGCTGTTTTGAATATTGTATATTTGATTGTACAACATAACCTTTTGTGCAGATAATAATTCGTCGGCATTCTTATCTGTTTTCGTTTCAATGAGTATTTCTTTAATTTGATTCAATGAAAAGCCCAAACCACGATAAAAGATAATATGTTCTAACTGAATCATATCGCTTTCCGTGTAAAAGCGCCGTCCACCCTCTGTACGCCCTGATGCCGGAAGCACTCCGATATTATCATAATGCTGTAACGTCCGTATCGTAAGCCCGGAAATCTTTGCTGCTTCACCTGTGCTGATTTGCTTTTCGCTCATGATTTTCACCTCCGGCTTTATCATACCACATTACATAACGTAATGTGTGAGGGATTTCATAGCCTGTTATGGATTGATCACCGTTATGATATCCGCCTCTTCCGCCATATCCGCTGCTCTATATTCTATAAAAAGATAGCCCTCCCCGTCCAGAGCATATCCCATCCTCAGCACAGCGTCGGGCTCTGCATAGCTGCTCACGTATCTTTCCAGCGCGGTTCCGTCCTCGGCCTCCAGATGCTGGCCGGCCAGATCCATCGAGAAACCGTTCTGCTTCGTGACCATCACACGGTAATCCGCGTCCGCGATCCCGTAGAGGTCCTTATCGATGGCCAGACAGTAATCATTTTTCAGGACATATCCGTCCCCGAGCCGGAAGCTGACCGCCTTTTCCTTTTCCTCTTCGGTGAGGCCGAGAGAATCGGGATTTTCTGTCTTTACCATGCTCCCGGTGACCCACGCCGGGTCCGTCTCAAATGCCTGCCCTCTGAGGGTGCTTTCCGCTCCGTAGATCCCTTCTCCCATGGAAATGACCGGCTGCATATACATGCCGCTGGAAATATTCAGGATTTTTTCATCCTCCGGGGGAAGATTCACATACCACCCCGTGAGCATCAAAAAGGACATCAGCGGTTCCATTCCAAGAGTCCCATGTACATCCCTCAACACATAGATCCCGCTCCGTTTTCCCTCCGACCGCTCTGTTTTTTCCTGAAAAAATTTTTTCGGCAGTATGACTCCGCGAATCTGGAGCTGATAATCAGCGGCACCCTGCCGGAGCGCCGCCTGTAAATCCGGATCTTCCGTATAATCCGTAAGCGCAAACCGTTCGCGCATGGTCTCCACTTCCGGATCGGGAAGATAATAGTCACAGAGCCCGTTCAGAGAGCAGTAGTCGGATATAAGAAACGAGGTCATGACTCCCGGCGCGTTGGTGCGCTCCCTGGTCTCCTGCCGAATAAATGTGTCAAAATCGCCTTCATATTTTGTATGGAAAAAACCGTCCTCCAATCCGCCTGACAGGCTGTCGGAAAATGCGGAATCCCAGAACAGCCGTCCCTCCTCATGGCCGGTCAGGGCATTCAGCCTTTTTTCAAACGCGTCCTTGATCTCCGATTCCTGGAGATTGTCAAAGCAGGAAAATGTGCCTTCTGTCTCTTCGATATCCCGCATGGCATAGGCAATGATATTTCCGGATTCCGGTTCACGGATCTCAAAGGAATCAATCCGGTCCTCATTGCTGCCGATAAGCTGTATCTTTTCCGTTTCAAGCTCTGCCGCCGCATAATCCGAAACACCGTATTTTTCATTCAGATATTCTGCCGCAAGCACAGAGACGTCGCCTTCTGTTACAGATTCCTGATGCAGGCCCGTCATCGCCAGGAGAAAAAATACCGCCGCCAGTGCCGCCGGAATGCCGATCCATTTTCTCCGCCTCTCGGCTTTTCTGTGCAACAGGGGAATCTGCCCGGAACAATATTTTATGATCTCCATAGCCGCCAGCGCCCGGTCGCTGTCCCCCATCTCGGCATAGAATCTTAACCGGGAGTTCATGTTCGTCATGATCAGATAGAATACTTTTTCGGAAAGCGCGTTCTCCCGGATCGTTTCCAGCAGGATCAGCAGAATTTCCTCATCCTCGTTCATCGTGAGATCTGTGTTAAAAAACTGCTGCCACGCCTTTACCGCCTTTGGCCACCGCAGGCTGACAAGCTCCCGGAGCTTTTGGCGCATGAACTGTTCACGCAGATGCTTCTTTCGCAGCCATTGCTCCTGCGCTTCCTGAAAAAATGTACCGTATGCAGCGTTGGAGGATACAGAGACTGGTTCGCCTGCCGCCGTCTCTGTTTCCGCCGCCCCGGATGCGTCTCCGCCTTCGCCGGGGAAACCATCACCAGCTGATCCGCCCGCAAGGCCATCTCCTGCCGCTCCCATAGCGGCTCCTCCTTTACCAGATCTGCCGCTGCCGTATTCATTTTCCGGAAGTTCTCCTGCCGTCTGCGCATACTCCAGGGCCGCCTGGTATGCCCCGTAGAGTTTCTCCCATTCCGCCGGATGCTCCTCCGGGTGGTACTGCTTCGCCATCAGGGCATAGGCTTTCTTGATTGCCCTCGTGTCCTTTGTCGCTTCGATTCCTAAGATGTCAAATGCCCGTCGTACCATTTCAGATCTTCCTCCTCAGCCATAGACTCTGCTCCGTCCCCACACGGATCTGCTCCTGAATCCGGCTCATACCAGGAACTGTCATTCTCCAGGCACTGCCATGCATCCGCAAATGTATCCAGATACCGGTCCGCGCGTTCAAAAAAATCCGCGATATACTTTCGCTGCTTCCGGATCTTATACGGATCCTGCTCCTGGTTCACCAGATATTGAAAATACTGGATCCGCCTTCCGACCTCTTCCCGCAGCTCCCCGGTAGTCTGGGCAAAAAGCCGTTCTCCCCAGGCAATCAGCATCTGGTTCTCCTCCTCATTTGCAGGAAGAGAATGGAGCTGCTCCAGATCCCTCAGATACTGTTCCAGCTCTGCCGGGTCAAGAGTATATTTTCCGGTGGTGATCACCTGCCTCGCCTGCTTTCCGGTGGAATCCACCTTCACATCTACGACCAGGATTCCATTGATATCATAGGTATAGCATACCGCTATGGATTCCTGTCCTTTCAGGGCCATGGGAACATCCACAGAAAGCTCCCCCAGATAAATATTTTCGTCTGTATAATAGGCTTCTCCCTGATACACGTCGATCTTCACAGACTTCTGAAAATCCTTTGCAGTCTGAAAACGCTGTTCCTTTCTGCAGGGCAGCACACTGTTGCGGTCGATGATAGGCGCCATGATGGAGCGCCGGGCATCAGCCTCATTATAGACTCCGGTGCCCAGGGTAAAGGGACAGATATCGGTCAGGAGCAGGTCCTTTACCTCCTCCTTCCGTTCTTTGATCCCGGCATACACGCCCACTCCCGCGGCGATCATATGATCCGGGTCCATCACCGTCATCTGCCCGTAGGGTAAGAAATGCCGCAGGTATTGCTGGACCGTCGGCATCTTGCAGGAGCCGCCGGCCAGTACGACCTTGGAGATCTCCAGCCGTTCCTTCTGTCCGTCATTCAGCACGGCTCTTACGGGGACAAGCATTCTGTGGAACAGAGGCATGGAGATCTGGATCAGCTTCTGGTTCGTCAGTTCCATCTGCCCCTGGAACTCCCCGTCCGTAACGGTCATGACCGTCTGCTCGGTCTCGGACAGCATGCACTTTGCCTGGGCCGCGCACCTTAAGATCACATTCTGTCTCTGGGGGGACAGCGCATCAAAGCAGAGGCCATGTTCCTTGCAGAACTGCTCTGCGACGGCACGGTCAAAATCACTTCCCCCAAGGCGGTTATCGCCGCTCACCGACACGATCTCGACCACATTGTCAAAGCAGTCCACCAGCGATACATCCAGGGTTCCGCCGCCGAAATCGAAGACCAGCAGAGTCTCATCCTCCTCAGCCTGCCCCTTTCCTCCGGTGCTCCGGCATGCCAGCGCGGCGGCGGAGGGTTCATTTACGATCCTTTCTACATGAAGCCCCGCCAGGGCCCCCGCATCCTTGGTGGCCTTTCTCGCCATATCATTAAAATATGCCGGCACGCTGATGACCGCTTCTTTGATCTCCGTACCCAGATACCGCTCCGCGTCCTCCTTCAGCCTGCGAAGCACCAATGCCGAGAGCTCTTCCGGACGATACTCCCTGCCGCCGAGAGCATAGGTCTTTTCCGTCCCCATAAACCGTTTAAACAACGCGGCCGTGTGCTCCGGATGGGAGGTCAGCCGTTCCTTCGCGATCTTCCCGACGTATACATGCCCTTCCTCATCAATACTTACGATACTCGGTGTCAGATATTCCCCCAATGAATTCGGGATCAGCCGGCTCCGTCCATCCTGCCAGACGGAAACCAGGCTGTTGGTAGTACCGAGATCGATCCCAATGATCCTTTCCATAGCGATACCTCTGTCCTTATGTTTTCTTTAGGCACGTAACAACAATTTCTTGCGCAAAATGGCAAAGTTCTCGTATCGTGCTTTTCTGGTTTATAAAAATATAGATTGCCTTAATCATAGCATAAACCGAATACGAAAACAATGAAGGTCTCTTTTTGTTACAGTTCACTCCTGGGCCGTGCACCACGCTGCACGGTCACAGGCCAGTATGTACTGGGGCTGGAATCCGGCCTCTTGCCGTAAGGCAACTTTAAATAGGCCGGATTCGTTACAGTTCGCTGGCTGGCCAGTGAACTGTAACCTCTTTTTTGCCGGCATGTTCAGCGGATCGTAAAAATTTACGGCCTGGCCCCAAAATGTAAACTTAAGCTAAAATTAAGCTCGCCCCCGCTTGTATCCTCTTTCTGTAAGAAATATAATATAGATTGGAAATTTCCCCTGCACCCATCTCAAAAATCTGGTGCAAGGAGTTTTTGGGAATGCTCATAGAGATACGGAGGTGTAAAATGAACCCGATCCCCGCACAAAAAACAGATTACAAAATCCTGCTTGTGGATGATGAGCCCGACATCCTGGATCTGCTCGAGAAGGCTCTCAACATAGAAGGCTACTACAACATTATCAAAACAGAAGACGGACAGACTGCGGTCCAGCTCTACCGCAGGACCTCCCCGGACATCATCATTTTAGACGTGATGCTTCCCGATCTGGACGGATATGAGGTCTGCAGACAGATCCGCGCGTTTTCCCATTGCCCGATCTTATTTTTATCTTCCAGAAATGACGAGCTGGACAAGATCCTGGGCCTTTCGGTGGGCGGAGACGATTACGTGGCAAAGCCGTTCAGCCCGAAAGAGATCGCATACCGGGTCAAGGCGCAGCTCCGGCGGGCCGCGTATCAGCAGGACCCGTCGGAGAAGGAGCTCATAAAAACAGGGGAATTGGAAATTGACACGGAGGGCTGCAGGGTCACAAAAGGCGGCAGCCCCATAGAACTGACCGCGCGGGAATTTGAAATCCTGCGGTATCTGGCGGAAAATCAAGGCCGGGTGATCAGCCGCGAACGCTTATATGAAACCATCTGGGGCGAGGACAGCTTCGGGTGCGACAATACGGTCATGGTGCATATCCGGCATCTGCGTGAAAAAATAGAGGACGATCCCGCGGCGCCCCGATACATCATCACAATGAAAGGATTAGGCTATAAGCTGGTGGACCCTTATGAAGAATAAAAGCGATCTCAATCTGTTTTTTCGTTCGTTCGGCATTGTCATGATTGTGATCTTCTCGGCCATTGCCGGGGGGATCGGCCTGTTTTATTATGTGTTCGCGATTCCGGAGCCGAAAGGACTCAGCCTGGCCTCATGGCCAGACATGTATACAGACAATTTTTCCCTTCAGCTTGAAGAAGAACAGGGAGAGCTTAAAGTAAAAGAATTTGGGATTGAAGATCTGGACCGGTATGGCTTATGGCTGCAGGTGATTGATGAAAACGGGCAGGAGGTTTTTTCACACCATAAGCCGGAGAACTGTCCCAACAGCTATACGGCCTCCGAGCTTCTGGCATTCGGTACGAACGTTTACGATAATGATAGCAGGGTTTTTGCGGGAAATTATAGAGGCTCCGGGCAAACCTACGGTTACTTTATCGGTTTTCCCTATGCGGTCGGAAAGCATATGCTCTACTACAACGGAGAACATATCAGCCGGCTGTCCCCCGTGATCCGCACAGGGATCGCATGCATTTCCTGCGCCGTATTTCTGTTTACGTTCGCTTATGTATTCTGGCTTTCCAGGCATCTGGGAAAGATCACAAAGGGCATCCGGGATGTCAGCCGGCGCGCCTATACGCCATGCTCAACGGGAGGCGTGTTCGGCGAGGTCTATGCGGCTCTGAGAGAAATGGACACGGAACTCCGCCGCAGCGACCAGCTACGGATGGATACGGAGAGAGTCCGCAGAGAATGGATCACGAATATTACACATGATGTAAAAACACCTTTGTCTCCCATCAAGGGATATGCGGAGCTGCTTGCGGAAAATCAGATTTCGGAAAGCAGCGAGGTGCAGGAATACGGAAAGATCATTTTGAAAAATGCGGTCTATACGGAAAATCTGATCAATGACCTGAAACTGACCTATCAGTTCGAAGCGGGCGTGATCCCCCTGTCTTTGCAGGAAATACATCTTGTGCGCTATATCAGAGAGCTGGTCATAGACCTGATCAACGATCCCGCTTTTTCAAAACGTGAGATCGAGTTTGAAAGCGCGGAAGATGAGGTCGTAGTCCGGATCGACAGCAGGCTGTTCCGCCGCGCGGTCGGAAATCTGATCATCAACGCGCTCACCCATAATCCGCCGGAAACAAAGGTATTTATCCGTATCGAAAGAAGCGGACAGGGCCGGGTATCGATCCTTTTGCGGGATAACGGAACAGGGATGGACGAGGAGGAGCAGGCAGAGCTGTTCGAACGGTATTACAGAGGGACAAATACGAAAGAAAAGCCGGAGGGCAGCGGCCTCGGCCTGGCGATCGCAAAGCAGATCGTCGTACTCCACGGCGGTGAGATTACGGTAAAAAGTAAGCGGAATGAAGGGACGGAGTTTCGGGTTTCGATACCTGAATTAAGATGAACTTAAGATGCAATAAAGACCACCCTAAGACGGATGATTTATGCTGTAAAGCATAGGTCATCTTTTTTTAATAGGGAGGGTTTTGAATATGGAATTACAGCTGCAGGACCTGAGCAGGCAATATGGAACCAATTACGCGGTCAGTCATGTAAACGCCACATTGGTGCCGGGCGTTTACGGGCTGCTTGGCGCGAACGGCGCGGGAAAGACAACGCTGATGCGGATGATCAGCGGTGTCTTGAAGCCCACCGCAGGCAGCATCCGGTTCAACGGAAAAACGATCGGAGAGCTTGGCGAGCGGTATTACACCCATTTAGGCTATATGCCGCAGGACTTCGGATTTTATCCCGACTTTACGGCTCGTGAGTTTATGCTGTATATGGCAGCCGTCAAGGGACTGAATAAAAAACGGGCGGAAACCAGGACGGAAAACCTGCTTCAAATGGTCAATCTGCAGGATGCGGCGGACAAAAAGATCAAATCCTTTTCCGGCGGCATGAAACAGCGTCTTGGCATTGCGCAGGCGGAGCTGAACAGCCCGGCCATCCTGATCCTGGATGAACCGACCGCAGGGCTCGACCCCAAAGAGCGTGTGCGCTTCCGAAACCTGATCTCCGATTTTGCAAAGGAAAAAATCGTGATCCTTTCCACCCATATCGTTTCGGATGTTTCCTACATTGCAGATACCATTTTATTGATGAAAAACGGCAGCTTCCTGCTGCAGGAACCGATGGCCGCGGTTACCGACAGCATGAAGGGCAAGGTGTGGGAAATGCTGGTGGATGAGCGGGACGCCGACCGATACAGCAGGAAATTTTCTGTCGTGAATCTGCATCACGAGGGAAATCAGGTCAGGCTGCGGATCGTAGACGAAGCCCGGCCGGCAGAGGAGGCGGAAGCAGCGGAACCGAGCCTGGAGGATCTGTTTTTGTACCATTTCGGAGAAAATGATTACGATCCGCATGAAAATCCGCAGCCGGATCCGTCAAGCACAGATCGAAAAAAGCGGAAGAATCATGTTTCTATCAATAACAGCAAAAAAAGCAGAGGAGGAAAAAGATGATGTCAGCAAAACAAAATCAGAGAACGCCCCATCGTACACGCCCGCGCGGGGCAGACAGACTTTCACTGATCAGATATGAATTTTTGAAAATCGTCCGGAAAAGATCAACGCTCACGATCATGGCGGTCAGCCTGCTCTTAACGGCATTTCTTTTCGGACTGCCGGTGATACAATATCAGATCTATGACCAGAACGGAGTCATAAAAGGGACAAAGGGGATTGCGTATGACAGGGAGCAATCTGCGGATCTGTCGGTTCCGCTGTCGGAGGAATATATTACGAAGACCATCCGGGAAGTGCAGGGGCTCTTTGAAGATCCCGCAAATGTGGGATACGACGGAAATGAACGGTTTTTGATCGGGGATGCGTATTGGAATGAGATCGCGCCCCGGGAAAATTTTTTGAATCTGATCGCAAGGACCTATGCCGCACCAAATGAGAGCAAGGGCTACAATAGCTTTCCGGACCTGGATGCTTCGGACGGCGCAAATTTTTATCAGGCGGTCCAGGCCAAAAGGGAAGCCATATTGAACGAACCGGGCCGCGCATTATCCGATGAGCAGAAGGCCTATTGGAACGGCATGGCGGGAAAAATCGATACGCCCCTGCAATATGGTTATTACGAAGGCTGGGAGGTCATCATAAGCAGCTTCGATCTGCTGCTGTTTGCGGTACTGGCGATCTGCATTGTGATTGCGCCGGTTTTTTCAGGCGAATATCAGGCGGGAACCGATGCGGTGATCTTATCCGCAAAATACGGCAGGACAAAATTGATCACGGCAAAGCTTGCGGCATCCCTGCTGTTTGGAACCATTGCATTTGCCCTTCATATGGTGGCTGCCTGCGCAATACCGCTTGCGGCGTTCGGCGTGTCGGGCTGGAATCTGCCGATGCAGATCGCAAACACGGCAATCCCGTATCCGCTGACATTTCTGCGGGGGACCATGCTCAATATCGGGATCCTTTATCTGGTACTGCTGGGCATGATCGGGCTGACACTCTTTCTGTCCTCCAGGATGAAAAGCCCCTATCTTGTGCTGATCGTACTGGTTCCGGTCCTTTTCATTCCCATGCTTCTCTCGCCGAACGGAACGGCAGGGGCGTATAACCTGATGCTGTTCTTGCTGCCGTATCAGGCGGTCATGCCGGAATTTGGAAAATATATTTCCTATCAGGCAGGCGGCCTGGTCTTGGATGCATTTTCGGCAAGGGCAATATTGTACGCGGTATTCACGGCGGTCATGCTGCTGCTTGCGAGGGGTGGATTTCAGAGGCATGAGGCTGCCGGATAAGTCAGCCCGGCGGGAGTTCTCCGCCGGGCTGACATTTATCCATCCGCAAAAACCGTGCTGACCCACTCTTGCGTCTGCTAACGCAGCCGCACAGTTAGAAATTTATTCACCCATGGAAAATGGAATTTCTGCGATCAACGGAACTCCGCCGTTTCCATCGGTTCCTGCATTCTTGTCGAATACCTGCATCACAAACTGGTCTGCCTGGGATGTGTTGAATACCATTTCCTGGATCTGGCTGCCGTCGTCCTGCGTATTGTACATTGCGCTTTCATTTTGCACACGGTTTCCGTTCTCTTCCAGCAGGACAAATGCCGGATTCTTTTCTGCCAGCTCCGCAGGAAGATAACAGGTCACATGCATATTGCTGGGGGTCTGGACTGCCTTCTGCACGATGATTCCATTGCTCTGCGCATTGGGCTCGGCCGTGCGGTTAGAGGAGGTATCTGTTTCAACGCCAAACTGCATGCTCCAGTCTCCTTTTATCTCCTGGAAGGTCTCCATATAACCAAGATTGGATTCCCGATACGCAGTCAGGCCGTTAATGTCTACATTCACTGTCATCTGTCCTTCAAAAGATACGTCTCGATTCGACGATGCGTTAATCCGGCATAATCCGACATAAACTCCGTCTTCTGCCTTCCGAAGCACTGTGGCTTCTGTCGGCCATACCTGTTTCTGGTTGATCGTAAACTTTCCAAGCTCATAAAGGGCATCATCCTCTCCCTCCTGATGCATGGCCGAAACATATCCGGCTGTTTTCAGCTCTTCATCCTCTACCCGGAGGGAAAGTGTAAAATACATATCATATCCGTCGCAGTAGGCGTCGGAGACGGTCATCGTCCCGATTTCGTTTTCAGCAGTATTTCCGGCCTCCTGAACCGGCTCGGAGTGTTCGCTGATATTTTCATACGCAGTTTTGTCCTTGTCCGGATATTCGCTGTTCTCCCTCACTTCCTGCAGACGTCCGAACACATTTCCCAGGATCGGGATATCCTGCGCCAATGCCGGATTCATATAAAATATTCCGGATAATGCAGCGATGGTGCACGCAGCTGCCGCCGCCGCTGTAAGGCTTCTGTAAAATCTGTTTCTGTTTTTAAATAAACCGGTCTGTTTCATCTTCATTTTCACCTCATCCTGACGTATTTTTTCATAGCTTTCGTTCAGTTTATCATTTACCAGATCCGGAATCTGGATCTCTTCTCTCATTTTTTCAATAAAATCTTGTTCATAATTGCCCATCCTTACACCTCTTCTTTCCAAATCAATTTCTGTTCCAGAGCAGCATACTTCCGTCGGATTCCAGCCTTTCGCTGAACCTTCGTTTTGCTCAGCAGCAGGAGATCTGATTTTCTCTCATATAGAGCTTCCTGAAATTGCCGCGCCCTCTGGATAACCTGGTTTTTACCGTATTTTCATTCATTTCCAGGATCGAACTGATCTCCTTGATGCTGAATTCTTCTACGTAGAACAGATATAATACGATACGGTACTGCTCCTCCAATTTGTTCAGCAATTCTATAAACGCCCTTCCGGATGTGTCCGGAGCGGTGTATTCCAGTTCCGGATGCTCATGGATCGGAACGATGTTTCCGCGCCTCTTTAAGATGCGGTTGCACTGATTGATCAATATTCTTGTGATCCATGTCTTGAAAAACTGCGGTTTCTTTAAGGATTGTAAATTTTCATAGCTGTTCAGGACTGCATCCTGGATCGCATCCGCCGCGTCCGCGTCATTGCGCAGCATCGCGATCGCTGTTTTATATAATCCCTGCTTGCAGCTATCGATCAAATCTACAAAAGCCTCTTTATCCCCTGCCTGCGCCTTTCTCACAAGCCCTGCCATATCTGCCACGTCCCCACGTCCTTTCGTATTTCATTATGCATATCTGTGCAATTCATTCTAACAGAATTTGAAAATGGTATTTCATCTTCCTCTTCAATCGATTGATACTTATTAGATAAAAAAAACTGGGGAAAAGTTTCAGAGATTTTATTTTTTTAGTTCATCTCTTCTTTTGCAGTTCAGAGGCGTCTTTTGTATTCATTTTAATCGATTTTCCCCATCCCGTGAAAAGTAACTTTTCAGGGAGGTGCAAATATAGAAGGTCAAAAACAATATCGGATTTTTGACCTTTTTTAAAATAAGGAAAAGTGTATGTCAGCATCCGAAGTCAAAATCGTACGCTGAAAAAGTTGCGGGGGAGGAAGCGGCTTTATGCAGCTTCTGGTAAACTAAACTCATCAAAAAACAATAGAAATTGGAGGAATCAAACATGAGTAAATTAAAAATTGCAGTGATCGGATGCGGCGGTATCGCAAACCAGAAACATTTTCCGGCATTAAAGAACAATGCGGATCTGGGTGAGATCGTTTCATTCTGTGATATCAGGATCGAGCGCGCGGAGGCAGCGGCAAAGGAATACGGCGCGCAAGGGGCGCAGGTGACCGCGGATTATAAAGAGGTGCTTGCCAATCCGGATGTAGAGGTTGTACATATCTGCACGCCGAATGTCTCCCACAGTGAGATCGCAATCGCGGCATTCGAGGCGAAGAAGCACGTATACTGCGAGAAACCCATGTCCCACAGCACGGAAGAGGCGCAGAAGATGGTGGATGCGTGGAAGAAGTCCGGAATGCAGTTTACGGTAGGTTATCAGAACCGTTTCCGGGCAGAGGTGCAGAATCTGCACAGCGCATGCAGGAAGGGCGACCTGGGCGACATCTACTATGCCAAGGCCCATGCGGTAAGGAGAAGGGGCGTTCCCACGTGGGGCGTATTTATGGACAAGGAAGCCCAGGGCGGCGGTCCGCTGATCGATATCGGCACACATGCGTTGGATATCACGCTGTGGTGCATGGACAACTATGAGATCGAGAGCGTGTCCGGCTCCGTGTTCTACAAACTCGGCGGGCTGGAGCAGGCAACGGAAGGAAATTTATTCGGGCCATGGGATCCCAAGACCTACGAGGTGGAAGACTCCGCAGTCGGTTTTGTGAAAATGAAAAACGGAGCGACCATCGCGCTGGAAGCAAGCTGGGCGCTGAATATGCTGGAGTCAAGAGAGGCTTCCACCACACTTTGCGGAACATTGGCCGGCGCGGAGATCCATTCCGGCATGAGCTATGGAAAAAATGAACTGATCTATAACCGCGGAAGAAACGGACAGCTCATGGAAGAAACCATATCTCCGGTAGGCGGAGTCGCTTACTTCGGCGGAGGCGGCGGTGAGGAAGGCACTATCGACTGCAGGCAGTGGCTGGAGGCGGTACAGAATGGGACGCAGCCCCTTGTGAAGCCGGAAGAAGCACTGGCAGTTACGAAGGTTCTGGACGCGATCTACAGATCCGCCGCGGAGAACAGAGAGATCAAGTTTTAGACTTGTTTAAAAAAGGAGGCGCAAAAATGGGATTTGCAATGCGGATGAATTTTGTGGATGTCATCGTGGATGACAGCTTTAAGAATTACTATTTGAACGGGAAAAAAATGGGGTATCAGTTTGACATCCGGCTCAGCTACTACAGAGGGCATTTCCTGTCCGTGATCGATGAGTTTGGGGTAAAGGTAGATGATCTTGAAGTACCTGCCGAGCGGATCAAATTCTGTATCAACGGGAAGGAATTCAGCCCCGTGGAGTTTGACAAGTGTTATACCGAATTCTGGCAGATCAGGGAACCGGCAACAATCCGGGTATTCTGTCCGGGCGGGCTTCCGGAGGGAGAGCATAAGATCGATGTGACATTATTCTTCCGTTCCCCGTACATGCCGATCGGGCCGGATCATATGTACATGCCGGTGGACAGCTGCGGAACAAAAACAATGGCAATCACGGATTAAGGAGGGAAGACATTATGGCAAACGTAAAAACAGGTATCACACTTTTTTCACTGGGAACTCCTTATCTGAAAGGAGAACTGGATCTGGAGGGCGTCATCCGCACGGCCGCGGAACTTGGGGCACAGGGGTATGAGATCGTGGCGGCACAGATGATCCCGTCCTACCCGTATGTCACAGATGAATTTGTGGAGTTTATCCATAAATGCACGGAAAAGTATGGGATCGGCCCCATCTGCTATGCGGCGAATATGGACCGGGGCATGTTGAAGGACCGGGATCTGACCGAGGACGAAATGGTGGCGCGCGCGATCACAGATATTGTCTCGGCAAACAAGCTGGGATGTACGGTTATGCGGGAGCAGTACCTGCTGTCGCCTAATGGGCTGGCAAGGATCGCGCCCTATGCGGAGGCGTACAATGTACACGTAGGAATCGAGATCCACAATCCGGACAGCCCCATCACACAGCCCATACTGGATTATCTGGAAGTGATCGAAAAGACCGGAAGCAAGTATATCGGGTTCGTCCCGGACTTCGGATGCTTTGCCACAAAACCGAACAAGCCGTACTGGGACCGTGCGCTGGCAGCAGGAGCCACCGTAGAACAGCTTGAGAAATGCGCGCAGCTCCGGTACGATGAGGTTCCCATGGAGGAAGCCATGAAGATCATGGGCCCCGATATGGCGAAATGTCCTGCCCTGGGCGCCACCCTCAACAGTATGTACGGATTCGTACAGTTCCGGAAAAGCTGCAAGGCAGAGCTGGAAGGCTTAAAGCGGATCATGCCCTATTGCTTTGAAATGCATGGAAAATGTCATTATGTAGATGAAAATCTGCATGAACCCGCGATCCCTTATGAGGAGATCATCCCGGTGATTGCAGCTACGGATTATGACGGCTTCATCGTGACGGAATACGAGGATGAAGGCGGATACGATGCGGTGGAGCAGACTACAAGGCATGTGGCCATGGTCAAGAAGCTGCTGAAGGAAGCGGAATAGGTTATATACTGCGCGCCAGATCAATCTGCCGTGGGTATAATTCATAGCGGGAACAGCAGTCGGCTGAACTTCGTTTTTTTTCGGCGGGCTTGTTGTTCCTTTGTTTGTTTTTCTGTTTATCTATTACAAATCCGAGTATCGCAGTGAAAAATTTCTAACTGTACGGCTGGAAAAATTTTTCTTGCCTTTTTACCGAAATTCTGTTATCCTTTAACCAGTCTGAACAACAGCGTTCTTGCTGTTAGACAATTCTTGCCGTAAGGCGTTCATTTTCGGCTATTTTGATGTCTCTATGATACGGGAGGGTTCTGCCTGGCAGGTTTTCTGTATTCAAACAAAAATCCGATGATGAAAAGCAGCATACAAAAACAGAATAGGAGGTAGTGTAGATTGAACACAGGATTACAGAAGTATTTTCCAATGATCCGGACACGGGCAGAGGTATTAGCAGAGATAAAGAGCCAGCCGAAGCTGTCCGCAACCTTTCGAAATTGGAAAAAAGAGCAGCAGAAAGAATTTTTAGATTACGTCACAGGCGCAAAGGGGGTAAAGGTTTTATACGATGCCTTTTTCAAAGAAATCATGAATCCGGAAACTGTGCCGGAACGGCTGGAACAATTTCTCTCACTTATGCTGGGAGAGCATGTGAAGATCAAGTGTGTCCTACCAACGGACAACAGCAGGATCGCGGATGAGAGCAGTCTTTTGATCATGGACATTCTGATCGAACTGGAGAATGGGAGTCTTGCGAATCTTGAGGCGCAGAAGGTGGGTTACATGTTCCCGGGGCAGCGAGTAGATTGTTATTCCGCTGATCTGCTTCTTCGGCAATATAAGCGGGTGCGCGGAGAAAAAGGGGAGGCATTCAGCTACAAAGATATTCAAAAGGTATATACTCTTATATTGTATGAAAAGAGCAGCAGGGAATTTCATAAATTTCCAAACGATTATCTTCACTGGATCCGCCCGAAGTCCAATACCGGACTTAAATTGGAGTGGCTGCAGGAACAGCTATTAATTCCGCTTGACATTTTCCGTGCAAACCTCCACAATAAAGGTATCAATAACGAACTGGATGCATGGCTGACATTTTTGAGCGTGGATGAACCGGAGATAATGGAACAGCTTATAAAAAAATATCCGCAGTTCAAGCCCATGTATCAGCAGATATACGAGATTTGCAGGAATACGGAAAGGGTGATGGGATTGTATTCGGAGGAGTTAAAAATACTGGACAAAAATACAGTGCAGCTGATGATCGATGAGATGCAGGATGAGATTGACGGGCAGAAGAAGCAATTGTCTCAGAAGGATGAGCAGTTGACCCAGAAGGATAAACGAATTGAGCGGTTATTTCAGGAAAATGAATTGTTGTCTCAGCAGCATAGACAACAGCTCCAGGAGATAGAACGTTTGAAAAAAGAACTTGCGGGGAAAATGGGGTGAATGAACAGTGGAAATACAGAAAGCCTGCCACTGGCAGCCTTTCTGCATACGATGGTATCAAAAAGGATGGCCGGAGCCGTCCTTTTTTCTTGACATATACACACTACTGTGGTAGTATAAAAGAAAAACTACTGCAGTAGTGTGAAAGGAGCCGCGGATATGACTGTAAAATTATTTGATTCGGAATTGAAGGTAATGGACGTGCTGTGGCGGGAGGGGGACTCCACAGCCAAGCACATTTCCGATGTATTAAAGGAAGAAGTCGGCTGGAATATGAACACCACCTACACGCTGATCAAGCGCTGCATCAAGAAAGGCGCGATCCGGCGTTCGGAGCCAAATTTTATGTGCCATGCGCTGATCCCAAAGGAGGAGGTGCAGGAGGCGGAGACCAATGAGCTGATCAACAAGATTTATGACGGCTCGGCGGATAAGCTGTTTGCGGCCCTGCTGGGAAGGAAGAAGCTCTCCCCCGAGCAGATCGCGCAGCTGAAACAGATCGTAGGCGAACTGGAGTGAGGTGAGAGATATGAGTCTGATGGCAATGAGTATATCCGGCGCGGTATTGATCCTGGTGATCCTTGCAGTGCGGGCAGGCTTGAAGGGCCGGCTGCCGAAAAGAACATTTGCGGTGCTGTGGACGGTCGCCCTGATCCGTCTGCTGATCCCATTTTCCGTGCCTTCTTCGTGGAGCGCATACACCCTGCTTCAAAACGCGGTTCCTGAAACGGAGCAGGTACGCTATTTTACAGATATGATCGCAGGAAATCCGTCCGGCGGAGCGGCACGTTTTGGCAGCGCATCTTGGCTGTACGGTACAGATATAGCCGGAGGTGCCGGGGACCTGCCGGGCCGGGAGGATGGATTCGGGGAGGGAACCGGAATGCAGTTCGGATCGGGAACCGGAGCGCAGATGGATCCTGCCTGGAAACCGCAGTCAAGATCCGGTGCAGGAAGCGGAGCACAGATGAACGCTGCTCAGGATCCGCAGTCAAAGTCCGGGGAGGAATCACAGCCGGATTCCACATCTGGCATACAGTCAGGAAGGCAGCAGGCTTCCTCCATAGCTTTGGATTCCGTATCAGAGGAAAAACTATCGTTTGCGAAACGTTTCGCAGAGCTGCTTCCTATTTTAAGGGGAATCTGGGCAGCAGGCTTCCTGCTCTGCACGATCGCCTTTGCATGGATTTACTTCCGGTGCTGCCGGGAATTTCAGATGTCGCTGCCTATGGAGGACTGCTTCCTGGAGAACTGGCAGCGCACACATCCTTTGCGGAGAAGACTGTCTATCCGCCAGTCGGACCAGATCCTGTCCCCATTGTCATACGGATTCTGGCGCCCGGTCATTTTACTGCCAAAATCCACAAAATGCGGGGACAGATTTCAACTCCGATATGTTCTGGAGCACGAATATGTGCATATCCGGTATTTTGACGCGGCGGTGAAGCTGCTGATGGCGGCGGCTCTGTGCATACATTGGTTTAACCCCTGTGTGTATCTGATGTACATTTTCTTCAACCGGGATCTGGAACTGGCCTGCGACGAAGCGGTGGTGCGCCGATTCGGTGAAGAGGAAAAGTCCGCATACGCCATGGCGCTGATCGAGATGGAAGAGGAGAAGAGCGGCCTGCTCCCGCTTGGCAATAGTTTCAGTAAAAATGCGATTGAGGAAAGGATTGGTGCGATCATGAAAATAAAGAAGATCTCCCCGCTGGTCCACGGGCTGTCGGCGGCTCTGGTGTGCGGCATTACCCTGCTGTTCGCCACCTCCTGCGGATCATATGGGGAAGCGGAAAAGACTATGGAAGCCGGCCCACGGGCAGAGGCCGTGGATGCGGAGGAAGCAAAGACAAACAGCAGCGTGGAAACAAAATCACTGTCCGCTGCGCTGAAGGAGTCAGGACAGTACAGTCCGACCCTGCGGTCTCAGGAGGTTTCTGCGGCGGATGTAAGCATAGCCGGATACAGCAGGAAACAGCTTGCGGATCGGATTGCTGAGCTGGACAGAATTTTAGAAGAAAAAGATAACGAGCTGGGGCGTATGGAAAGTCTATATTTGGAAATCCAGCGCTTTGAAAATGAAATGGATGTGCTCATAAATCAGAATTATGATTTGGATATCGAGGCCGCGGCGGGCCGGGAGGATGCGATCCAGGAGTGGGAAGAGAATGAAAAACAGATCGCTGTATGGGAGAAAAAGATCAAGGAAAAAGAAAAGGAAGTGGTACCGTTCTATGACAATTTAGACGCCTTTTACCAGGAGATTGAGCAGATGCAGGAAGAACAGGAACGCCTGCGGTTTATGGAATCTGAACTGGAGCGGGAGACATTTTTTGAGGAGCATTATGGAAGATACGGCATCCGCTATGATCCGTCTGAGGGCAGGCTCTACAAGGGCAAAACTCCGATCCGTCTCTTTATCGATGAAAAGGAAGGCGGAGCATTGTGGGCCGATAACGAAGGCGAGGTTGTGATTCAGGTTGTCTATGATAAGGAAGGAAAGATCAACGGGGTATCTGCGAGAAAAGTGGAAGATGGTAATGCTGAGGCGCATACTGCGGAGGCTCAGGAAGAAACGGCTGTGAATACTGCGGAAGAAGCGGCGAAAGCGGCTGCGGAAGACGTAGAGAAAGCAATTGCACAGGTGGAAGCCGAAGCGGAAGCCTTGAGACAGGCAGAAAAAGCAGCCGAAGCGACTGAAAAGGAAGCGGGAGAAGCAGGCGCATCAAAATCTGCCGCCGGCGGAAGCAAGGAGAACAGCGCTGAGATCGTCGCCGGAAGCGGTACGGAGTACACCACAGACAATCCATACCACAGCGCCGCTTATATGATCTCTATCGGTGAGGAATTTGAGGAATACGAAAAATTCGGCCTGTCCTATGACAAAAAATCGGATTTTCTGATGTATAAGGACCAGACCGTAGGATATTTTAAAGACGAGACAAAACCAGGCGTATACACCAGGCTGGTAGAGGGATCCGGGGATCTGGGAATCACCGTGAACCGGGACAAATCCGGAAAGATCAGGGACTTTTCCGTATTCCCGTTCAATGAAAGCAGCCTGCCGGATTCCTCTGTAAGCGAAGACGCCGCGGTAAAAGAAGGCTCCGGTATCATCAGGTGGGATGATTCCGGAGATATCGTCAGCATCGTCTCATTTCCTGCCAAGGAGCGGGGCAGCCTGGAAGCCTATGCCGCGGAGCAGGGAAATGTGGATGAAGCCGAAGCCGCGTCAGGCACAGCCGTTTCCTCTGAGGATGGTTCAAAAACCGGAGCTGCGTCAGGCAAAACCGCATATTCCGAGGGGAACCCAAATGCCGAAAAGACCAGCCTGCCTAAGGAGTATGAAAAGCTCGGCGTAAAGATTTCCAACGAGAAAAATAGCGAGTGGACGTATCAAGGCAAAGGAGTCGCCGTCATTTACGATAAGGACCACTGGGTCTACGCCAACGACACGATCCCGGAAAAGAAAGCTGTGTATCTGGAAGTCGTGCGGGATAAAAAAGACCGTGTGACCGAACTAAGGGAGATCACGAAGAAGGAAATGCAGAAATTGTTTGATGAGGAATAAAGACTGTGAAATACACAGTAGGAACAGGGCTGCTGTTTTTGGAAATAAATGGCCGGCTTTAGCGGGGAATTATTTTTTCGGAGAAAGCCGGTCATATTGTATCAGAGTTTGCTTTGTATTCAAACTAATTTTTTCCTTTTTCAGGAGAGTGTATTGCATCTGCCCTCTTCTGGAATCTGGAGCCAGTCGCAGCAACGAAGCGGCAGATTTTTTATACGGCTCATTATATGATATTTTGCGGCAAATTTATCTGGCGTATAATATCACTACAAACGACAATAGATCTTTCTGCGTGTGGGACAACAAAAGCCCTGCCAATTGGCAGAGCTTTTAGAAGCATTTTCCTTCAGCCTTTCAGCCTAAGCCGGTTTGAGGTTTCACTGCATAACCCCTCTTGCAGGCTCCGTAAGGCAATGCTTACCGGCGCACTCCCCTACTTCAACACTTTTACAGACACACGCCGTTGCCTGTATTTCATTATTATTATACGGGGAAACTGAAAATATGTCAATTGCAGTTTGCTTAAATATATAAGTAGATATCAGCAGAAAGGAAGGCCCGTCATGTTCACAGCAAAAAAGATGTTCTTAAACATGATAAGGAACCGGGGAAGAAGCGCGATTCTGGCAGTCTTTTCCTTTCTGACGGTATTTTTCGTGGGAATCTATTTTGGAAATCTGGAACAGAATGAAGGTCTGCTGTCCGCGCTCGGGGAAAAGATCCCTGTGTCCGCCTCCATTGCCAATTCCACCGGGGACCGGCTGACAGGGCTTGACATTACAGAAAAACGGCTGGAATTATTTCTGGAGCTGGGGCTGGAGGATTACACGGTCACTGCGGAGAGTTATGGAAATATTGGATTCGGCCCGGAAAATACGGAACAAAGGGCCAGCATCCATTTGACAGGAACCAATACGGCGGCGTCCATGGATGCCTGGAAGCCGGAATTTTCTCTGGAACGGGCGCAGGTGGAGGAAATCCTTTCGGAGGAGGCAGGCCAGGGGCCGCTGTTGGAGTGCGGATCCGCCCCGGGGAAGCTATCTAACGCAGCGGCGGGGAGCACATCCGGCCGGGATGTGAAACGTACCGGGCGGTGCCTGCTGAATGAAAGCTACGTTCAGGAGCGGGGGCTTTCCTGGCAGGTGGGAGATGTGATTGATATCAATCTATATCGTGCCCTGTACGATGAATTTGACGGAGTCGCCGGATTCGTGGAGATCACATCTGCAGAACTGGAGATTGCGGGCTTTTATCAGACTGCGCCAGAGAGTGCGCTGGAAGCGGCGGACCTGGTGTGTCCCCTGTCCTGGCTGGCCGAACAATACCGTCAGGCAGGCTCCGAGCTGCTTTATTCATCGGCCAAAGGAGCCGTAGCGGATCCTATGGCACTCAATGACCTGAAAATCAAAGCAGAAAAAGCAAAATTTCCGCAGACGGATTTGCAGTCCATAGGAGGCCGTCCGGGAAATGCACTGGTGATCGACGACCGATTTTTTATACAGACAGCCTCTCAGCTGAAAAGCAGTATCCATCTGCTGAAACTGTTTATGGTGCCGCTGCTCGTGCTGATCACAGGGATTTCGGCCATGGCCTCTTTTTTCGCCATGTGCCACCGGAAACAGGAAATCTACCTGGAGCGCTGCATGGGCAGGAAGAAATCGCAGATTGCGGCGGAGCTGGTTGGCGAAAATACGGTGCTGTCCCTGCTGGGCGGCGCGGCGGCTCTGCTGTTTATACCATCGTATACAGAAACGCTGCCGGCGACAGGCTTTTTGCATGGCGGGGACTACAGGCTGCTTATTTTGGCGGCATTTCTGGGAATCCGGATCGTGACAACACTGGCACCGGCAATCTGGATCAGCCGGGAAAATCCAATGAAAATCTTCTAGCTGTGCGGTTGTGATTCGACAGGCCATTTTCATGCAATTTATTGCAATGAAAATGACCTGTCGAATCAGCAACCGTACAGTTAGAAAACTTTTAAAAGCGAGGAAAAATGATGAGTGATATTTTAAAAGCAGATCATGTAAGCTACACATATCAGGGAAAATATCAGAAGGTTCATGCGCTGCGGGACGTCAGCTGTACATTTGCCCCCGGAAGATTTTACGCGGTGACCGGCCGTTCCGGAAGCGGGAAAACCACCCTGCTTTCCCTGCTGGCAGGCCTCGACCGCCCCACTCAGGGGGAGATTTTCTATGACGGAACGCCTTATGCAGAGCTGGACACCGCAAAGCTCCGGCGGGAAAAGCTGTCCATCGTTTTCCAGAATTTTCAGCTCTTCCCGCTGCTGACCATTGAGGAAAATATCACATACCCCATGGAGCTTTCCAAGGTAAAAACAGCGCAGGCCCGGGAGCGGGCCGTGGAACTCCTGGAGGCGGTGGGCCTGCCGAAGGAGCTTCGGAAAAAATATCCCGCCATGCTGAGCGGCGGAGAGCAGCAGCGCGTGGCCATCGCAAGGGCTCTTGCTTCCGCTCCAAGGATAATTCTTGCGGATGAGCCCACCGGAAACCTGGATTTTGAAAACGGAGAAAATATCATCCGCATTTTAAAAAATCTTGTGGAAAAGGAAAATTACTGTGTAATTCTTGTCACCCATGACAGGGGAACCGCAGAGCAGGCGGATGTCGTATATCAGGTTCAGGATGGGCAGATCCTCAGCAGTCCCGAAGATATACTGAGCACCAGATAAATCTGCCGCTCAGTATAATTTGATACCAACGTATGCAGAAAGGCTGGTGGAGCTTATATGAAAAACAGTCTGAAACAAATTTTTCGAACGCCTGTAAAAACAGGACTTTTTTGTCTGATATTTCTCTTTGGCACAATGCTTTTTACGGAAGGGCTGAATCTGTGGATCGAGATATCGGAAAAAATAAAAGCAGCCGACGAAACCTTCGTTACTATCGGCACGGTGGAGCAAAAAGAGCAGAGCACTGTGATGGAGCAGTGGTGGGATGCCGGCCTGCAGGATTACATTTATCAGGAAACAGAGACATACGGAGATTTCCTGACAACGGGTCTTCTGGAAAAACTGGATATTGATTTTATCACCGCACCCCGGCAGCGCCCGTATTTCGGCGCATATTCCGAGGGGCTTCGGACCGGAGGCGAATTGACGGATGAAAGCTTCACCGGCATTTTCCTGGCGGAAATCCGTGTACTGGAGGATGCAGTATCAGAGTTTGCGGCGAAAGCAGATGCACCGGGGACAGATGTGCCGGAGTCGGATGTACCAGAGTCGAATGTACCCGGTGTCTGCGTGCCGGATCATCCGATTCCTGTGGAAGTGACCCGTGTGCTCTGGGGATCCGGATCATTTTCAGGAAAAAAGATTTACTTCTGCGATCACAGGACAGAGCAGCCGGAACCCATGGAAGCCGGAAAAACATATCTCACATTTCTCAGCATGAATCCGGTCAATGCGGATAAGCATGAGGACTTTGAAGGAACGGAATACATGCCGCTTCGGCTTTACGAAAATCAGGCCCGGCTCTGGTATGAAGTGACCGAAGACTTTTACGGGACGGAAGAAGGCATACGGTGGGAAAAAATTGCGGGCATGCTGAAACTATGTTATGAAAGCATGCTTCCGGTAACGCCGGTCAGCGATCTGCAGCTTCTCCGTCCGTTTCATGACGGCGACGCGGTGATTGAGGAAGGCCGTGAGATCGATCCGTCAGAGTATGAAAGCGGCGCGAAGGTGTGCCTGATCCCGCAGAAATTTGCGAAGCAGAATGACCTCCGGGTGGGGGATCATTTTCCTCTGCAATTTTATTTCGCGGACTATCAATATCCTCTTTGCCAGGTGGGCCTTGGAAATGGCGGCCTGGATATGGAGGCGCTGGACGCCGATGGAAATGTGCTGGAGCCCTTCCAGGAGAGCGAATACGAGATCATCGGCATCTACTCGTATCCGGTTGCCCTTACCAGTGATCCTCATGCGTTCGTAAATAATCAGATTTTCGTCCCGGAAAATTCCATTACAGAGGATTTTCAGGACCATGTGGTGGGACGCGGGCCGATGCAGGCATACAATACCTCCTTCCGTATCAAAAACGGCTCCGCCGCAAGATTTCTGGAGGAATTTTCCAGACTGCCGGAAAGCAGTCTCCTGGAGATCGAATTTGACGACGGGGGATACGAAGCCTTTGCCTCCAAAATGAAAAATACCCGGATCGTGGCGGCGGTGCTGTTTTTTGCCGGATTTGCGCTGCTGCTTGCGACGATCGCGTTTCTCATGTATTTTATGATATTAAAACAGAGACGGCGCACCGCTGTGGAACGCGCCCTTGGCATGACAAACAGACAGTGTGCCGTGTCTCTGCTGAGCGGGATTGTGCTGCTGACGGCCGTCTGCGGAACCGCCGGCGCGGCCATCGGGATGCAGATGGACCGTGCGGTGCAGAAGGCAGCCGTCAGCGGGGAAGAGGAGTTCAGTACGGCTTATACCAAGGGGATCTTGGCGGAAGAGGAACGCGCAGGGGAAGGAACGTCTTCGCCGGGCGAGGGCATCGCGAAAAAAGAGAACCCGGCGGGCGAGTCGGATGGAAGCGGTATGGAAAAAGAGAACCCGGCGGATGGAAGCAGTACAGAAAAAGAGATCCGGCAGGATCGAAGCGGTACGGAACATGATCTTCTGCAGACTGACAACAGTGAAAATAAATGGCTGACAGCCGGCCTGATCGCCGTCTGCGAAACGGTGCTGGTATGGCTTCTGGCACTCTTCTGTATAAACAGGAATCTCCGCGCGGCGCCGATCCTGGTGCTGTCAGCGAAGGAGGAATAGCTGTTTGCATATTGTAAATGGATGTACATTTGGCTTTTGCTGTGTGATCTTTGATTCAAAATAGGACAAGCAATCTATAACAGACGCTTGTTCTATTTTTTTGTATATGTTACACAAAAATCAGCTTTTAATAAACTTCAACCGGCATAAAATTTATGCGGAATGCTGAAAGTAAAAGAGTATATTGACAATACGTTGTGTTGATTTTATAATACATGTTGTAATAACAAGTTGATATGAAAGGAGAGAAAAATGAGGAACAGGATTGCAGGAGCGCTGTATGGAATGGCGCTGGGCGATGCGATGGGGATGCCGGCAGAGCTGTGGGCAAAGGAGCACGCCCGCAGATTTTTCGGAAAAAAGATCGACCGTTTTCTGGACGGGCCGAAGGAAAATGAGGTTGCCTTTAATTATGAATACGGGCAGTTTACGGATGATACCGGGCAGGCGCTGGTCCTTCTGGATTCCATTGCATCCACCGATTACGTGCCGGATGTCAGGGACATCGCCCTTCGGATGATCGCATGGGCCGAGAAGGAAAATGCGTGGGAAAATAATATTCTGGGTCCGACTTCAAAGATCGCGCTTGCCAATTTCCGGGATGGGATCGAGGATACGAAGCCTACGGACAAAGCCCTTTCCAACGGCAGTGCCATGAGGATCCCGCCCATCGGCTGTCTTTTCACTCCGGATCAGAAGCAGGAGCTTGTGGACTACGTATATGGAGTATCCCGGGCAACCCATACCAGTGATGTGACCATTGCCGGGGCCGCGATGATCGCTATGGGGGTCAGCTCGGCCATGGTGAACCATGATTTTGAAAAGGTGATAGAAGACATTTTGGGAATCGAAGAGCTGGGCTACCAAAGAGGCTGTGAGAGCTACAGCCCGAGGCTGAGCGAGCGGACAAAAATCGGGCTTTGGCTTGCGAAGGAGTATGCGGATGATGAGGATGCCTTCATGCAGAAGCTCTATGATATTGTGGGGACCGGCGTATGCATCATCGAATCCGTCCCGGCGGCGGTTTCCGTAGCATACTACACACAGGATCCCAATAAGGCGTGCCTGATGTGCGCCAACCTGGGGGGCGATACGGATACCATCGGGGCTATGGCGACGGCGATCTGCGGCGCGTTCCGGGGGGCGGACGCCATCAAGCCGGAATATATCGAAATCCTGCGGAAGCAGAATGACGCAGACTTTGACGCGTATATTGAGATTCTTTTGAAAGGACGGGAAAAGCTGAGATGAAAACTCTGGTAGTCGGAGCCGCAATGATCGATATGCTCATGAAAATAGAAGCCCTGCCGAAAAGCGGCGAGGACGTACTGTGCAGTGAGTCGGGGATCGTGATCGGCGGCTGTGCCTATAATGTGGCAAATACACTGCGGAACCTGGGGTGCGGCCACAGCCTCTGCGTTCCTGTCGGAAAAGGGCCGTATGCAGATATGATCCGTTCGGAGTTGCAAAAATGCGGCTATGAGATCTTGATCCAGGACGACAGCCAGGACAATGGATACTGTCTGGATCTGGTGGAGGCATCCGGGGAACGTACATTTATCACGGCCCAGGGGATTGAAGGAGCCTTTTGTCCGGAATGGATGGACGCTCTGGACATGGATCCGTATGACAAGATTTATGTGGCAGGATATCAGGTCTGCAATCAGGGCGGGCATGCTGTCAGCAAATGGCTCAGCCGGCATGCGGATAAGGAGATATTTTTTGCGCCCGGTCCCGTGATCTGCAGCATTGACTCTGCGGTCATGGAAGAGATTTTTTCCGTACATCCCATCCTCCATCTAAACGAAAAAGAGGCGATGGACTATACAGGAGCGGAACATATTTCCGATGCGGTACGGGAGCTATACAGCCGTACGGGCAATCTGGTCATCGTTACTCTGGGTGAAAAGGGAACGGCCTGTTATGAAGGAAATGAGCTTCGGACGGTACCTTCCGTAAAAACAACGGTGGCGGATACGATCGGGGCGGGAGACAGCCACATCGGCGCCGTGATCGGAGGCCTTTCCATGGGGCTGGGCACGGAAGAAAGCATCCGGCTTGCAAACCGTGTGGCGGCCGCTGTCGTAAGCGTGCAGGGCCCGGTGATGAACAAGGAAATGTTTGACGAAAAAATGGAGGAATATCATGAATAAGATAAAAGACTTTTTTAAAGACTGGAGCATCTATGAAAAAGCATGGCTGGCATTTGTGCTGATCTTTCAGACCGCGGCGTGGTTTATCAACAAACAGGATCTGTTTATGCTGGTGCTGACCTTATCCAGCAGCCTGAATCTGGTCCTCGGCGCAAAGGGAAAGGTTGCGGGGCTGTATTTTGCGATCATTAACAGCGCGCTTTACGCGATCAACTGTTTCAGCATTCCGCTGTATGGCGAGATCATGTACAACCTGCTGTATTCCATTCCGGTCAGCGCGATCGCCATTTTCATGTGGAAAAAGAATTCCGCTGAGAGCGGAGAAGTCAAATTCCGTATCATGACGCCGCAGTTTGCCGTTGGAACGGTTGTCGTAACCATAGTCAGCACGCTTGCCTATGCAAAAGTCCTCGTATGGCTTGGCGGTAATTTCGCATTTATGGATTCTCTGACAACGGTTGTATCTGTGATCGCAAGTATGTTATACTTATTACGTTATTCAGAGCAATGGCTCATGTGGGTGATTGTGAATGCACTGTCTATCGTAATGTGGATCATGGTATTTATGTCCGGCGACAAGAGCGCGATCCTGATCATTATTATGAAATGTGTAAATCTGTGCAATTCCTCCTACGGATACTGGAACTGGAGGAAGATTGCGAAGAAGGTGCGGGCAGAGAGCGAATGATGTAGCTATGCGGCCGCCGCGCACTGTGGCGTACAGGGTAGATGTCGCGGTGCGACCGCCGCAGGCGCGAGTTTCGCAAGCGAAACTCTTTGTTCTAATATATGCGTTTTCCAGAAGCCCAAAGGCAGTGTATAGACAAAGAACCCCGCAGGAACAGGGGGATATATGGGAAACAATGTATCAAAATACGAAGTGATCAAAAGGGAGCTGCTTCAGAAGATCGAATCGATGGAGTACAAGCCGAACCAGGTTCTGCCTTCTGAAAGCGAACTTTGCGAAAAGTATCAGGTAAGCCGCATCACGGTACGAAGGGCGGTGGATGAATTGGTGAAAGAAAATAAATTATATAAGATCAAGGGGAAAGGCTGTTTTGTAAGGGAGCATTCGGTGGAAAGCCTGTCCCGGATCCACAGCTTTACCGAGGCGATCGTGCATGAGGGAAAAAAGCCCGGAAGAGAGCAGCTTTATTTTTCCAGAGAAAAGGCCGGGAAAGAGGAAGCAAAGCTCCTGGAGCTTGCGCCGGAGGATGAGGTCTACAGGCTGAGATGCCTGTATCTGGCAGATGAAAATGTGTGCTGTGTCAATGCGGCTGTCCTGCCCGCGGCGATGTTTCCGAAGCTGGAAGCCTTTAACTTCAATGTCTGTTCCTTATATGATGTATTGAAATCCTTTTATGCGCTGAATATTTCCCGGGTCAAGCAGAATATCATCGCAACGATGGGAAATGAAGAGATCCAAAAGACACTGGGGCTCAAAGAGGCAAAGCCGCTGCTTAAGATCCACGCGACTTCGTACTGCCTGCACGAGAACCAGGAAAAGCCTTTTGAAATTTATGAAAGCTATATCCTGACGGATATATTGAGCTATACGGTTGAGAAATATAATATCATGTAAGCTGTACGGCCGCGTCCTGACCAGGCGCGTCCTGTGATTCAGGCAAACGGTTCAGAATACTTGTCGGCTGCCGAACCGCAGCCGTACAGGCGGAAAAAATACGGCGAAGGTTCACCCCTTCGCCGTACTCAGATATTCCTTCATCTGCAGATATTCTTCTATTTCAAATGTAATCTTCCCCTTGACCAGAGAAAAATACCCATCCTTATGCATGGAGCGGATGGTCCGGTCCAGCGTCTTGATATTCATGCCCAGCTCTTCCCCAAGCCGTTCGCGGGTCTTCTGGAGCGTGACCGGACGGGGATTTTTCAGCATTTCCGGGGAGTCCTGCGGAAATACCTGCTCATAGAGCCGCACAAGATAATCCGCCACAAGGAACATGGGCGGATAGTAAAGCTTTAAACCGTTATTGTAGGAGGAACGGTACAGCTTGAATGCAGTGCGTTCCGCCATTTTTCGAAGGATATGCGTATCGGAATCGATCCACCTTTCCGCGTCCTTCCGCGGGATATAGACCACGGTATTGGCGGTCAGGGCTTCGATGGTGACGGAGGCCTCCGGCTTATTGGCCAGCAGCGCGACCTCCCCGATAAAATCAATGGCTTTGTTGGTTTCGATCATATAGATCTTGCCGTTTTCAAATTCATTGATCACCCGGTTCTCACCCTTGGCGACAATCCCCAGGTACGGGAGCACACTGTCCTTCTGATGGATCAGTCCGCCCGGTGGATGCACCTTGACACGGGCAAGCTGCCGGAGCTCATCAGGCATGTTCTTTGTATAGTCTGTTAACTCCGGCACTTCTTTTTCCAGTTCACTCAACGTCATGAAATGGTACCTCCCGCGTATGCCCTTTCGAGCATGTTCTATGTTCAGAAAGAACCAGGAAAATCATGTAAAGATTCAGAACTGCTTTGCAGCGTATAGTCTGCGAAGCAGACGTGTCTGTGGCCTGCAGTTCAGGTTCAAAGCAATTCAATCAGAACTGCAGCAGCCCCATAGTCTGCTGTCCCTTCTGCGCCATGTTCCGCTTCTGCAGCATCATGGAGATGCTCTGCAGTGTCTGCTGATGCTGCAGCTGCATCAATGCCTTCGCAACATCAGTATCTCCCATGCGGCTTTTGGCTGCCGTCAGGTTTTCGGATGCATATCCGTTATAATCAATCGCGTATTCCAGCTTATTGTACTGAGCCCCCAGGGTGCTGCGGTCTCCGGTCACCTTTTCCAGAGCCCGGTCAATATCTTGGATATTGAAATTCTTCGTAACATCAAAATCCTTGAGACCGAGTGCGTCCAGTGTGGAATTGATGGAATTGTTGACGTTGATGGAGCTGCCGCCCGCATCTCCGACCAGCTCAATGCCGTTCTTCTGGCTGCCGTCCAGCAGGCTGCGTCCGTTAAAGTTGGTCTGCTGTGCAACCAGGTTGATCTGATCCTTTAACTGATCGACCTCTCTCTGGATATCCGCGCGGTTCGCGTCGTTCAAAATACCGCTGGTTGCACGGAGCGCCAGCTCACGCATCCTCTGCAGGGAGCTGGTGATACTGCCAAGGGCGGAATCGGAGGTCTTCAACAGACTGACCCCGTCGCTGAGATTCTTAGTTCCGGTGTTGATACCGGTGATCTGCGCATTCTCCTTCTCGGTGATGGCCAGCTCGGCAGCACCGTCAGCCGCGGACATCAGCCGGTTTCCGCTTGCGATATGCCCATATAGATATGGGGATGTAGTACTAATTCCAGAAATTGCGCTCATATTAGATTCCTCCTTTTTAAGATGATAATATTCTGATAAGACCTGCGGTCAAGCAGGACTTGCAATCGTCAAGATCCACAGCGTTTGAAAAGCTTCTGGCTTCAATCATTCTAAAAAAATGACTTCTATATAAAAGCTCCTGGATTCAACTACTTTTAAAGAAAGTGACTCCTATATATATCATATCGTTCAAACTTAAAAAATGTTTACTGTTTTTTCAAAAAATTTCCAAAAACTCCTCATTTGTCCTGTTTTTAAAATTTAAAATTCGATAGAATCATTTTAACAACAAAAAACGTACATTTCATTTAAAACCAGGCTTACGCGGCCGTGCAGGAAACAGGGAGATCCGGAGCACGGCGGGGAGCCGGTTACGGGAACGGGAGGTAATCAAAGATGAAGAAACAAAAGGAAAGCTTTGCCTACGAATCATTGGGGCAGAGGATCAGGGTGGAATGGAAGGTGTATCTGCTGGCGTTTGTATTTATTCTGATCGCGGACAGTATCGGGCAGATCCAGATTCCGGTTGGAAAAGGAATGTTTATCCTATTTCCGATATTTTACGCCATTATCTTAGGCGTACTCAGCGGGCCGGAGGTGCTCAAAATCGTAAAAAATGAGCAGGTCAAGGCAGCGTCAAAGCTGGTGGTAGTCGGGATTGCGCCGTTTATCGCTAAGCTGGGGATCACAGCCGGGGCAAATATCGAGACCATCCTGAGCGCTGGCCCGGCGGTATTGCTTCATGGCTTTGGAAATTTATTCGCTATCATACTGGCGCTGCCGGTGGCGATCCTGCTGGGGATGAAGCGGGAAGCGGTAGGAGCCTGCTTTTCCATTAACCGCGAGTACCATATGGCATTGATCAACAACATTTACGGGTCGGATTCGGCGGAGGCGAGAGGAAGTCTTTCTATTTATATCGTAGGCGGTATGATCGGAACCATTTACTTTGGGATCCTGGCTTCCGCAGTGGCAATGACAGGATTGTTTCATCCGGAAGCTCTGGGGCTGGCATCCGGCGTGGGCGCAGGGATCATGATGGCAAGCTCCAGCGCGTCGCTGTGCGCCATGTATCCGGAATCAGCGGAGACCATCAAGACGCTGGCAAGCGTGGGAGAGACCATGGCGGGGATCACCGGGATCTATATCAATATGTTTCTGGCAATCCCGCTCTGCGACCGGCTGTACTGTATATTGGAGCCGAAACTGGGAAGGTTTATAAAAGCAAAAGAAACAAAATAGTGGACATAGAAAGAAGATGATGAAGGAGGACTTAGAATGAGATACATAGAATGGTTATTTTTACTGGTGATCGGTGCGTGCGGAACGGGCCTGGCAAATTTTATCGGACATGATGTGGGATTCCTGGAGTCCCTTCCGGGACTGGTGGTCCTCGTGGCGATCTCCATGCTGGCGGTTGTCTGCATCAAGCTGATTCCTTTGAAGCTTCCCATCGTGGCGTACTGCGCGATCATCGGCCTGCTCCTCGCCTGCCCGCTGTCCCCGATCCGGACCTTCGTGATCGACGCGGCAGCAAAGATCAACTTTACGGCGCCGTTTACCATGGTCGGGGCATACGCAGGACTGGCCATCGGCGACCAGCTGAAAGCATTTATCAAACAGGGACCGAAGATCTTGGTTGTGGGCCTGCTGGTCATGACCGGAACATTCCTGGGGTCCTGTATGTGGGATTCCCTGATCTTAAAACTGACGGGAGCGATCTGAGGAAGCAGTCCAGGACAGCAGCTGCGAGAGTAGCGGAAAGTCTGCGCAGCAGACGGGTCTGAGGTCTGCTGTCCGAAGTCAGGCAGGAACATATGGATGAGGAGTGTGCGGGCGTGCCCGCAAAAGGCGGAATAAATATTTGGAAGAAGGAGATCACGGACATGGAAAAATGTAATTTACTGATAAAGAATGCAGTTGTTATGACGGACTATGAAACGGTAAAAAATGGGATGGACATTGCGGTGTCGGACGGCAGGATCATGGCAGTAACAGAAACCGGCACCAGGGAATTTCAGGCGGACAAAACCATTTCCGGGGAGGGCAAGCTGTTCATGCCGGGACTGATCGACAGCCATATGCATACCGGCCAGCAGCTCTTAAAAGGACTTGTGCTGGACGCGAAGCCGATCATCTGGACCCGGGTCATGCTTCCCTTTGAGAGCACGCTGACCCCGGAGAAAATGAAGCTGTCCGCCCAGGTGGCTGCCCTGGAAATGATGAAATCCGGTACCACGGCATGTATAGACGCAGGCAGCTACCATATGGACGCGGCGGCGGCAGTTTATGAGGAAAGCGGCCTGAGAGGATGCATTTCCTATTCCACGATGGACGAGGAAGGGCTTCCGGAGAGCATCGCCATGAACGCGGGGCAGGCGGTGGAGGAAACGGACCGTTTATATGAGAATTGGAACGGAAAGGGCAATCTGAAGGTGTATTATTCCCTGCGTGCCTTAAATTCCTGTTCTCATGAGCTGACGGAGCTGGCGGCAGGCCATGCCCGGGAGCGGGGAGCCATGCTGCAGGCGCATATGAACGAGTATCAGGGAGAGGTAGACGGGATTATAGCCAGGGAAGGCATGCGGCCTTATGAATATCTGGAAAAAATGGGCGTGCTTTCGGACCGTTTTTTGGGAGCACACAGCCTGATCTTATCTGAGGAGGAAAAGGAGATCATTCGGGAGCGGGGCGTGAAGGTCTGTCATTGCCCGTTCAGCAACTGCGGAAAGGCCGTGCCGGATACGCCGGACCTGGCGGAGCGGGGGATCATTCCGGGCTTCGGAACGGACGGGGCGGCCCACGGCGGACTGAGCCTGTGGAACGAGATGCGCATTTTCCGGTCCCTGATGAACATTTACCACGGTGTTCCCAACCGCAATCCCAAGGTCATGCCGGCGGAGCTGCTGTTCCGGATGCTTTTCGAAGGCGGCGCGGCCGCGATCGGCGAGGCCGGGCAGTGCGGAAGGATCGCGGAAGGCTGCAAAGCGGATCTCGTCAGCATTTATCTGGATGCCGGAAGACTGATCCCCAGCGGAAATCTGCTGCATACCATGTTCGAGTGCGCGGAGTCCGGAGATGTGCGGGATATGATCGTGGGCGGGAAGATCCTGATGGAAAACCGGGAGGTCCGGACGCTGGACGAAGAACGGATTCTGTTCGAGGCGAAGGAATATATGGAGCGGATGTAGGAAGGAAGTTTTATCATGGTAATCTGTTTGTTGACTGCGGCGGCCAATCTGGCAGTCGGCGCCCTGGTGGGGCTGTGCGGCGTGGCGGGGTTTCTGCTCCCCATGTTCTACACGGCCAGCCTGGGGATGAATGTTTCCGAAGGGCTGGCGCTCAGCTTCGCCGCATTTATCGTGTCGGGAGTACTGGGCTCCTGGAATTATAAAAAAGCTGGAAACCTGGATCTGGCTTTCGGGCTGCGACTAAGCGCCGGGAGTCTTGCAGGGGCGGTCCTGGGAGTAAAACTGAACCTGATCATTCCGGAGGAGCAGGTGAAAATGCTGCTGTATCTGGTGGTGCTGCTGTCCGGAATATCCATTTTATTGCGGAAGGACAATGGAAAAGAAAAACAATCCAATGCGGAAGGATTTTCCATTGAAAAAAATCTGCCTGTGACCCTTGTACTGGGCTTTTTGACCGGCGCGATCTGCTCCATGTCCGGCGCGGGAGGCCCGGTGCTGGTCATGCCGCTGTTGGTGGTGTTCGGCATTTCCATCCGGACAGCGGTGGGCGTGGCGCTGTTCAACTCCATTTTTATCGGGCTCCCGGCTGTGGCGGGGTATCTGGCGCAGTGTGACCTGATGCAGCTTTTGCCTATACTGCTGACGGCTTTGGCGGCCCATGCGGTGGGAGTCTACTATGGAAGTAAAAATGCGGGACGGATCAATCAGGGGATACTGAAAAAGGGAGTGGCGGTGTTCTCGATCGTGATCGCGGGGTGTAAGCTGAGCGGGATTCTGTAAAGAAAGACAGCAATAAATTTTTCATCTGTACAGATGTATGCTCTGAAGAGCCTTCATACGGCTCATTCAAAATCTCAGTTTTATTGCTATAAATTGCATAAAACTGAGATTCTGTATTGCAGCCGTACAGGTGGAAAATTTTCAGCTTTGATTATACGATTGCTTCTATTACCTTTTTGTCACCAATTATGATTTCCTTTACACCAATCGTTTTCTTCTTATTAAAACAGAAGCTTAACATGTATCCTGTATTTTTATGATAATCATTCAGATAACCGATGATTTGATTTTCACCGCGTTGGTTGTATTCCTGTCCGCGCCAAATTTTGGCTTCGATGATATATTGATGCCCTCGATAATCAACAATGATATCAGTTCTTCCCATACTTCTTGTACGGGATTCTATATAATAATTCCCGCTCCCATTAATAATCGGACGAAGATATAATAAGAATAATTTTCGCCCGGATTCTTCAATGAACTTTTCGCTGCTGTCCATATAAATATCGTTAAAATGTTGGACAAACCTTTCCAGGATCAGACGCATGTTTAAATACCCATTGCTGACAAACTGATTTTTGTCCCACAAAGAGGCATTATAAATATCGTTTTCCTGCAACTCTTCCATTGAAAGAAACCGATTATAGAGACGAGTTTCAAAAATGCGGTTTGTTATTATAACCTTCTCATCCTCATTTTTGACAAATCCAAGCATAGAAGCAAGGGAAATTGCTTCATTGTCAGCATTATAAGGGATATCTTTTCCTACAAATAACAATGTATGAAGCATCCGGTCAAGTTCCGGATAAGCGTCAAGCTTTTCGGCCAGAGATTCGAATAAAGTATTTCTTTCCGCGATCAATCTGCGGATTGCCAGTAGAATCCCTTCTTTTGTCCATGCAGCAGATTTCCCTTTAAAATCTGTACTTTCAGAGATATCTTCGTCTATCAGCTTGCAGATACGTGAAACAAGAAAAGGGTACCCGGATGTATAATCATAGATCAGCCGTGCCGCTGCCCGTGTATCCAGGTCTGTATGGGTATCAAGTTTATAGGCGGCCAGCATTTGTTCAATTTCTTCAAAGCTAAAACTCATATCTACATTAAAATCCGCGGCAATGTTCCAAGGACTGTTGATCTTATGCTCACTTTCTGGACGGATTTTCATTTTCAACCTCCGGACATCATATACGCCTGCCAGGATTACAGATTGAAAAGCAGGTAATCCCCTCTTTTCTCTCTCAAGATAATGATATCTTAGCTGAGCCAGGAAATCTAAAAATACCTGATTGTTCGACGCGCTGTCTATTTCATCAATCATCAATATGACTGGTTTGGGCGCAGCCCGGCAGATGGCTGTGATATGCCCGAATAAATGGAATAGGGCAAATGTATCTTCTCCTTTTTGAATCACGGAACGAAGCAGATCTTGCTGTTCCGAAAGAAGAGGATCCGCTTTATAATCTGTTAACTCCAGTTCCCTTAGAAAATATTCGGCAAATGTAAGCGAGAATACATTTTCATTCTGGAAAGAGGCTCTCCCTAATGCCTGGAAGTCAAGGCTGATGACAAGATATTCATTTTTAAGATAATGCATTAATGCATTTAATATGGTGGTCTTGCCATATTGTCTGGCACGATTAATTGAAAAATAATTTCCTTCATCGATGTATTGCCTGATCCTGCGAAGGCGTTCCGATATGTCTACCATATAATGCTTTTCCGGCAGACATACACCTGTAATGTTGAATTTTTTACTCATGATGGATTCTGCTCCTTCCTGCCAGAACATGACTGCACGTTTTAAAAGCCGCAGAAAATTTACACTTTCAGTTTAGCATGGGGAATGGAAATGTTCAAGTTATACTACGCGCCAGGATAAAAAGATTGATACTGAAAAGTAAAAGGTGTAAAATACATAGAAAAATTGTATTGCTGCAGGCACATACCCTATACGAAAACAAAGGAGGACACCCCCATGATTTCTTTTGAAAACGACTACAACACAGGCGCCCACCCCCGTATCCTGGCGCGCCTTATGGAGACCAACCTGGAGCCCCTCTCCGGCTACGGCGCGGACCACTACTGCGAAAGCGCGAAGAACAGGATCCGCGAAGCCTGCGGATGCCCGGACGCAGACGTGGAATTTCTGGTCGGAGGCACCCAGACCAATGCCGCGGTCATTTCCACTATGCTGAAGGATTACGAAGGCGTGGTCGCGGCGGCGACAGGCCATGTGAATGTCCATGAGGCCGGGGCCATCGAATATACCGGACACAAGGTTCTGGCGCTGCCCCACAGGGACGGAAAGCTTTCTGCGGAAACCTTAAGCTCCTACATAGCCGGCTTCTACGCCGATGAAACCTATGAACACATGGTATTTCCGGGCATGGTCTACATTTCCCATCCAACGGAATACGGCACGCTCTACACGAAAGCAGAGCTGGAAGCCCTTGCGGAGGTCTGCCGTTTTTCCCATATCCCGCTGTTTCTGGACGGGGCCCGTCTCGGCTACGGCCTGATGAGCCGCCATACAGATGTGACGCTGCAGGATATCGTCCGGCTTTGCGACGTATTTTACATCGGAGGGACGAAGGTCGGCGCGTTATGCGGGGAGGCGGTTGTATTCACGAAGCAGAACCGCCCGCCTCATTTTATCAATTCCATCAAAAAGAGAGGGGCACTGCTGGCAAAGGGCAGGCTGCTGGGGCTCCAGTTCAATACCCTCTTTACAGACAGCCTGTACTTTGAGATCAGCCGCCATGCCATTGAGATGGCGGAGGAATTGAAGAAGATTCTGGAGGGCAGGCAGATCGAGTTCTATTTGAAATCGCCTACCAACCAGCAGTTTGTGATCCTGGAAAATGACCGGATCGAAAAGCTGAAAAAGGAAGTGATGTTCAGCTTTTGGGAGAAATATGATGAGACCCATACCGTGATTCGTTTCGTGACAAGCTGGGCCACCACCAGGGAAGATCTGGCGGCGTTGGACCGGGCATTGGAGCGTGTTTAAAAATCACGGAAACTCTTGAGCCGTTAACCGCCGCAGGCGCAGGGGTGCCGGGAAATGCGGGCTGTTCATATACCGCCGTTTTCCGACACCCCCTTTTCTTATGCTTCTCTATTCTACACCAGCGAATGCTCCAGATAATGATCGATCAAAAACGAGTACTGCAGCAAAAACCTGGTATCCGGATTTTCAAAGTTCAGCCCGGTCAGATCTTCAATCTTCTGCCTCCGGTAATTCATCGTATTTCGATGCAGAAACAACTGCTCCGACGCGATGTTCTGATTGAACCCGCACATCGTATAGGCCCTCAGCGTATCATAAAGGCGGGTTCCCTTCTGCTGGTCGTATTCCCGCAGCACCGCCAGCGCGGGATGGCAGAACTGGGGCAGGCGCTGCTCCCTGGAGAGCCGCTCCATCATATCATAAAACGCCAGATCCTTGTAATAATGGATATACCCCTTCACATCCATCTGCTGGGACAGGCTGCAGGCCTTCGCCGCCTGGAGATAATATTCCCGCAGCCTGGCCGGATTGGTGAACGGGTTGCTGATCCCGGCCAGAAGCCGCTCCCGGCCGCAGGCCTCCTGAAAACGGGACAGCTCCTCGGTCAGCGTCAGGGCGGTATCCTGGGGAAGGACCACCACCGCGTTGTGGTGGTAGAGGACATACAGGCTGGTCGGGAAAATGCGGGTGAGCATGGGCAGCAGTGTGGATTTCAGATAGGTTTTCCCATGATAATACAGGGGCCGCACGACCATCACGCACATATGGTCCGGAAAATGGATCCCGCTGGTATGGATCCGCGCGCCGGCCTGCTCCGCGGGGATGCCGTCCAGGATATCGGTGAGCGTATTGTCCTGGAGACGGGAGCGCAGTGTCAGACTGTCTTGGCTGCGCAGGGCGGAATCCGCCACGATCCGGCCGATCAGCGGTAGGAATTTCCGGTATTGGGGGGCAAAATTCGGGGATTCCTGTATCATGAAGACATAGCCGAACAGGGCATTGTCCACGATGATGCGGCTCAGCAGGTAGTAAAGGTCCTCATCCTCACAGCGGTGTATCTGCGGGCCCTGCTGATTGGAAAAGCCGCTGCTGCGCCGGATATCCCGGATATGCTCGATAAAGTCAGGAGGACAGAAGCCCTGCTCCACACTTTCCAGCCACAGACTGTTCTGCAGGCGGACCGGGACAGAATTTGCCAAAAGCTTTCCGCTCATGTCGATGATCACAAGGGTGCTTTCCGCTTTTTCCGCGATGTCGCTGAGCACATTGGAAATATTCTGTCCGCTCAAAAGGGCCTGCAGCAGCGAAATATAAAGAGCCTGCGCCTGACAGGATTCCACGAGGATATCCCGGATGCACTGCAGGATCGCACCAGGTTCGCCAGTTTCAATTTGTGCCCAGTTCACAAAAGTATTTTCACACACAGAAGGCTTCCTGCCTCCCGTCCAGACCAGATTCAGCCCGTTTTCCGAAAGCCCGGAAAATGCGGCCTCGTCACAGGTATCCGTATCAGCAAAATAAAGGACATTCTGCACCGGGCTTTTCGGCTCCGGATGCGGAGCAGGCAGCTCCTGCACATGGAAGATCTCTGTATTTTCCGCAATATGGGAATCCGGCACAGGATAATTCTCCGACAGCCGGCTCAAAAAATCTGAAAAATTCATAGCATTTCCTCCGATATCTGTGTGATTCATTCCAATAACAGCATCAAAAATCAGTCTGTACAGATTTATCTCCGCGGGCTGATTTTCTTGTTTAAATGATTACAAATTTGTGCTTTATTACTAATATACCACATAAACGCAACTCTGATATATGCATCATGAACAAAAATTGCAATCTTTTTCATTCCTCTCACACATGTTAAACCAAAGCCGCCTGTATTATCATTTACTGTAAACGAAGCGTTTCGGATGCAGGAACGCATGGGCGAAGAAAGGAGAAAAAATGTTATGAGTTATCCAAAATTATTTGAAAAGGGCAGGATCGGCCATCTGGAATTGAAGAACCGGCTGGTGATGCCTGCCATGGGAACCGGATTTGCCAGCTCCACGGGGGAGGCTTCGGACGAGATCATCCGCTATTATGCAGACCGGGCAAGGGGAGGCGCCGGGCTGATCATCACGGAGATCACCAGGATCGATGAGGAAACCGGGATCGGGACGAGCAACCAGCTCTGCGCCACGGACAGCAAGCATATCCCGCGGCTGGTGCGCCTTGCGGAAGCGGTTCACGCCTACGATTCCAAGATTTTTTTACAGCTCCATCATCCGGGAAATGAGACTCCGGGCCGTCTGCTGAAGGGAAAGCAGATCGTGTCGGCGTCGGAGGTGGTCTGCGCGACCATCGGCGAGAAACCCCGCGCCCTGACCACGGAAGAGGTGGGAGCCATGGCGCAGAAGTTTGTAAAAGGCGCGTACATCGCCATGGCGGCAGGCATTGACGGGGTGGAGATCCATGCGGCCCACGGCTACCTGGTGAACCAGTTCTTATCGCCCCATACCAATAAGCGTACCGACAAATACGGCGGGGATTTCTTCAACCGCATGCGGTTCATCACCGAGATCATCAAAGGGATCCAGTTTACCTGCGGGCCCAGATTTCCGATTTCTGTCCGGATGGACGGCAATGAGTTTATCCCGGACGGGCTGACCGAGGAGGAGTGCATCCACATCGCCCGGTATCTGGAAAGCCTGGGGATCACCTGCCTGAACATCAGCTGCGGAACCTATGAATCCGGCGCTACGGTCATTGAGCCGGCCTGCTACGCGGAAGGCTGGAAGAAGCATCTGGCAAAAAATATCAAGGCAAATGTGAAGATTCCGGTGATCGCGGTCAACACCGTAAAGCATCCGGCATTTGCGGAATCCCTGCTGGAAGAAGGGGTATCCGACTTTGTAGGGATCGGCCGGGGCTTCCTGGCGGATCCGGAATGGGGCAAAAAGGCGAAGGAAGGAAAAGACGATTCCATCCGGAAATGCATCGGCTGTATGGAATGCTTCCGCATCGCGAATATGGGCCGTCCCATCGAGTGTACCGTGAATCCCATCCTGGGCCGGGAGCTGCATTTCGGAGACGGGCAGCTTAAGAAGAACGGAGCAGGCCGCGTGGTGGCAGTCGCAGGCGGCGGACCGGCAGGGATGCAGGCGGCGGCAGTATTGGCAAAACGCGGATTTAAGCCGGTCCTGTTTGAAAAGAGCGGAGTCCTCGGCGGCAGCCTGAACCTGGCGGACAAACCGCCCCACAAGGAATTGATCACCGAATTGATCAAAGCCCAGGAGGAAGAACTGAAGGAGCTGAATGTGGAAATCCGTCTGAATACCGAAGCTACCGTGGAAGCCTGCAGGGAGATCGGCGCGGCGGGCGTATTTGTGGCAGTGGGCGGCAGTCCCATTGTTCCGCAGATTCCGGGTATTGAAAAGGCAGTTACCGCAGAGGACGTGCTGACCGGCAAGGTTACTCTTTCCGGCAAAAAGGCTGCTGTGATCGGCGGCGGAGTGACCGGGCTTGAGACGGCAGAGTTCCTGAGCGGGGACAATGAGGTGACCGTAGTGGAAATGTTAAATGCCGTGGGAACGACGCTGTATCCCAGCGTTTCCAAATTGATGCTGAAACGGATCGCGGACAACGGCGGAAAGATCCTGACCGGCCATGCACTGAAAGCGATCGGGGACGGAGAGATCGAGCTGAGCGTATCCGCGACCGCATTTGACACCAGTATGAAGGCCGACGCGGTGGTGCTGGCTCTCGGAGTCAGGCCGAACCGGGCGCTGGCGGCGGAGTTTGAGAAGGAATTTGAGCATGTGCTCCTGGTGGGCGACGCATCTGCCGGCGGAACGATCCGGGACGCGATGCATGCGGCGTATGATAAGGCATTTGTATTTCTGGATTGATACGGAAAATGAATTTGGTTACATATAAAAGGAGAATGGAAAAATGAAAGATTTTAAAGATAAAGTTCTGGTTGTGACCGGCGGGAGCAGCGGCATTGGAAAGGCCATCGCCCGGGAGGGCGCGCTCCGCGGCATGAAGATTGTGATCAACGGGATCACGAAGGAGCATGTGGAAGCGGCGGAGGCCGAGTTAAAAGCGATGGGCGCCGAGGTGGTGAGCCAGCTTGCCGACATTTCCAAATTGGAAAATGTACAGGCATTGTTTGAACTGACCATGGAAAAATTCGGGCGCGTGGATATGCTGGTGAACAACGCGGGCGTTGCGGTATCCGGGCCGATCTGGGAGATTCCGGTGCAGGATATCCACTGGATCACGGAAGTCAATCTGATGAGCCACCTTTACGGCATGCATATCTTTATCCCGCAGATGATCCGGCAGGGGACGGAGGCTGTGATCGTGAATACGGCATCCACCGCGGGCCTGATGACCTCCGGAAACGCGATCATGTACCATACCACCAAGCACGCGGACCTGGCGGCAAGCGAAAGCTGCTATCTGGCCTTAAAGCAGAGGGGCCTGGAGCGGATCCAGGTGCACTGTCTGGTTCCGGCGTTTGTGCAGACCCTGATCCACAAGTCGGACGACCGCCGTCCGGAGCGCTATGCCATCAATGACGATCCCTATTATCAGGGACAGGAGTTCAAGTCCGGATATATCCGCAGCGAGCGCCAGGTGGTTTCCAGCATGCCCATTGACTATGTGGGCAAATGCGTATTCACCGCGGTGGAGGATCAGAAGTTCTACATCTATACCCATCCGGAGTCCCAGGTGGTAGCCGGAGCGCGGGTGCAGAATATGGTAAATGGGCTGAATCCGCAGTAAACCAAAGAATAAACGGGCCGAAAAAGGAGGTTGATACGATGATCAAGGATTATAAAGATAAAAAGGTGGTAGTGACCGGTGCCGCAAACGGGATCGGACGGGAGCTGGCGCTGGGCTGCGCGAAGCGGGGCGCCGACGTGCTGGCGGTGGATATCCACGGGGACGAGGCGGATGCCGTGGCTGCGGAGATCAAAGCGCTGGGCCGTGAGGGGATCGCGCTGCAGGCAGATGTCTCTCTTCCGGAGGAATGCCAGAAAATATTTGACCGCGCGATGGAGGCTTTCGGCCGCTGCGATATGCTGATCAATAACGCGGGCGTCAGCACAGGAGCCGACGTATGGGATATCAAGGAGGACGATATCAAGTGGGTGACCGAGGTCAATGTGTATTCCCACTGGTATATGATGAAACGCTTTGTGCCTCAGATGAGAAAACAGGGAACCCACTGCCAGATCTTAAATGTATGCTCCATCGCCGGGCTGATCACACTGGGCTCCGCGCCGGCGTATTTCAGCACCAAGCACGCGGCGGTGGCGCTGTCGGAGGTGGTTTACAAATCTCTGAGGGCAGCAGGCGATGATATCGACGTGTCTGTATTCTGTCCGGGATTCGTGCAGACGGAAATGCATCTGACAGACCGGCACCGTCCGGCACGCTACGCCATCGACCCGGAAGACCCGTACTACAATTCCGAGGCTTACCGGAAATTCATCGCCTACAACAAGCAGATCCTGGACAACGGGGCGCCGCTGGTTCCGACGATCGAAAAGGTATTCAAAGAGCTGGAAAACGATCAGTTCTTTATCCTGACCCATGACCAGTATGACCGTCTGCTGCGTGAACAGGGCGTATACCAGGCCGATATGGTGCGGCCTATCGACCCGTCGCTTTTGAAATGATGAGAAAAAGGAAAGGATAGAGAGTTATGGAAGAAGCTCAGAAAAAATTCCTGTTATATTTTCGGCTTTCGCTGCTTGTGTGGATCCTGATCGCTAATGCATTTCTCCATGTGATCCATTTTGAGTACAGCTGGCTGATCTTCATCAGCAATATCATGCTGTTCACACTGGAGGGGGATATCAAAGACCGGTTCATCTCCGTGGAAGTGGGCA
>CATLCV010000002.1 GCA_949893755.1 uncultured Lachnospiraceae bacterium | reverse complement strand
TCCTATATAGCATTATATCACATATTGCTATAAATTACCATAAAATAAAACAAAAAATTTGACAAAAAAATACAGACTTTATGGGGCCTGAAGGATATTTTTATCATATGGAACTGTCAAACATCCGCGTCCGGCATCCGTCCAGTAAAATAGCGGTTGCGTACCGGCACCGGATTGACTTTATTTGCTAACATGATTATAATAATCCATATAAAATAGATGCTGATATATGGGTGTTGTATAAGCCGAAAAGGAGAATGAAAAGATGGCCGAACAGGTGCTGATACAGTTTCGTGTAGATAAGGATTTGAAGCAGGATGTGGCAGATATTTGTGATGCGCTTGGAACTGATATGCCGACAGTTTTCAGGATGTGCATGAAACAGATTCAGATTGTAAGGGGTATTCCTTTTTCAACAAAGCTTCCGGAAAATGTAGTGACAAGAGCGGAAGCGCTCGAAGCATTTGAGGAGATGCGGAGACAGGCGGCCGATGTGCCTGAGATGAGCCTGGAGGAGATCAATGAGGAAATCTCCAGCGCCAGGGCGGAACGAAAGGCCAGAAAGGCGGCGAAAGAATGAAATGCTGTGCAGTGGTTGACACCAATGTAATTGTTTCTGCTCTGCTGTCAAAAAAAGAGGATACTGCGACGGTTCAGGTATTACGCGCAATGTTGGGAGGACGGCGCTTATCTGGTAACCGGTAACCAGAAGCACTATCCGGTTAGGGAGTTTATTGTCACACCGGCAGAGATGATGGCAATTCTGAACAGCGACTGAAGAGGGGATTAATGCGCAATAAAAAGAACGGCAGAAAAACAACGCAGTCAAAATTACGGGCCGCGTTGTTTTTGTCAGAAACGAAAACGTATTTGCTCAATCGGGACAAGTCCTTATTTTCTTTTTTAATGCATCGCTGATGGAAAGATCATAAAACCCAGCCGCGTTTTCCGTATGTATGGGATAAATAGCTTCTTTTGGATCTACGGCTTTGATCATTCTGGCAATCATTTCCGCATCGGCATGGCCGCTGGTATGAAGATGTTTGACCTCTATGCCTTTTGCCTTCTGCCGTTTCAGGAAGGAATCCCAGCCCGCCTTGTAAGCTTTGTGCCGGGGATTCAGATAGCCGTCCCATAGGGAATAAATGATGACAGGCTTTAGATCGAGGAACTCGTCAATATACTTTTCACAGAAATCTTCCGGCTTGATGACTGCCAGAAATCCATATTCTCTCATGAGCTCTTTCTGCTTTCTGCGCGTATCCCATTTCTTATGGGGGAAGCTTCTTTCCAGATCCAGCTGGTAAACGTGTTCAAATCGATAGAGGCCGGCATATTTTTCGGCTGCTTCGGTAAATGTATTTAGCTGTCGGATGACATATTCACTGTAAGTGTACATCCGCATTCCATAGGGCTTTGTATTTTGCGCGGCAGCATAAAAGGAAGCAAGGGAATCCAGGTTTGTAGAAGAGCAGATCAGGAACACATACTTATGATCTTTGAAATATTCTGCCGCCTCTTTCTGCAGATCAGCTTCTGTGATGATTTTTTCCGAACCGCGGTTCATCATAGTACCCTCCGTGATGAGGATATCTATATTCTTGTTTCCTGACCGGCGGACATCTGTATTGATCATGGGGATGATCTTTTTCCCGAGGTAACCATGCCCCCGGAAATCTCCGGTGTGCAGAATGGTCTGCTCCGGTGTCTCGACCAGGTACATAAAGGCGTCATAGGCGGAATGGTCGATGGTGTACCCTGTGACCGTGACCGCGTTTTGTACATCGGCCCTTCCGTTTTCACCGGGGAGAGGGAGTACGATGGGGCAATCCTGTGTAACTTCAACAATCCGGTTGTCATCATGGAGGATGGACAGCGCTTTTTTTGCCCTGTCTTTTGTGTCGGAATCCCGGGAATTTTTCAAATATGTATAGATATTGGTCAGAACCTTGCGTGTTACGGCTCCCATATACAGCTTTATACCGGAAGGAATTTCTGTGAAACGGCCGATATGGTCCCCATGGTAGTGGGTAAAGAAAACGCCGTCTACGGGTTCATGTTCCCAGTCGTATTTGAAATCTTCCGTGATATCCGAGCCGGGCAGGGACTGGCCGTAATCGATCATGAGGCGGATTGCCCGGGGGGCCTGCATGCACTTTGGCGGAGCCTGTGTTTCCGGTTCGCGCAGGGCAGGATTATCGGATATCTCCGGGGTATATGTTATGACCGTTACGCATCCGCCAATCTGGCTGCCCTGATAGATTTTTACATTTGTGGACATTTTGCGTTCCTCCTACTATATATTATACTCACGGCCTATTTATCTGGCGTGCAGTATATTTTTTCCTTCCGTGTATTTGGTCAGATTGATTCATATTTCGGAAGGATTTTCGTAATCTCCATTTTTTCACATCTTTCCCGGTATTCCTGCCGCCAGTTTAAAGGAAACAGGGTTTCCAGCGCATCCTTTAAAGCATCTGGCGAATATCCCTTTCTGATATAAAGTGCTCCGCAAATATAAATATAGGAGACCATCGCCTGTATTCCCTGCGGATCTCTGTTCCAATAGTCGTTTGTCGCAATTTCAAAGATTTCCTCATATGGATAGCAGTCTGCCACCATCTGGATGGGAATCCGCAGAGGTTCAGGCAAATCCTCTATCAGAATATCCAGACACAGAGGCCCATGTCTCCTCGCCGTCTGTGCAAGCGCTAAGATATACAATGCCGCATCGATGAGAAAGCGGGCATCCGCATCATCGGCAGACTTTAGTTTTTTAAAGGCATCCAGCTTTACATCATTTAATATACCGTCTCGTACTCTCTCTTCTGCAATCCCCTTTGTGATTTCTTTTTTTAAGTATACTAATTCCCAGCCTTTACCCAGTCCTTCTAAAACCTTTTCTTCTAAAGTCATTTTACCTTCCTCCTTGAGTTGTCAAAGCATTCTGATTTCCCCGGAGGTCTCCAGCCGTCCGAGAACGAGTAACATGTTGGAAATGCTCTGGGATGCGGTCTTTTTGCTTATGGGATGCAATTGTACGGCAGTTTCTTTGGCTGCCGTACCGCTGCGTCTGCTCAGGTTTCGTATCACCCTGTCCCGTACATCTTCGCCGAGAGCACAGATACAGGCAGAAACGGTGTTCATATCCATATCCCGGAGGAGTCTCTGTACATCCCGGTCCGGCAGTCTGCCAAGCACCCATTCCAGAGCGTGGATGCTCTCCAATATTTCCTCATCCTGGAATACCGGCCAGATGATATGGGAAAAGCTTTCTGATACTTCTTTCTCATGGCGGGATTCCATTTCCCGGTAGGTCCTTTCTGTCAGTTCCTCAAATTCCCGGCGAAGGCTGCCCGGAGGAAGCAGGGATTGGAGGAGATATCTAAATCCATCCGAAAAAAAGTGCTCCGGGTCAGAAATGTAAAGAGCTGCCCGAATATAGATATATGCGGTCATAGCCTGGACACCCTGGAGATCACGGCTCCAATATTCATTCGTGACAAGTTCGATGGCATCGTCTAAATCATATGGATCCGAAGTAAATATGCAGACGGATCTGAAAAATTCTGACGGGGAATCCTTCACAGCCTGTTCCATGGCGGAAAGTCCATATAAATCCCTTGTTTTTACAAGTGAGTAGATGTAGACGGCTGTGTCAGTCAATAAATGGAGATCCTCCGTATTCGCCGCCTTTAATTTCTTGATCGCGTCCCGTCTTACATCATCTAAGATTTTTTTCATGATCATTTTCTCCTTGTATTGAGTCCGATTGGAGTATATTTCAGAAATTATAATTCATTCTAATTTGTCACCAATTTCCGCAGGAAATTGATGACCTGCTTGCGCATCAGCGCAATTCATTATAACACAGGCAAGGTACCGTGGATGACAACAGTGTGGCGGGTAATTTATAATATTTGAAAAAAGTATTCCGAAAAGTATATATCTGCATCGCCATGCTATTGTCGTTTATCTGCGGAGCAGTATGATATATTGGTGAAAGAATGAATTACGCTGGTGCGCATAGGAAGGAAAAAAGATGCAGGAGCTGTATTCGATCATGAGAGATTTATTGGAAGTAGAGTACAATCAAAAATCTTTGCTGTACATATTAAAGAGGCTGGAAGCTTCCTATGGGAATGAGCAGGAGGAAAAATGGATCGCGAACAGCGCCGGATACTACCTGGAAGCCCTGCAGAAAGAACTGAGAGGGGTCATCAGCCGGTTAGATGCTTATGTGGCGGAAAAAGCGGAAAATCCTGCCTCATCAGGATAAGGAACTGTGCAAAAATAATCTTACCATAAGCTGAATACCGCTCTAAGCGGGCGGCGGCTGCGTGTGAGGGAATGTGAGGTCAATCTGCCGGATACGGTTTTTTCCGGTTGCCGGCGCCGGTAATGTAGTCCATAGAGACATTGTAGAACCTGGCAAGGATCAGAAGGCTGTCAACGGGAATCCTTGTCTTGCCGCTTTCATAATCTGCGTAGGTTCTCTGCCCGATATGGAGCAGGTCTGCAATCCTTTGCTGAGTCAGGGACTTATCCTCCCTGAGCTCGCGTATCCGTTCATTATACTTCATGTCAGTCACACCTCGGTTCGGCTGTAAGGAACTGCCACAGAGTTCACTCCGCGCCATTCGCAAAACGCATCTTCGATGCTTTTCCGCTGCTTTGCGGCTATTTTTGCTCATAAACCGGCGCTCCCTTCGTCAGCCGCTGTCATGATAAGTCTTTGTGCAAGCACAAACTTATCATGACAGCAGCTGACGAGTGAACGGTAACAGTATAATATATCCAGTATAAAGTAAAGGCATGCGACAGTTGACAAATAGAGTTATAAACTCTAAAATGGAAGAAGTTGAAAAAGGGAGGAGGAATCGAATGGGGAAATTTATTGAGCTGTCAAAAATCGAACGGCAGCTTTTATTATATGAGATTTTCCTGCACTGCGAAGTAACGGAATTTGCTGAGATCACTTCCAGGCTTCCCATCAACAAGCGGATGATCCAGCGGGATATTGTAGACCTGCGGGAGGCCGGGCTGGTGGATGTGGTATATTCTAAAAAAGAACAGGGATATGTGAAAAAAGACACGCCTCAGTTTAATGAACACGCGGCCGGAAAACGGAGGCAGTCTTTAAAACGACTGTACCGCCTTGGAACATTGATGACCGAACTGGAGAATGAGGACATTGCAGACTGGGAGAAGGAGCTTGAGAATGAGGACGGCGAGGCAAAAGAGTATTTTACCGCGAAGGATTCCTATTATGAATTATTTCCCGAATCCTCAGAGCGTACCCGCCAGCGGGATTTTAAGACACTGAGGCGGATCGGGCATGAGGTTGGATATGACAACAACGACCATTGTTTTGTAATGGAAGAGGATTATGGGCTCCGGGAGGATTTTGACGTGAAAAAGAAGGGGGGAAAGCTGATCCGAAGATCCAATGAATGAGCGGATGTTGGAGTCGATATCCAGGCAGCACCGCAGGGGAAAATATGGGTGACACACTATTGTCGCTTTGTGGCAATCCGGTATGCTATAGTGCTATACGAAAGATGCAGGAAGTATCCACTATACAAATGGAGGAATGCCGATCATGAACTATTTATGTGTCGCAGTAAAAAAAGAGGTCATAACAGAAATATTTTACAGCAGGGACGAGGCGCTTGCGTATTTCCAGCAGAAACATGGAAACCGGATCGTAGAAAAAATGGAGGAGAGTGAAAGACGGCTGGAGAATCAGATCACCATTCTTGGACGGAAGCTGGAAAAGTACAAAGACCAGCCGGAAATGAGGCAGCGGCTTTCCGAGCGCAGGCAGGCGGCAGAGGAGAAGTGGAGAGATCTCGAGAGATGGCTGAACGGGGAAGATGAGCGAAAGCCGGTATATATGGAAGAAACATTTGACAGGTATAAGGAAAGGCTGCTCACGGAGGATGAAGAACTATTTTTTCACATGGCGGGGATTTATTGTCTGGGCACACGCTACAGGGTAGCCGAAGAAAAGCATTACTATATGTGCAGACTGGTGGAAGACATGGAAGGAAGCTCTGAGGCAGTCAGGCATCTGCCGGAGAAGATGGCGGAGGGAAGCCATTTATTCTATGTCTGTGCGGAGAGCCCTGAAACGGTAAAAAGATACAGACAGCAGATTTCCAAAATAAGGGCACAGGTGAGACGAGATTATAATAAGAACCGGACGTTGATGAAAAATCCGGGAATATTCAGGGAGGTGCTTTGAAGATGGGCGGACATACTCCGGCGGACAAGGTCCGCCGGCCCTGCAAGGGAGCGGATTGTGATATGTCGTTTACCTATGCATTTATAAATTCAGAGGATGTGGCCAGACATTGCCGGGAAATCGGACATCGGTTTACCCCTATACAGAGTGCATATCTGATCGATCACAGCTATCGGCATACGCTCGGGGAAAAGCACAGGGCTTTTCAGTGGGTTACGGAGCATATGCGGGATGAAGAGATGCTTTTCGGATCAGAAGGCCGGGCAGCCGTCAGGGAAGGAAGAAAACCGGAGACTCTTCATTGCTTTTTAGAAAAATATATGCATCTGCAGAATCAATGCCTGGATGAATTTTTTAATGTGAGTGAAAGCTGTGTTTATAAATGTAGCGTCTATGAAAGCGTCCATGACTCAGCGGAAGAATACGGTAACGGGCGTAAATGGATTGAACAGGAGGGATACTATAAGACGGCAGAGGAAGCGCTGTACGCGGTCAGTGCGGACAGAGACAGGGAAGACCGGAATGAAAGAGTCAGGGTATGCAAGCATGATATCAATCAAGCGCAGAGGTGTATAAGCGTCATTTTTAATCCTGATAAGGCAGTGACAGAGATTGAATATGATTCCGGCATGTCGGCTGAAGAATTGGATATCATGCTGAGACTGGAAGAGGTCTGCTTTGTGTGTCCTGTGCCGTTTCAGAAAGGCGATATCGTCTGCGCGCCACTTTCCCCCCATGCCGCTGACGGTCCATTCGTCTTTCTCAGGACATGGTATGAGGGAAAGACTGCGGAGGAGACCAGGAAATACCTGAAAAGCGCAGACTCCTCGGATATGACTGCATACGGGTATTTTCAGGATGACCAATACGGCTGCAAAGGGCAGATTTACTGGGAATGTATGCACGATTATGTGAGTCTTGAATATTACAGAGGCAGTTTTAAGGGCAGGAAGAGGATTCTAAAGGCTGTGGGCAATTTCCTGAAAGGGAAGTTGGATCTGGACCATGTGCTGAATGCGTATCACATTATCCTGAATGAAGAAAATGCTGATAACTTTAGAAATTTTTTGAATATCACACAGGAAGGTCTGTGCCTTGCCGGACTTCGGGATGACATACCCAGGGGCATCCCGTAATGGTCATGCTTGCGGCCGATGATATGCCATGAGTATCGGAGGAGGAGATCAGATGTATAAGGAATGCGCAGGTAGTGCAGGTTTTGGCGGCTCGGAGCCGGAGGGGCATTTTATCCATGCGGGGAGTATCAGGGAGCTTCGGTTATATCAGGGGTTATTCGGATTCTGTGTGGGAGATGCGCTGGGAGTTCCGGTGGAATTTTCAGACAGACGCAAAAGGAAGGAGGATCCGGTTCGGGAGATGCGTGCATACGGAACATACCACCAGCCGGCCGGAACCTGGTCTGATGATACATCCCTGATGCTCTGCCTGATCGATGCAATCAATCAGGGATATTCCATACAAAAGACAGCAGACAATTTTGTGGATTTTTACAAAAACGGGGCATTTACCCCATATGGAGAAGTATTTGATATTGGTATTTCCACGCGGGAGGCCATTGAAAAAATGTGCGGAGGCGAATCGCCCGTCAGATGCGGTGGGAATTCCAATCTGGAAAATGGGAACGGTTCGCTGATGCGGGTGCTTCCGCTTGCATTTTACGGGCTGCGGATGGAAGGACCGCAATTGATTTCTCTGGTGGAGGAGGTTTCTTCGCTGACCCATAGACACAGACGTTCCATATTTGCATGTATCTTTTATGTGAAATTTGCGATCCGGCTGGCGGAGGGAGACTCGAAAGAAGAAGCGCTGAAAGGGACGATCGGTTTTATAGAAAAATACTGCTCGGAAACCTGCGCGGCGGAGCGGGAGCATTTTGACAGGATTCTCAGTAAACGGATTTTGGGACTGACAGAAAATGAAATCCGAAGCACAGGGTATGTCGTAGATACACTGGAGGCGGCTCTGTGGGCTTTTTTTAGCGGGAAATCATACAGGGAGATCGTGCTGAAGGCCGTGAATCTGGGCGGAGACACTGATACTATAGCGGCAATTGCAGGCGGGCTTGCGGGAATCTATTACTGTGCATCCGGTGAGCGGGCGGCAAAGAGCGGTACGGCGGAGATTGGGGAAGGAACCTGGGAGGAAGATAGTCTGGTGGAAAGAGAGGCGGGAATCCCCAGGGAGTGGCTTCAATGTATTGCGAAAAAAGAAGAACTGTACCGGATGTTCCGGCAGTTTTATAAGGTCTGTGAAGGAAAATGGCGGGCTTGAATTGACAAAAAAATTGAAATACTGATAGAAAAACAGTGGGGGCAGGGATAGATTTAAGAGGATATGATACTGAGCGCCAGATAAATCGGCCGTGAGTATATCTTCATAAAATTTGTATTGTATGGTAGTATTTTAGTGGATATAAAAATCTAAAATTTAAGGAGGATGAAAATGAAAGAGTACTACGGAAAAGCAGAGGACAGAGTAAAAATTGGGATGAATGATATGATAGGAGAAGAATTAAGGAAGAAATACGAAAACGAGCATTCATTACCTTCAGAACATATTAAATTACCTTCAGATATCATATTTGTTGAAAAAGAGGAGAAAATTGAAATGATTCTAAAGGAAGAAGCAATCGGAAAAGGAGAGAAAAATGAAAATATGCAAGAGAATCCAGCTGCTTTTGAAGGATGGGCAGTGGTGTTAAGACGTTATTTCAAAAAAGATATTAAATTGGGTATTGCTGTTTCATTAAATTTTGAAGAACTAAAAGGTAAATTCGAGGGTAACGGACATTTTAATAGATTTTTATATAGGGTGCTTCGGTTTCAGGAACAGTACGGGTGGTTTTCATTGGCTGAGGATTTAAAAACAATTATATCCGCAGATGATGGGTTTGACGATTGGCTGAAAGAGAATGGAGAAAGCTTTGTCAATAATGTGCCACTGCAGGATAACAAAGAGTCAAATAATGATAAAATTTCCGAAAATTGGGTGGAAAGAATGTTGGCAGGAAAAGAAAGTATCCTTCACGATGTAATTGAAAATGCAAATTCAGAAGGAAATGAAATTTTCCGTCAGCTTCCGGTAGGACTGTTTTCAGATACGGTAAAAAGAGAAAATGAAGTATTTGCAAGAGGAAGTGCAGCGGTAGATTTATGGACGTGGGATGGGGATAAGCTCTATGCATTTGAGTTAAAATATAGAAATAAAATGGTTGGTATCATAACGGAACTCTTTTTTTATGCAAATTATCTGTACGATTTGCTTATTGAAAAGAATTTTACTCTGAATGAAAAAAATACTAAGAAAAGAGGATATCATAATCTGCTGAAAAATAAGTTTAAAGAAATTTGTGCATGTATGCTTGTAGATGAAATACACCCGTTAATTGATGAAAAAGTTTTGGAAATATTAAATGAAAATAAATCAACGAATGATATAAAAATTTCATACATAATGCGGAAATATAACATGGAAAATGGGTGTGTATCACTTGTGAAGTAATAAAATGATCATTGCAAGAGGGAGTAACGATGCACTACGCAATCTCAGACCTGCACGGCTGTTTTGACAAATACAAACGTATGCTGCAGCTCATCCGCTTCCATTCCGGTGATACCCTTTATATCCTCGGGGATATCGTTGACCGCGGGGAGGGCGGAATCCGGATATTACAGGATATGATGCGGCATAAAAATATCATACCATTTTGGGGAAATCATGATCATATGGCATATTATCTGTTGAAATGCTTGTATGATCTGGATACAGACCGATATGCAGAGCTGTCGAAAACGGAGGTGTACCGCATATGGATGGGCATGGGGGGCGATAGGACCAGTGAGGCATTCCGGGGCCTGGGCAGGTCCGGACAGAAGGCGGTGCTGGACTATATGGAGACGTTCTGTTTTTTCCGGGAGGCCGAAGTGAATGGGAGAAGACTTTTCCTGTCACATACGGTCCCGGATAAAAGCAAAATGTTGGATTTTATTTCCGCAGGTAGCGGGCCAGGTGACTGCCAACAGACATCTGCCGGCTGCCGCGAGGGACAAAAAAGCGGTTTGTGGAAAATGGAGCCGGAATATGAGACCTGCTTTCTATGGGCGGTGCCCGAGTACGAAAAGATCTACTTTGAGGACAGATACATCGTAACCGGGCATACACCTACCGGATATATCGATGAAAGTCATATCGGAAGAATCTGCCGGAAGAACCGCCATATCGCCATAGACTGCGGCGCTGTTTTCGGTGCTCCGCTGGGATGTGTCTGTCTGGATACATTGGAAGAGTTTTATACGGACATTTAGGATCTGTAGGAAAATAACCGACACATCTTGACTTGTCTATTTCTCCGATTGCACAGGTCAAAAAGTTAGAAAGCAGGAAAGGAGAGGGATGGATCATATTATATAAGGGAGTATTCTGGGTGATCGGGAACAGGATTGTAAGTGAAAAAAGGCTCTGCGATGAATTTGGGAATCTGATTCCGGATGAGAATGAGGAGAGTCAGAAAGGGGGATTTCAGGAAGAGGCCTGGAGCAATAATCATAAGAAAATCTGGTCGAAGCTGCCGCGCAAGGTGACACAGGGGAAAAGCTTCCACTATTTTCCGCGCGGCAGAGTGGAAATCCGGAGGCAACGGGCGATCATCTTTCTGAATCCCTGCCTTTGTTATGAGGAGATGCTCCGAAAGATAAAGGCAGAATTTCGGTTAGATCACAATGAGGCGATCCGGGATATCTTAGTGAAGGCAGACGGCAGCAGGCATTACCAATGTGATTGTGAGGAGGATATGGATGGATAATCGAACGTATCTGGGTACTACGGCATGGATGGTTCGGCGTGACGGCAGCATTTTTCCGGTGGTACAGCATATTTACGGGAATCCGGAGGATGTGGAAGAGACGCTTTTTGCCGCGGAATGGCTTTATGAGCGTACAAGACGCAGACAGACAAGGAAAGACATCGAAGCATTCGTCCGGATGTGGGGGCTGCAGTTTGCGGAGGAAACAAGCGGAGAAGAGTTAAAGAACCAGATTTATCACAGGATGGAAGAGCGTCCGTATCCGTTCATTACCCGTCAATTCGCAGACAAAATCGTGGATATCATTGCAGGGTGGAAGGACCATAACGGACATGCGGATGAAACCATGGACATCAACGGATATTGCAGGCAGGTGACTCTGGATCTGAATGAGGAGTTTCTAAGAGTGCGGTTTGGCGGCAAGTACCATACGGAGCCGGGAAACCGGACGCTGTACTTTCGGGTTTCCTCGGAGAATTACAACTGGAGCAGAGTGATAAGGGAATTTGACGATCATGTCTGCTCTCAGCTGCATAGTGAAGGATTCATCGTAATGGTCGATCAGGAATCGGCAGAAGTCAATCCTGCGATCTTAAAACAGAAAAAATATTACATGTGAAGATTGGAAAGGGAGTGTGTGGAATATGCTTCTCACAATTACATACAGGATACCGGATGGAGACGCAGGGCATTCCGCCCGGGATCTGAGCTGGCTCCTGCATAAAAATCCATCCAGGCTGCACGAATTTTCCCTTCCTATGGGAAAGGCGTATGTATGTTACCCGGAGCAATCGGATGAGAGGACTACGGCGGCGCTGCTTCTTGATCTGGATCCGCTGGATATTGCAAGGGGAAAACCGGGGGCCAGATACAGGAAGCTCTCGGATTATGTCAATGACCGCGCCTATGCGGCATCTTCGTTTTTGAGCAGCGCCATTTCACGGGTATTCGGTACGGCCATGAGCGGGCGCTGTGAAAAAAAGCAGGAGCTGGCGGACAGCCGGCTGGAGCTTTCAGCCTGTGTGTATATGTTCCCCGTGGGGGAGAAAAAGGAACTTCTAAAGGAAATATTTGAACCGCTTGGATATCGCCTGTCCTATGAGTGCTTCCCGATTGATGAGCATTTCCCGGAGTGGGGCGAAAGCCCCTATGTCAATCTGACGCTGAGAGGCCGTGTGCGTCTGGCAGACCTTCTGCGTCATCTCTATGTGCTGATCCCTGTTTTTGACCGGCAGAAGCATTATTTTGTTACGGAATCTGAGATTGATAAGCTCCTGATCCATGGAAAGGGCTGGCTGGAAACACATCCGGCGAGAGAATTGATCGTGCGCAGATATTTTGCAAAGACACGGAGCTATGCGGACATCGCGGTACACAGGCTCCGGGGAGAAGGCGGGGGAGAATCCGAAGGAGAGGCAGGAAGCGCACGGGAGTGTAAAGAAGATGGCAAGTGGGAGCCGGCAGAGCAATTCCAGAGAAAGTGTAGATACGTTGGTGAGGAAGAGGGAGCATGGGGGCCGGAGGAGCGGTGTGCACCGTTAGATCAGCTCCGCCTGGAAGCAGTGCGGCAGGAAGTGATCCGCTGCGGCGCTTCTTCTGTCATTGATCTGGGCTGTGGGGAGGGAAAGCTTTTGGAACTTCTTCTTCCGGTCCGGGAGATTGGAAAGCTGTGTGGGATGGATGTGTCAGCGGAGGCACTGGAAAAAGCGCGGAAAAGAATTTCGGGCAGAGAATATTCCAGACAGGTGGAAGGATATTCCGGGCATGACAGAAGATATTCCGGGGAAGAAAGAGAGTATACCGGACAGGTGAAAAGGCTTCCGAAGCTGTTCCAGGGCTCCCTGCTGTATCAGGACAGCCGGATCTGCGGATTTGACGCGGCCTGCGCGGTGGAAGTCATGGAACACATCATGCCCGAAAAGCTGCCCATATTCGAAAAGGTTCTGTTTCAAAAGGCGGCTCCTCCGACAATTATTGTCACGACACCGAACCGGGAGTACAATGTACGCTATCACTGTGCGGGCGGGGGGATGCTTCGTCATGAGGATCACCGCTTCGAATGGACAAGGGAAGAATTTACGGCCTGGACCGCAAAAATCTGCGGGCAGTATGGCTATGAAGCGGAGGTCAAGGGGATCGGGGAAATGGATGAGCGCTATGGATTTCCAACTCAGATGGGGGTGTTTACAAAATGCGGATAGAACTGCCTGAATTTTCATTAATCCTGCTGGTGGGCCCAAGTTCAGCCGGAAAAACGACGTTTGCAGGGAAGCATTTTCTGCCTACGCAGGTTCTGTCATCCGATGTATTTCGGGGTATGGTATGCGACGATGAAAATGAGCAGAATGTAACGAAGGATGCCTTTGAACTCTTGTATCATGCGGCGGAGAAGCGGCTGGCTCACAGGAGGACAACGGTCATTGATGCCACCAATCTGCAGAGAAATGACCGCAAAAGAATGTTCGAGCTGGCAAAAGCGCAGAATGTACATGCGGCTGCGATCGTCTTTCACCTGCCGGAGAGCGTGATCCGGGAACGGAATCTGGCGCGGAAGGACCGCAGGCTTCCGGAAGCGGTGCTGAAATCCCAGCTTACGGCTCTCAGATCCGGTATGCGGAAGTTCAAAAAGGAGGGGTTCCGTTTTGTCTATGTGCTGGACAGTGAAGAAGAGATTGAGAATGCCGAGATCGTCTATACAAAGCTTTGGAGTGATAAAAAAGAAGAGCATGGACCCTTTGATATCATTGGAGATGTACACGGATGTTTTGATGAACTGACAGAGCTTCTTGACAAGCTTGGCTATGAACCGGGGGAAGGCGGGATTTACCGGCATGCCTGCGGGAGAAGGGCGGTATTTGTGGGGGATCTCTGCGACCGGGGGCCGAAGAATGCGGACGTGCTCCGGCTGGTGATGCGGATGGTCGGCGCGGGTACGGCATTCTGTGTTCCGGGCAATCATGACGATAAGCTGAGACGGTATCTGGAACACGGCAAGGTACAGATCTCTCACGGACTGGAAAACACGATCCGGGAGCTGGAGCGTGAAGAGGAAGGATTTCTTGAGGAAGTCCGGGCATTTTTGGAAAATCTTGTCAGCCATTATATATTTGACGGGGGAAGGCTTGCGGTCTCACATGCGGGAATCAGGGAGGAGTACATCGGCCGGGTATCCGGCAGGATCCGGGCCTTTTGTCTCTATGGAGACACCACTGGGGAGACAGACGATTCGGGTTTTCCGGTCCGGCGAAACTGGGCCGCGGATTACCGGGGAGCGGCCACGGTCGTTTACGGGCATACGCCCCGGGAAGAGGTGCAGGCCGTGAACCGCACGTATTGTGTAGATACCGGATGCGTGTTTGGCGGAAAACTATCCTGTCTTTGTTATCCGGAGATGGAAGTGGTAAGCGCTGCGGCTCACAGGCAGTATTGTGAGGGGAGCCGTCCGTTTGGCGGCAGTGAAAAAGAAGATGCGGGGATTCTGGATATTCAGGATGTACAGGGAAAGCTGCATCTGTCTACAAGACTGCTGCCGGGAATCACCATTTCGGAGGAGAATACGGCTTCGGCACTGGAATTGATGAGCCGGTTCGCGGCAGATCCTCATTGGCTGATCTACCTGCCGCCGACGATGTCGCCCAGCAGGGCGAGTTCCAGGGAGGATTATATGGAATATCCATGGGAGGCATTTCAGTATTATCAGAAAAACGGAGTGGGGCGTGTGGTATGTGAGCGGAAGCATATGGGCTCCAGGGCGGTGATCGTATTGTGCCATACTGCCGACACGGCCAAAAGACGTTTTGGTGTGGGGGATGGAAGCAGAGGCATTATCTACACCAGGACGGGAAGACGCTTTTTTGAGGAAAGGGGTATGGAAGCGGAGATTCTGGAAAGGCTGGACCAGACGCTGACTGAGAATGGTTTTTGGGAGGATTTTCAAACGGAATGGGTCTGTCTGGATACCGAGATCATGCCCTGGTCCGGGAAGGCAAAGGCTTTGCTGAGAAGCCAGTATGGCCCGGTCGGGAGAGCAGGCAGGGAGTCGCTTTCGGCGGCCGTCCAGGTTCTGGAGCTTGCAGCCGGGAGCCTGGACATCCAAAACACGGACGAGGATGCATCCCGCCGCAGGACAAGCGAGGATGTGTCTGATGACAGGACAGCCGCAGAGCATTTTGATAACTCTTCGGAAAGAGAACTCCGCAGTCTGCGGCAGCATTTTGCCAAAAAGCGGACTGCGGCGGAAGCGTATGTAAAAGCTTACCGGCGGTATTGCTGGAATGTGGATTCTGCGGGGGATCTGCGTATTGCGCCTTTTCATCTCCTGGCCTGTGAGGGACGGGTGTTTTCCGGGGAGAAGCATGTCTGGCATATGGAAACATTAAAGCGATACTGCACGGGGCATGATCCGATTTTTATGGAAACGGAATATCTGGAAGTAGATTTATCCCGCAGGGAAGAACTGGAGAAGGCGGCCAGGTGGTGGGAGACGCTGACGGAAAACGGCGGGGAAGGGATGGTGGTCAAACCGGAGACGTTTGCTGCATGCATGGGCTCAAGGCTGATACAGCCGGCCGTAAAGTGCCGGGGGAGGGAGTACCTGCGGATCATATACGGTCCGGAATACCTGACGCCAAAACATTTGGCACGGTTAAAGCAGCGTTCCCTGTCCCGTAAGCGTAGCCTGGCGTTAAAAGAATTTTCACTGGGGCTGGAAGCTTTGGAGCGGTTCGCGGCGAAGGAACCGCTTTATCGGGTACACGAGTGTGTATTTGCAATCCTGGCGCTGGAAAGTGAGCCGGTTGACGCGGCGTTGTAGGGATGAATATGGAAAGTAGGAAGGAGAACGGAAGATGACGAAGGAGCAAATGAGAAAGGAAGCGGCAGAGAGGATGCATATGCTAGGGCTTCTGGATGAAAAGGAGCAATCTGTGATCCAGGATTTTGAAGAGGAACATAAGGTATATGTAAGCAGGCCGATGAATCTGGGCGTGATGGTGGGAGTTCTCTATGAATGGTCTGATGAAGAGAGAACGCTGATTGAAAAAGTAGAAAATCAGTTTCAGATCCTGGTCTATCATGTGATCAGAAATGTAACCAACGCAGGCATCCTTTACGCAATGCTCTCTGTCTCTTCTTATGAAGAAGAATGGCCGGCGGAGAGGAAGGCGCTGAAAGGCATCAAAGCGGGTGAGGCAAATCCTCTGGCCTATGTGTGGAATGCCGGATTGCAGGATGAAGAAGCTCTGGATCTGTCAAAGGGGTTCGGAGAATGGGGCTCTATTCTTGTTGTCGGAGGGGAAGGCGGGCTTTGCCAGATTTTTCCGGATTATGAATAATTCCCACCTGTACGGTTGCAATCTTTAGATCATCCAACCGTACAGTGCTGATCGAAGGAGGAAAATCATGGGTTATCATTACAAATACAAGGAGTACATTTATCGGCATATGTATCCGAAGAAAAGTTCGGCGCTGTTTACATACCACAGGCACCCGGATGGACGGGGCGGCTTTCTGGATGACGGGATTTGTGAGCTATGCGGCACAAGGGGACGGACAGTTCTGATCGAAAATGAGAAGCCGCGGTGCTGTTATAAATGTTATTTAAAGCTTCGCGGGAGTAAAACGGAGCCTTTTGATACAACAAGACTGCAGAATGCGAAATATATCTCACTGGAAGAAGCAAAACGTATCGTGAGAAATGCAGATGCGCTGAAGCAGAAAAAGCAGGCCGGTCTGGCTGTAGCTTTGGGGTTGCTGCTTTTGGGTGATAAGGAGAAGTAACCCCTGTTTACTGGAAAAAGCCTCAATGTTAAATTCTGGAGACCGATGCACGAAGGAATGCCCCTGGACTGCTGTCAGATAGTCCTTTTGTTCCTTTCGAAATGAAAAAGCCGCTTTGAACGTGCAAAGCGGCTCTGAGCATTTTCTTTCGGTAAATACCCGTTGGGCGATCTGCCTACTCCGGTTTGAGGTTTCACTGCACAACCCCTCTTGAAAGCTCCATATAGCAAGGCTATCCGGTACGCTGCTATACTTCAACGCTTCAACAGACACACGCTGTTGCCTGTTTTCTATTATTATACGTATGGTTTGGAAATACGTCAATCAAAATTTCGAATATAGGCGTTTGCACGGTCTGTTGTTACAGGTCACCCCTTCACCAGGCATGCCCTGTAACGATAATGGATATTATTTATTTTTTACAATCCCTCCGTTGTCTTTTCCTATCATGACTGCTATAATAAAAAACATGACATTGATTTGGAACAGTAGAAAGGCGGATAAAAAAAATGAACGTAAGAGAGATGCGCAACGAAGTATTGGGCTCACGTATAATAAAGGCCCTGGAATCCCGCAACATGGAAGCTTATTATGTAAAGACAAAGGAAGAGGCCCTGGCCAAAGCCCTGGAGCTCATCCCGGAGGGTAGCTCGGTCAGCTGGGGCGGCAGCATGTCCGCACAGGAGATCGGCCTTTTGGATGCAGTCCGTGCAGGAAATTACGAGGTCCTGGACCGGGGGACGAAGGAGACCCGTGCGGAGCAGGAAGAGGTCATGCACCAGGCTCTGAACTGCGATGTATTCCTGGGCAGCACCAACGCGCTCAGCGAGGACGGGATCCTGGTCAACATCGATGGAAATGCGAACCGTGTGGCGGCCTACGCTTACGGCCCGAAAACGGTCCTGCTGATCGTAGGTATGAACAAGGTGGTCAAGACCGAGGCCGATGCCATGAGCCGCGCAAAAAATGAGGCCGCGCCCATCAACGCGCAGCGGTTCGGCATCCAGACCCCATGCGTAAAGAACGGAACCTGCGCAGACTGCAAGTCTCCGGAATGCATCTGCTGTCAGATTCTGATCACCAGATTTTCCAAGGTCCCGAAGAGGACGAAGGTGATCCTGGTAGATGAAAATCTTGGATTTTAGGAAGGATCCAAAACAGCACCAAACGGTTCTGAGGTACATATAAATTAAGAAAGGCAGGCTGTGCAGGCAGAACGATGGAAAAGAAGAATATGAAAGGCAGGCAGGCCCCGGCAGCCAGATCCGGCGGCAAAACCAGCGGCAAAACAGGCGGCAAAGCAGCCCGGGGAAAAGCTTCCGGGAAGTCCGGTAAAGCCTCCGCAAAAAAAGGCGGAGGCAGAAAAAATAAAAAAGAAGGTAAAAAGGGCGGCAGCCTGCTCACCACATTGATCATGATCATTGCATTCGGGATCCTGGCCGTTTCCGTTTACCAGATCGTGATGATGGTCCTTCCATATTATACCGGCGGGCAGGAGTACGATAAGGTCAAGGAAATGGCAGTCACGGAGCCTGACCCCGGAGGAGAGGGGGAAGAGGAAAAGCCCGGGGACGGTTTCCAGGTGGATTTTGAAGCGCTTTTGGCGGAGAACCCGGATACGGTTGCCTGGATCCGGATGGAGGAGCCGGCCATCATCAGCTACCCCGTCGTCAAAAGCAGGGACAATGAAGAATATCTGACAAAGACATTTTCCGCAAATGACAATAAGCTGGGAGCGATCTTCCTGGATAAGCGGAGCCATTCCTCCTTCACCGACCGGAATTCCTTCATCTACGGTCACAACCTGAAGGTGGGCGGCGAGATGTTTTCTCAGCTCAGCGCTTATGCGGATGAGGAGTTCTGCAAGCAGCATCCTTATTTCTATATTTATACGCCCGACGGCATGACCAAGGTCTACCAGGTATTTTCGGCAGGCGTGGTAAAGGCGGTTGCGGAGAATTATAATCTGGACTACGATACGGATGAAGATTTCCTGAATTATCTGGAGCTGTGTAAAAATTCATCCAATTATCAGGTAGAGGCGGATTTAAACTCGGGTTCCCGGATCGTGAGTCTTTCCACCTGCACCAATGTGCTGGAGGATGAGCGGTTTCTGGTTCAGGGCGTGCTGATCGAGGAATACTGACAGGAGGGATCATGATGGCGGATCGTTTTGCGGTAGGGGACATCATCCGGCTGAAAAAGCAGCACCCATGCGGGAATTTCGAGTGGGAGGTGCTCCGGGTAGGGGCGGATTTCCGCCTGAAATGCTGTGGCTGCGGACATCAGGTGATGGTACCCAGGAAATTGGTGGAAAAAAATACGAGGGAAATTCGCAAAAAGGCTTGAATCATAAAATGTCTTGTGCTATGATAAGTATCTGTGTGACATACACATTGGTTTACAGCTGTTTGGGTACGGCAGACAACAGGATCGGCCGTTGTACTGAACAGCAGTGTCAGGTTTTGCAGATCTGACATCTGACAGACAATTATATTCCTTGCTCCCGGGCAGGCGGGGGCCAGAGACCAGAAGGAGGTGCAGGACACATGAACAAGTATGAGTTAGCCGTTGTTGTCAGCGCAAAGCTCGAAGACGATGCAAGAGCAGAAGTAGTAGAGAAGGTAAAAGCATTGATCACCCGTTTCGGCGGCAATGTAACAGACGTTGACGAATGGGGCAAGAGAAGATTTGCTTATGAGATTCAGAAGATGAAAGAAGGATACTACTACTTTGTACACTTCGAGTCTGACGCGGCTGTTCCGGGTGAAGTGGAACAGCGTATCCGTATCATGGATAACGTGCTCAGATATTTATGCGTGAAGCAGGAGGCATAAAAGAAAGAGGTATATATGAATAAAGTAGTTTTGGTGGGTCGCCTGACAAGGGACCCCGAAGTCAGATATTCACAGGGTGACAGCGCAACTGCAGTAGCAAGATATACGATTGCCGTAGACCGCAGGTTCAAGAGGGACAACGAGCCCACCGCTGATTTTATTCCGTGTGTGATCTTCGGACGCTCCGCGGAGTTCGCGGAGAAGTATTTCCGCCAGGGAATGCGCGTAGCCATTTCCGGACGGATCCAGACCGGAAGCTACACGAATAAGGACGGCGTGAAGGTGTACACGACAGAAGTGATCGTAGAGGATCAGGAGTTTGCGGAGAGCAAGTCTGAGTTTGAAGCGAACCGCAGTGCCTATCAGCAGAATTCTTATCAGCAGCAGAACAACTACCAGCAGCCGGCACCGTCGCCGGCAGCAGATGTGGGTGATGGCTTCATGAACATCCCGGACGGGATAGATGAGGAACTGCCGTTTAGTTAAAACGGCATTCCATGCGGAGGCTATAAATGATTCGACTGTCAAAAGTCCATTTTCATTTCTGAGAGCTTTGATGGGTGAATCATAAATTCAGGAGGTAAAGGAAGATGGCTTACGAAAAGGGAAGCAGACCGGAGGGCGGCTTCAAGAGAAGAGGCCCTGTACGCAGAAGGAAAAAAGTATGCGTATTCTGCGGAAAAGAAAATAACGAGATTGATTACAAAGACGTGGCAAAGCTGAAGAAGTACATCTCTGAGAGAGGAAAGATCCTTCCGAGAAGAATCACAGGCAACTGTGCAAAGCATCAGAGAGCGCTTACCGTAGCGATCAAGAGAGCAAGACACATCGCTCTGATGCCTTACGTTCAGGATTAATAAAAAAAGACATGTAAATGAGCTGCCGTACCGGGGATTCAGAGGATTCCGGTGCGGCAGTTTTTTTCTTTTTCCGGCGCGGGTGTGCGCCGGGACGCTCATTTTTTTATGATAAATACGTAGCCGTTCAGAATCGTTATCCCACATTTTGTATTCCCTCCCGGCGCAGATTCAGATTATAGTGGATTAATTTCAAAAAAGGTGATATACTAGACATGTTAGTGACCGGAAAAGCCATCCGGCGCTGCTTTCCGGCAGGGCAGGAGGTTTGATCCGGCAGGGTGTTTTCCGCAGGGCATGCTGTATCTGTACATACATGCCCGGGAGGGGCGGACGTGTCAGGGCAGGCGATCCCAGGTCATCGGGGGCGCTGCAGAGGATACGGTCCGATGAGGTGAAGAGGAAAAAAACATGAAAAAGAAAGATGTGCGTTTGAAGGGACAGTTAAAGATGTATATGCGATGGCCGCTCATCATGACGGTGCTTTTGATCGCAATGAACATCTGGATGTATCGGATCGACAGGCAGGCGGCCGGGATGATGTCCGTGTTCGTCATCATCTATGCGGCGATCGTCGGCATCCTGTATTTCCACAACCGTTCTTTGATCCTGGCCGATATGATCCAGTTCTCGACCCAGTATAAGGGGATACAGAATACCCTTCTGCGGGAGCTTGCCATTCCCTACGCCATTCTGATGGAGGACGGTCGGATCGTGTGGAAGAACGACCGGTTTGAGGAGGAATTCTGCGGCAGGCGGCGGGAGCGGTATCTGAACAAGCTGATCCCGGAGATCAGCCGAAGCGTATTTCCGGGAGATGAGGAGAATGTGGAGCTGGAGATCCAGCATAACGGGCGGGATTATCAGGTCCATCTCAGCAAGGTTTCCATGGAAGGCTTCAGCGAGACGGAGGATGTGCTGCACATTCCCAGGGACAAGGAATTTTTTGTGGTCATCTATATGACCGACGTGACGGAATTGAATGCCAATCTGCGGGAGATCGACAATCAGCGGATGATCGCCGGCCTGATCTACATCGACAATTATGATGAGATCATGGACAGCGTGGAGGAGGTGCGCCAGTCCCTTCTGGTGGCGCTGATCGACCGCAAGATCAACAAATATATCAACGATGCCGACGGACTTGTGAAGAAAATGGAAAAGGACAAGTACTTTATCGTCATCAAAAAGGAAGCTTATCAGAAGTTTGAAGCGGACCGGTTTTCTCTGCTGGAGGATGTGAAGCAGGTGAACATCGGCAATGCGCGTTCAGCCACGCTGAGTATCGGCCTGGGCGTGAATACATCTACCTATGCCCAGAGCTACGACTATGCCCGCATGGCGATCGACCTGGCGCTGGCCAGGGGCGGCGATCAGGCGGTAGTGAAGGACTGCCACGGGTTAAAATATTACGGCGGAAAGAAGGAGCAGACCTCCAAGAATACGCGGGTCAAGGCCCGGGTCAAGGCGGAGGCGCTGCGGGAGTTTATTGTGGCCAAGGACCAGATCTTTGTCATGGGACACCGGCTGGCGGATGCCGACAGTCTGGGCGCCTGCATGGGGATCTACCGTGCGGCGAAGGAGCTGGGCAAGAAGGCACATGTGGTGCTGGAGGAGGTTTCCAATTCCATCCGGCCGCTGTATGATGAGATTTTGGACAGCTCCGCTTATGAGAGCGACATTTTCCTGACGCCGGACAGGGCGCTGGACCGGATCAATGAAAATTCCATGGTGGTGGTGGTGGATACCAACAAGCCGCCCATGACGGAGTGTCCGGAGCTGCTCAAGCAGTCCAAGACCATTGCCGTACTGGACCACCACCGGCAGGGCAGCATGGTCATCGAAAACGCGGTGCTCTCCTATGTAGAGCCTTATTCCTCATCTACCTGTGAAATGGTGGCGGAGGTGCTGCAGTATATCGTGGATGACCTGCGCATCCCGTCGGTAGAGGCGGACTGCCTGTACGCCGGGATCATGATCGACACCCGGAACTTTATGAACCGGACCGGAGTCAGGACCTTTGAGGCGGCGGCATTTTTAAGAAGGTGCGGCGCGGATATCACGCGTGTGAGAAAGATGTTCCGGGACGACATGGAGTCCTACCGCGCGAAGGCCGAGACCGTGCGTATGGCCGAGGTCTACCGCAGCGAGTATGCCATTGCGGAGTGCCCGGGCGATATCGACAGCCCCACGGTTCTGGGAGCGCAGGCGGCCAACGAGCTGCTGGATATCAGCGGGATCAAGGCGTCCTTTGTACTTACCATCTATAATGGAAGAATTTACCTCAGCGCCCGTTCCATCGACGAGGTCAATGTCCAGATCATTGCGGAAAAGCTGGGCGGCGGCGGGCATATCAATGCGGCAGGCGCGCAGTTTGACCATACGGACGTGCAGGAAGCGATCCGCAGATTGAAGGAGACCATCGACCAGATGATCGAGGCCGGGGATATTTAATAAAGATAGTCTGCTGTTCAGAACAGCAGGATGCCCTCGGGTATTACCTTATGAAACGGCCGAATGGCCATAATGGGATGCCCTCGGGTATGGATATAGAGAATAAAAGGAGTTGTATACTATGAAAGTTATTTTACTGCAGGATGTAAAGTCTCTCGGAAAAGAGGGAGAAATTGTAAATGTCAATGACGGCTACGCAAGGAATTTCATCATTCCGAAGAAGCTGGGCGTGGAAGCGAACAGCAGAAACATGAATGACCTGAAGCTGAAGAAGAGCAATGAGGAAAAGATCGCCAAGGAGAACAAGGAGGCTGCTGAAAAGCTGGCCGGGGAACTGAAAGCCGGACAGGTCGCGCTTAAGATCAAGGTGGGCGAAGGCGGAAAGGCATTTGGCTCCGTGTCCGCAAAGGAGATCGCTGCCGCGGTCAAGGACCAGATGGGCCTGGACGTGGACAAAAAGAAGATCCAGCTCAAGGAAACGCTGAAAACACTGGGAACACACATGGTTCCGGTGAAGCTGCACCCGGAAGTGACTGCGGAATTGAAGGTAGAGATCGGGGAAGAATAAGCATAAGCGTATGTTCCGGTAAACGGAGCCTGATGGAAAAGAGGACATCCAGCGCAGACCGCGGGTGCATTTGCGGGACACGGAACAGATATGGATGATGAGGAGTAAAAACAGATGGAAGAGGCGGTAATCAAACGGATCCTGCCTCATAGCACAGAAGCGGAGTCCGCGGTCATCGGGGCGATGCTGATGAATAAGGATGCCATTTTGGAGACAACGGAGATCCTCACAGGGGAGGACTTCTATCAGACTGCATATGGCATCCTGTTTGACGCTATGGCAGAATTATTTCATATGGGAAAGCCGGTGGACCTGATCACACTGCAGGAGCACCTGAAAGAGAAGAATGTTCCGCCGGAGGTCAGCAGCCTGGAGTTTGCGAAGGATATCCTGGCAGCTTTTCAGACCTCGGCAAACGCAAAGGTCTACGCGCAGATCATCAAGGAAAAGGCAACCCTGCGCAGGCTGATCAAGCTCAATGAGGAGATCGCCAACACCTGCTACCTGGAAAACCGTCCCCTGGAGGAAATCCTGGAAATGACGGAGAAGCGGGTATTTGAGTTGGTGGAGCGGGGCAATTTCCAGGACTTTGTGCCCATCAAGCAGGTCGTGCTCAATGCCCTGGAGGTCATTGAGAGGGCGTCCAAAACAAGAGGGACCGTAACCGGCATCCCGACCGGGTTTATCGACCTGGATTATAAGCTGTCGGGCCTGCAGCGGTCGGACCTGATCCTGATCGCGGCCAGACCGTCTATGGGAAAGACCGCGTTTGTGCTGAATATCGCGCAGCATGTGGCGTTTCGGCAGAATCTTTCGGTGGCCGTGTTCAGTCTGGAAATGTCCAAGGAGCAGCTGGTGAACCGTCTGTTTTCCCTGGAATCCCACGTGGACGCGCAGCTTCTGCGTACCGGAAATCTGAAGGATACGGACTGGGAAAAGCTGATCGAGGGCGCCGGGATCATCGGAAAATCCAGGCTGATCATAGACGATACCTCCGGAATCTCCATCGCCGAGATGCGCTCCAAATGCCGGAAATTCAAGCTGGAACAGAACCTGGACCTGGTCATCATCGATTATCTGCAGCTGATGAGCGGGAGCAGCAAGAGGAGCAACGAGAGCCGCCAGCAGGAGATTTCAGAGATCTCCCGTTCCCTAAAGGGGCTGGCAAGGGAGCTGAACGTGCCGGTCATCGCGCTGTCCCAGCTGAGCCGTGCGGTGGAATCCCGAAACGATAAGCGTCCCATGCTTTCCGACCTGCGTGAGTCAGGGGCCATCGAGCAGGACGCTGACGTGTGTATGTTTATTTACAGGGATGATTATTACAACCACGATTCCGAGGATAAGAACATCGCGGAGATTATCATTGCCAAGCAGAGGAACGGCCCCATCGGGACCATTCGGCTGGCATGGATGCCGCAGTATACACGATTTGGAAATGAAGAGCGGCAGCCGCAGTAAGGAACAGGGCAAAAAGAATCGTATCATTTTGCATGTCCCTGAGGAACTGTCCCAAAAGCACGGGGCAGTTCTTTATGTAAGCAGCTTCTTCAATTTTCCCAGCGGGGTTTCCCTGGCGGCTTCCCGCCGTCCGGCCTGCTGCTGGCGTATGAGCACGTCCAGTTTCCGGTAATGCTCTTCCTCCCGGCGCTCGTTTGCCTGGAAAAGAAAATCCATTTCGCGGATGACATCAGAAGTGACCTTGCGGCTGATGTCTTTTTTCAATGTTTCGTTGTTTGCGGAAACCACATCGGTCAGTACATCCCCGATCAGAGAGCGCACCTGTTCCAACTGCGTTACCTGGATCACATCGGCCTCCGGAGCGGCCGGATGAGCGGAAGCCAGGGAGACCAATCCCTGCACACCATCTGCCGCGCTGTCTGCCTCGCCGGCGCGTATATCATCGGTTCTGCTGTCTGCCCCGGCGGTCTGTATATCACCTGATTTGCTGCCTGTTCCGCCGGTCTGCATTCCATTCTGGGTACTGTCTGTTCCGCCGGCCTGCATTCCATTCTGGGTACTGCCTGTTACGCCAGTCTGTATATCCCCGGTTCTGCCATTTGCCTTGCTGCCTGCATTGCCGGTATGTACGTCGTCTGCCTTGCTGTCCGAACCATTCGCCTGCATGACGTTTGTCTTACCGCCTGCATCACTGGCTTGCCCGCCGTCCGCCTTGCTCGCTTCCGCCGTTGAACTCCCGCCTTCCGCCTTGCCCGCTTCCGCCGTTGAACTCCCGCCGTCCACGCCTCCGTCCACGCCTCCGGCCACGTCTTCCTCTGCGTCTTCCGTCCTGGCGGCGTTCAGCCGCTTCCGGGCTGCAGTTAATTCGGGAATCATAAATTTCAGATCACGCAGGAGCATTCCCTCATTCTTCAGTTTCTGGATACAAAGAAAAAGCTGTATGTCATCTTCCGTATAGCATCGATGTCCCATGTCAGTGCGGCCGATCTCCAGCCCCAGCTCGTCTTCCCAGTAGCGGAGAACGTGGGATTCTACCTGGAGCTTTTTGGCCGCCTCAGAAATCATGTACCTGACCTCGCCCATATATATGATACCTCCTTAGGATTATGATACACTTTCGGAATCAGGCACAAAGAGATTCTTAAGCCTGTCCACCTGCTTTCGCCCCCTATTATACCATATGGAACAGCAGGGGATGAAAAAAAGCGTTCGTCAAATAAAGACAGGTTTTTCTTTTTTTATTTGACGGTATTCACATTCACACTTCACGTACAGGGAAAAAAGTGATATTATAAGTAGTATGGGAACATCTGATTAGAGAGAAAATCCGGGAGGATCTAAGGAAATGGAGAATAAGTCAAAAAATACACGATATCTGATCGTCAGCCTGATCTTCGTGCTGATCCTGTGTATTTTCGTTTTCACATTCCAGGCGGTGCGCATGCGGGAAAAGAGTGCGGAGACGATCAGCGATATCGGAGGGATCTACATGTCCGGGATGGGAGATCATGTGGCCGAGCATTTTGGAACGACCATCGGACTGCGCCTGTCCCAGGTGGGAGACCTGGTAGAATCCGTGCCTCCGGGAAATGTGGGAAATGCGGATGTGATGCGCGTCAACCTGTCCCACAATGGACGGATGCGGGAATTTACCAGTCTGGCGCTTGTCGCGGAGGACGGTACATATGAGATGATCTACGGCAATGACGCCGACCCGGCCGACCCGGAGACATTCATGCGGTCGCTTTGCAGCGGGCACAGCAAGATCGCTGCGGCGACGGACAGGCTGGGAGATACGATGATCCTGATGGGGATGCCGGCGGTTTACCCCATGAAGGACGGCGGGGAAAGCATCGCGCTTGTGGCAGGGCTTCCGGTCAGCTACATCGGCGAGACCCTGGCACTGAACATCAGCGACGAGTCCATGGAATATTATATGATATTAAAAAACGGCGACTTTATTTTCCGGGGCGACGGGCTGGACGGCGGCAATTACTTTGACCGGGTCAGAAAACGCTATGACAGCGTGCTGGGCATGGAAAAGGAGACCTTTATCCAGGAACTGCAGGCTGCCATGGAGGTCAATGAGGAATACGATATTGAGTTCACGCTGGACGGGGAGCGGCGGCATATGTACTGCACCCGCCTGCCCAATTCCGAATGGTATCTGCTGGTCGGCATGTCTTACAACCTGATGGACGAGACCATCGACCACTTCGGAGATCAGTGGACGTTCACGGCGCTGGCGGACTGCGCGCTGATCGTGCTGGCCCTTCTCCTTGTATTTGCGGGATATTTCCGGCTGATGCGCCAGCAGATGCATTCTCTGGATGAGGCGCGGAAGGCGGCGGAGCGGGCAAGCAAGGCCAAGAGCGAATTCCTTTCCAATATGAGCCATGACATCCGGACTCCGATGAACGGGATCGTGGGGATGACGACCATTGCCATTTCCAATATCGATGATACCCAGCAGGTACAGCATTGTCTGAAAAAGATCGCATTTTCCAGCGGGCATCTGCTGGGGATGATCAATGATATCATGGACATGTCCAAGATCGAGAACGGGGAGCTGATCCTCAATGTGGAGCAGCTTTCGCTTCACGATGTGATGCTGAATATCGTGGGGATCATGCGGCCCCAGGTGAAGGAGAAGCGGCAGAAGCTGGATGTCTACGTGCGCGACGTGACCGTGGAAAATGTATGCGGGGACAGTGTGCGGATCAACCAGATCCTGCTCAACCTCCTGAGCAATGCGGTGAAATTCACCCAGGAGGAGGGGCGGATCCAGCTTGTGTTGCAGGAAGAGCCGTCCCCCAGGGGAGACGCGTTTATCCGGGTCCATCTGCGGGTGAAGGATAACGGCGTGGGCATGACCCGGGAATTGAAGGAGCGGATCTTCGAATCCTTTATCCGGGAAGACCATTCCCGTGTTGAAAAATCGGCAGGAGCCGGTCTGGGGCTGACCATCACCAAGTACATCGTAGAAGCCATGGGCGGCAACATCAAGGTGGAAAGCGAGCCCGGACGGGGAAGCGCGTTCCACGTGACGGTGGATCTGGAAAAGGCGATGGCCCAAGAGCGGGAGATGGAACTCCCGGAGTGGGATCTGCTGGTCGTGGACGATGACGAGATCCACTGTGAAAATGATATCGCGGCGCTGGGGGCCATCGGAATCAAGGCGGACTGGGCGCTGAACGGGAAGCGGGCGATCCAGGCGGTGAAAAAGCGTCTGGAAAAGGGAGAGAATTATTTTGCGATCCTGCTGGATTATGACATGCCGGGAATGAACGGGATCGAGACGGCGCGGGAGATCCGGAAGCTCTGCGGCGACAAGACGCCGTTCCTGCTGCTGGCGGCATTTGACTGGAATGAGGTGGAAGAAGAGGCCAAGGCCGTGGGAATCTATGGATTCCTTGCGAAGCCCCTGTTTAAGTCTACACTGTTCTACGGGCTGAAGCCTCTTGCCGCTACAAAGGAAGCAGAGATTACGGCACAGGCGGACGCGGTGATGGAGTTTGCCGGGAAGCGGGCGCTGCTGGCGGAGGACAATGAACTGAACTGGGAGATCGCAAGCGAGCTGATCTCGGATCTGGGGATTGAGCTGGACTGGGCGGAGAACGGCAAGATCTGCGCGGATATGTTTGAGCAGTCGCCGCTGCACTATTACGACGTGATCCTGATGGACCTGCGGATGCCGGTAATGACCGGATATGAGGCGGCCAGGGCAATCCGCGATCTGGACCGGGCGGACGCGGACACGATCCCGATCATTGCCATGAGCGCGGATGCCTACCGGGATGATGTGCAGAAGTGCCTGGACTGCGGCATGAACGCCCATGTTCCCAAGCCCATTGATATGCAGGAGGTGATCCGGCTGCTGGAGAAATATCTGCTGCCTTAAAGCGATGAAAGATACTGTTCACACGGCGGCGTGCATCCGATTCTATTGAGCGGCAGACGGATCCGGCGCTCAGTATAACAGTTATGGAAGAAAGGGGATATCAGAACATGAAGAAAATGCTGGCTTTGCTGCTGGCGGCCTGCCTGACTGCCGGGTGTACCGCCTGCGGAGGACCGTCCGGCGATCCGGGCGGAGGCAGGACAGGAAGCGGCTCGGACGGAGGCGGGAACGAGGAGGCTTCGGACGGAGGCGCGGAGAAGGACCAGGAGGGCGGCGCGTCCTCCGGCGGAAGCAAAGCTTCTGGAAACGGCATGACGGAGATTTCCCTGTGGACCTATCCGGTGGGAAACTGGGGGAATTCCGTGGTAGTGGCAGGGCTGATCTCGGACTTTATGCAGAAGTACCCGAAAATCCACATATCGGTCAAGTACCTGGATTATGCCACCGGTGATGAGGAGGTCCGTGAGGCCATAGAGAAAGGCCAGACTCCCGACCTGGTCCTGGAGGGTCCGGAACGGATGGTCGCTGACTGGGGAAATAAAGGGCTGATGTCCGATCTCAGCGACCTCTGGGAAGAAGATCAGATGTCGGACAATGTCTATGAGAATGTCCGCAATGCATGCCGGCACCGCAACGGGGAATATTATGTGTATCCCCTCTGCATGACGACTCACTGCATGGCGATCAATTACGACATGTTTGAGGCGGCCGGTGCCCTGAAATATATTGACGAAGAGAACCACACCTGGACGACGGACGGATTTGTGAACGCGGTCAAAACGCTGAAAGACTACGGACAGGAGAAGGCCGGCGTCATATTCTGCGGCGGGCAGGGCGGGGACCAGGGAACGCGCGCCCTGGTAAATAACCTGTACGGAGGTACATTTACGGATCCGGAGCATACGGAATATACGATCAACAGCGAGGAAAATATCCGGGCGCTGGAGCTGCTCCAGGGATTGGACGGCATTTCCTTTGAACCGGATATCGTGGGGCAGGATGAGGTGGCGATGTTCTGCAATGGAGAGCTTGCGATGGCATTTTGCTGGAACGTGTCCCTGGAGGTCAGCCAGACAGCCATGAACCCGGAGCGGGAATTCGACATCTTTCCCATGGCATTTCCCACCAGCGATGGGGAGCCCAATCTGCAGGGCGGGATCTGGGGATTCGGAGTCTTTGACAACGGCGATGAAGCCAGGACCGAAGCAGCCAGGACATTTATCAAATTTATGACAGAGGATGAGAAGCAGTATATCAAATCCGTCCAGACTGCGGTGTACTGGCCGGTCCGCGATATGGAGGATATCTATGTAAATGACGATATCATGCGGGAGTACAGCATCTTTACAAAATATATGGGCGACTATTATCAGATCACGCCGGGCTGGGCCCAGGCACGGACCGCATGGTGGCAGATGCTGCAGGAGGTCGGGGAAGGCCGGCCGGCAGACCAGGCTGCGGAGACCTTTGTGAAGACTGTGGATGAGGCGGCAGAGGAGGCGCAGAAGTAAGGCGCTGATCGTGATAAAATAAAAAAGTTCCCTGAAAATGGACTTCCAGGGAACTTCTTTTTTGTAAAATATTCTGTTATTCCATGAGGCTGCCTTCTGACGGGCAATATTTCTGTATTAAGCCTCTGCGATAGCGCCTGTAGGACATGCTCCTTCGCATGCTCCGCAGTCGATACATGCATCAGCATCGATCACGTACTTTCCGTCTCCCTCTGAAATAGCTCCTACCGGGCATTCAGCTTCGCAAGTACCGCAGCTAACACACTCATCACTAATCACACGTGCCATAATATGTATCCTCCTTTTAATAATTGAACTTCCGGAATCCTCCTTCCGCCGCTTGGACGGCTGTTCCGGTACTGTTTTTCTGCAATGGGATCCATTGCTTTTTCTATTTTAATACAAAAAGGGTAAATATACAAGAAAATTCATAATAACCTTAAGAAAATATTCCTTTTTTTTTCACGAAAATCGTGTATAGTATTAAGGTATGGGTAAAATATAGAAAGAAAGGGTGTTATTACCATTCACAGCCGGCCTGGTAGCACCGCCGATGGAAGACGACGCGGCGGATGGAAATTCAGACAGGCGAAAGGCCAGTGCATTAGAAAGGTCAGTACATTAGAAAGGTCAGTACCTTGGGATGTGAATGGCAGCAGGGTATTTTGCTATGAGACGGAAATTGATGAAAACTGCGGCTCTGGCACTTACAGCCGCGCTGATCGCCGGTGCATGTGCCAAAGAGACCGAACAGAATCATACATTTACAGGGGATCCATCGGAAGAACCGGAGTATCAGGCCAGCCTGAATCCGATCATGCCGTCGGCCTACCGGGATGTCCAGGGGCTGAAGCTGGAAAAGGGGACTTACATCTCCATCATTGGAAAATCAGAAGCCACTGCCTTTTGGAAAGCGGTCAGAAGCGGCGTTATGCAGGCGGCTGAGGATCTTAACCAGGAGCTGGGCTACTCCGGAAATGATAAGATCAAGGTGACCTATAACGGCCCTGCGAAGTCGGAGGACATTGATGAGCAGGTGAATATCCTGGACGAGGAGCTGTCCCGCTATCCGGATGTGATCGGGATCGCCAGTATCGACGAGGAGGCATGTACGGTTCAGTTTGACCTTGCCACGGAGAACGGGATCCCGATCATTGCCCTGGATTCCGGAAACCAATATCCGGGGATCCAGTGTACGGTCAAGACGGACAACCAGGAGGCGGCCCGCACCGGGGCGTACAAGCTGGCGGATGAGATCGGCGGAGAAGGAGACGTGATGGTGCTGGTCCATGATTCCAAGTCCGAGACCGCCAAGGAGCGCGCGAAGAGCTTCCAGGACGAGATCGCGGAGAACTATCCGGATATCCGGACGGCGGAGGTGGTTTACTGCGATCAGCTGGATGACCTGAAAAAGCAGATGGCGGAGGAACAGAACGAAGGGCTGGAAGAAGGCGGGCGGAAGGCAGAGAAGGAGAGCATCACGGATGCGGATGCCGTACAATATCTGATCGAACAGCATCCGGGGCTCAAAGGCATTTTCGGAACCAATGACAGCACCACCATGCTGGGGCTGGAGGCGATCCGGCAGGCAGAGCAGGCATGGGAAGAAGGACAGAAGGAAGAGAAAGACCAAAGGGAAGATACGGATCAGAAGGAGGGCGGCAGGACACAGGAGCAGACCGGAGAGGATGCCCGGGAGCCTGGCGGGGAAACGAAGGAAGCAGCCCGGTCAGGTGATGGAGCCGGGGAGAACCAGGAGCCGGCACAGGATTCCCAGGCAGGCGGAAATGAGTCCGGAGAGGATGGGGAGAATGAAGGCCCTGTGGAGATCGTCCTTATGGGATTTGATGTGAGCAAGGATCAGATCAAGGCACTGGAGGAGGGCGAGATCTCCGGGCTGGTGGTGCAGAATCCGTTTGGGATCGGGTACGCGTCCGTGGTGGCGGCGGCAAGGACCGTCCTGCAGTCCGGCAATGAGGCCCAGGTCAGTACAGGGTACCTCTGGGTGACACAGGACAATATGAATGACGCGTCGATCCAAAAGATGCTTTATCAATAAAACCAGTATACCGAAAAATGTGTAAAATCTATGCTTTCTGCATCAGACTTTACACATTTTTTGTTGACATCTTCCTATTGACCGCATATAATAAAAGTACAGAAATATTTCTGTAATAGAGGTTGCGAAGCCTGCCAAAATCGTTTTTAAAGCTGTTACGGAACAGGATAAAACCGTAATATATAGAGGTTACGAAGCCTATCAAAATCGTTATAATAAAAAACAGGCAAGTGCCTGTTTTTTTGTCTACAGGAGATTAGAGTATGATGAAATGGATTACAATATCAGAAAAATATCTTTCTTATCTAAGAGCTGTCGAGAGCCGCATCCCGCAGTCGGATTATGGAAAGAGGCGTTTTAAGCCATTTTTTGAAAATTGAAATGCGCCTGATCAATAAACTGGGACTGGATGAAGCTGCCAAAAAACTTTATGAGTTAAGATATACATATCCAGAAAATGCAATTTCAAAGCGCTGTCTCGATTACAAAGCATTAGAAATTCTTGCCCGGGAATACTGAGCCGGAAGTTTTCACTTCGCGGGCCACCATTCACTCCACCCGCGCCAGCGAAAAGATAAATTCCGTCCCGACCCCTTCCGTACTGATCACATTGATATGCTCGTCATGGGCCAGGATCGCCTCTCTCACGATGGACAGCCCCAGGCCGGTCCCTTTCTTATCCTTCCCGCGGGAAGCGTCGGACTTATAAAACCGCTCCCAGATTTTATTGATCTCCCGCTTGGGAATCCCAATCCCCGTATCCTTCACGGAGACAAAGATCTTCCCGCCCTTCTGGATCACCTCGATCTTCACCGAATCGTCATTTTCACTGAACTTGATTGCGTTGTCGATCAGATTGTAGAGCACCTGCTGGATCTTCCGGCTGTCTGCAAATACAAAGGTCTGCTCCGGCAGGAGCAGCAGCTCGATGGAGACCCGCTTCTCCGTGCAGACGCCCTCGAAGGACGCGGCGGTATTCTTGATCATTTCCTGGATATCAAAACGGGTCTTGTCCAGGAGAAGCTCCTTGGTGTCAAATTCATTCAAAGTCAGCAGGTCGTTGGTCAGGTCAGTAAGCCGCTCCGTCTCAAATAAAATGATATTCAGGTATTTTTCGTGCAGCTCCGGCGGGATGGTGCCGTCGGTCATGGCCTCCACATAGCCCCGGATGGAGGTCAGGGGGGAACGGAAATCATGGGATACATTTGCCACGATCTTTTTCTGGTAGTCCTCCATGTCGCCTAACTGGGCGGACATATAGTTCAGGGACGCGGACAGATAGCCCATCTCGTCCTGGGTGTAGACCGGGATCTCGTAGTCCAGGTTGCCGGACGCGTACTGGGTAGCCGCTTCCGTGATCAGGCTCAGAGGCCGGTAGATGAAATAATGGAAGCCCAGCAGGAAGATGGACGACAGCATAAAAATAACCGCCAGCGTGATGTAAAACGGGATCATCATGCGGGTGCAGCGGCTTTCCAGAGCAGACACAGGCTGGTGGACCAGAAGGTATCCCTTGGTCTGGAAGCCCTGGATGACCGGCGCGATGACAGTCATGACCTCCTCCTGAAAATATCCGTGGTATTCCCCGGTCAGATATTGCTTTCCCCCCGTTTCCGCCGGGTCAAATCCGTCGATCCTCTCCGGCGCGGCGGTATTTTCCAGGTTGGAGGCGGTGATGAGGGTGCCGTCGGCTTCCACGAACCAGAGGGAGGCATCCAGATAAATGCGCATGGCGTTCAGCTGGGAGTGGACCGCCCAGGAGGTCGTGTTGTCCGTAAAATAGGACGGCAGATAATTGGAGGCGATCAGGTTCGCCTCCTGGTAAAGTGATTCTGAATTGGTAGCCGCGATCCGGTCCAGAAGGAGCTGCCGCCCCAGCGTGGCCGTGGTAAATATGCCTAAAAAGGCAAAGATAATATATAATAATGCAAATTTAATATGCAGGGTACTTCTCATAACGTTCTCCGTTTTTTGGTTCTAAAATGGCGGGCAAGGCAGATGCCCATATGCCGCATGGCGCGGCAATACGGGCATTACGCTTACTGTGCATTGGACTTGGTGTCGAATTTATACCCGATCCCCCACACTGTACTGATGGACCAGCCCGGATGATCCTTGATCTTTTCCCGCAGCCGCTTGATATGCACATCCACAGTCCGGGTATCGCCGATATACTCATACCCCCAGATCTGATCCAGAAGCTGCTCCCTGGTGAACACCTGGTTCGGGGAAGCCGCCAGGAAATAGAGGAGCTCCAGCTCCTTGGGCGGCATTTCCACCTGGCGTCCGTCGCAGACCACGGAATAATTGGTCAGGTTGATGGTCAGCCCGTCGTATTCCACACGCTTTGTCTTATCGGCGGCGGGAGCCTCCTGTCTGGCAGGCTGGCAGCGCCGCAGGACGGCCCGGACCCGGGCCACCATTTCCTTGGAATCAAAGGGCTTCATGATGTAGTCGTCGGCCCCCAGTTCCAGCCCCAGCACCTTGTCAAAGACCTCGCCCTTGGCGGAAAGCATGATCACCGGGGTGGAGGATTTCGCGCGGATCTCCCGGCACACCTGGTAGCCGTCCATGCCCGGAAGCATCAGGTCCAGCAGGATCAGGTGGGGCTGGTAGCTCTCAAAGGCATCCAGCGCATCCTCCCCGTTGAACACGATCTTCGTGTCAAAGCATTCCTTATTCAGGTAAAGCGAGATCAGCTCCGCAATATTCTCATCATCGTCTACAATTAAAATTTTTTGTTTTGCTGCCATAATATCCCCTCCTATTCTAATGAACTGCGCAAAAAGGTAAGTTATTTTCCAGCAGTCCTTAATGATCCGCCCGTGAAAAGAGGATCATTTCAATTCCACGATCGTAACCCCGGCGTCCCCTTCTCCATATTCCGCCAGATGGTAGGATTTCACATGCTTCTGCCTGCGCAGAAATTCATGGATCCCTTTGCGCAGCGCGCCGGTCCCCTTGCCGTGGACTACCCGGACTGTATTGAGATGGGACAGGATGGCATCGTCCAGATATTTGTCCAGCTCCGAGACGGCCTCATCCACCGTCCGCCCCAGCAAATTGATCTCCGGGCTGACGGAGAGGGACTTGCCCATCTTGATCCGTCCGCCGCCGGTATGCTTTTTCCGGGATCCGGAAAATGGATTCTGCTCCTCGATGATCTCCAGGTCGGAGATATGCACCTGGGAACTCAGGATGCCCATCTGCACCGTCACATTTCCCCGGGCATCGGGCAGGGAATGAATGGTCCCGGTCAGGTTCATGCTGAGCACCCGCACGGATTCGCCCAGCTTGAAGTCGGACGCCTTGTGCTCCTTCTTCGGTTTCTGGCTTTTCAGGGAGGGCGCGGAGGACGTATCCTTGATCTTTTTCCGCAGACGTTCCCGCTCCCGCTCCATCTCGGCGGCAGAGATATTTTCCTTGCCGAACCGGTGGAAATTCTTGATGGTCTCGTCGGCCACCTCCTTGGCCTCCCGCAGGATGGCATTGGCCTTGTCGTTGGCTTCCTTAAGGATCTTTTCCCGCTGCTCCTCCAGGCGTTCCTCCTTCTGCCGGAGCTGCGCCTTCATGCGCTCCATTTCCCGGCGGTAGGCCTGGATCTCGTCCTGCTCCTTCTCGATGGTCCGCTTGCTCGTTTCCAGGTCGGTCAGCAGGTCTTCGAAGGAAATGTCCTGCTCGGACAGGCGCATTTTCGCGTCCTCAATGATGTGATCCGGCAGCCCCAGCTTTCCGGAGATGGCAAATGCATTGCTCTTTCCGGGAATGCCGATGAGCAGGTGGTAGGTGGGGCGCAGGCTTTCCACGTCAAACTCGCAGCAGGCATTTTCCACGCCGGGCGTGGACAGGGCGAACACCTTCAATTCGCTGTAATGTGTGGTGGCCATGGTGCGGATGTCCCGGTCGTGGAGATAAGACAGGATGGCGATGGCCAGCGCCGCTCCCTCCGTCGGGTCCGTGCCCGCCCCCAGCTCGTCAAAGAGCACCAGAGACTTTTCGTCCACGTCCTTCAGGAAGGAAACGATATTGGTCATATGGGAGGAAAAGGTACTCAAGCTCTGCTCAATGCTCTGCTCGTCTCCGATATCCGCGTAAACCTGGTGAAATACGGCCAGCTCCGAACGGTCGGAAGCCGGGATATGCAGCCCGGCCTGCCCCATCAGCGTGAACAGCCCCACGGTTTTCAGGGAAACCGTCTTACCTCCGGTATTCGGCCCGGTGATGATCAGCAGAGAAAAATCTTGCCCCAGAGTCACTGTGATGGGCACCACCTTCCGGGCATCCAGCAGGGGATGCCGTCCGCTGCGGATGTGGATCCGCCCCTCCTCGTTCAGAATGGGACGGCTTCCGTTCATGGACATGGCAAGCTGCCCTCTGGCAAAAATAAAGTCCAGATCCGTCAGGCACCGGTAATCGGTGCGGATTTCTTCAATATATCCTGCGGTCTCCTCGCTTAATCGGGCCAGGATGACCTGGATCTCCTCCTGCTCCTTTGCGTACAGCTCTTTCAGGTCATTGTTCAGCTTGACCACGGCCATGGGCTCCATAAACAGGGTGGAGCCGGTGGCAGACTGGTCGTGGATCATGCCGCTGACCTGGTTCCGGTACTCCGCCTTCACCGGGATGCAGTAACGGTCGCCCCGCATGGTGATGATGGGATCCTGCAGATACGTGCGCATAGAGCCGTTGACCAGGCCGTTGAGCGTGGCGTGGACCTTCTCATTGATATTGTCCATGCTGCGCCGGATCCGTTTCAGAGCGGGACTGGCGTCGTCGCTGATCTCCTCCTCGCTGAGAATACAGCGGTCGATCTCATTGGACAGCGTGGTCAGCGGTTCCAATTGTTCAAAATAGGCGTCCAGGCAGTCCGCCGATTCCTCCTGGGTGTCGTGCCGCCCATAGGCCTTCGCACGCCCGGTATTCTGCAGAAGCTTACAGATCCGCAGCAGTTCCCCGCTGCCTAAGGCTGCGCCGATCTCCAGGCGCTTCATGGATTCCTCCACCGGCGCCGCGTCCCCGAAGGAAATGCGACCCTTCTTGATGAGCCTGGTAAATGCGGCCGCCGTCTGCTCCTGTGCCTCGTTGATCCGCTCCACGTCGGTCATGGGCTTTAAGCGGCGGCAGAGCTGCCGCCCCCGGAAGGAGGTGGCCTGCTCCTCTAAGAGAGCAGTGATCTTGTCATATTCTAATTTGGTCAATGTTTTCTGATTCATATTGTAAATTCCTTTTTTCTATATTCGTGGTAAGACAAAAGCTGTTTTTATTGTACATGATATGAGAGAGAAAGAAAAGGAGTTTTTTTCAGCGGGGGTAAACAGAAGTTGTCATTGACAATACCGGAGAATTTGAGTATATTTAGAATTAACCAAATACAAATTAAATAAATATAATTTTGTTAAATATATTTTCAGAAATATTTTTTGGGATTTGCCCGGAAGCCGGCAGGCTTTCGGGTGCAGATTGCGGGAACTGGGGGGATCGATATGGCTAAAGGAGTTACATTGGCAGATATAGCAGCAAGGGTCGGAGTGAGCAATGTGGCGGTGTCGAAGGCACTGTCGGGAAAGCCGGGGGTCAGCGAGGAGATGCGGATCCGGATCAAACAGGTGGCGGAGCAGATGGGATACGTTTCCGGCTCCTCCGCCAGATCCGCGCCCGCTGCAACAGGGAACATCGGAGTGATCATGCCGGAGCATTACTACGGGTATTCGGTCTCCTTTTACGGACAGCTCTATGAAAAGGTGGTCCGGGCGCTCTATGACAACCATTACTACGGCATCCTGGAGCTTTTGAAAAAGGAGGACGAGCAGGAAAGCAATGTCCCGAAGGTGCTGCAGGACGCAAAGGTGGACGGGCTGATCCTGGTGGGGCAGCTTGGTGAAAAATATATAGACACCATGGTCAGCCAGTCCTGCCTGCCGGTATTTTTTCTGGACACCTACATGCCGTCCATTGCATTTGACACGGTCATTTCCGATGGATATTACGGCACCTATCTGCTCACCGATCATCTGATCAGGCGGGGCCACCGAAAGATCGGATATGTGGGAAATATCGATGCCACGAGCAGCATTGCGGACCGATTCTGGGGCTACAGGAAGGCGCTGCGGGAGAACGGCATTGATTATGAGGACGAATGGGAAATATCGGACCGGAGCAAGTACGGAAAGACCTATGCAAAGATCCTGACGGAGAGGAGAGACCTGGATGCCTATGTGTGCAACTGTGACTTTACGGCAAATATCCTGATCCAGAATCTGGAAGAACTGGGAGTCTCGGTTCCGGACGATGTCTCGGTGGTCGGCTTCGACGATTTCCTGCCCGCCGGCATGGGGATGGATCCGGAGCGGATCACCTCCTACAGCGTAGATATGGAACGGATGGCGGAGGTTTGCGTCAAATCACTGATCAAAAAAATAAAGCATGAAAAATATGTGGAAGGAGTTCAGATCATAACAGGAAGGATCGTAGAAAAAAAGACGGTCCGGTCAAGATTATAGTCAGGCAGAAGCAGTGCGCCTTCGTCTGGAGCCATACGCACGGCAGATCTCATCAGCCGTGCGTATGGCTGACGAACGGTTTTTCAGGGACGGCTGGTATCCGGATCATCCGGTATACCAGCCGTCCTTTTTTGTTGTAAAAAACTTTTCTGAATCTGTTTTGGTTAATAAAATGGAATCTACATGTTTATGAATTTCTGCATTTCTCTTTTTTGGATAATTAAAAGTAAAATTTATTGTGCATTTCATACAAAATATATTCTCTAAAATTATGAAAAATAACGAAAAATATATAGGGGGGGTAAAGTGTTGACAAATTAAATTAACTAGAGTATGATTAATTTAATCTAAAAGAGATTAACAAAATTAACATAAGACACGATTTACGGAGTCGATGTAGAAATGAAACATAAGAAAGAAATTCGGATGGAAGATATTGCCAGGGAATTGAATATCAGCATCGTCAGCGTGTCAAATGCCCTGAAAAACAAAAAAGGGGTTGGAGAAGAGCTGCGGCAGACAGTGAAGGAAAAAGCAGCCGAAATGGGATACCGGCTTCCGGAATCCGCATCGGAAAAGGAAGCGGAGACCTATTATATCGGAGTGATGACCGCAGAGAGATTTATCAGGGAGATTCCTTCCTTTTATATGAACCTGTACGGAAGGATCGCGCAGCTTCTGTCCTGCGAAGACAGCCTGACCTTGCTGGAGATCGTTCGTACAGAAGCAAAAATCCCAAAACCCTTCGGCGGATATTTTAACGGTATGGAGCTGGACGGGCTGATCTTCCTGGGGGAGCTGGATGCGGAATTTATCCGTGAGATACAGAAAAGGATCAAGGCGCCGGCAGTCGGGATCGGATTTTACCATCCCGGGGAGCCGATGGACCATATCGTACCCGACAGCTATCATGGGGTGCAGGCCGTTACGCAGCAGCTGATCGATCAGGGCCACCGCAGCATCGGCTTTGCGGGAGATCCGGCCGCATCGGACGGAAGTATGGACGGCTATATGGGATATTGCAAGGCAATGCTGGCAAACGGGCTCATTGAATACGTCGGCCCGCTGAATCTAAAGGAAACAGATCAAAGTACAGATCTGCCGGAGAACCAGCCGACAGCATGGATCATTCAGGGAAATGAATATGCGGAAGGATTCCTGCGGACCCTTCAGAGAGCAGAGACGGAAATACCGGAGAATCCTGCGGCGGATGTCTGCAAGGACGGGAAGGTGGAACCGGCGCTCCCGGATCGGCTTATTGTCTGCGGCGGGGACATGGAGCAGACGGCAAAAACAGCGGCGGAATGCATTTTATATAGAAGAGATCATCCCGATGCGGGGTACGTTACCCGATATGCGGAATGCGGGATCAGAGTAAAGCAGAACATGCATATTCCCATTGCGGAGAGCAGCTTTTATGGGCTTGCGGTGTGTACACCGGGATCAACAGGAAATTAAGGCTTTGGCATGTCACTGCAGAAATGCAGGTATATGCCAGGTCTTAAAATAAAAAAAGAAGAGGAGAAAAAGCAATGAAAAACAAAATGATGAGGAGAGTGCTTTGCGCATCTCTCACGGCGGTAATGGCAGTTTCATTATCCGCATGCGGATCCAAACAGGCGGTGGAGAAGCAGGAGATGGATGTGACCATCGATCAGATCAAACTGGGGGAGGACTACACGGATATTGAGGCGGATCTGAAATTCCTGACCCACAAGACCGATGTGGTGGATACCACCTTCAAGGGATATATCGAGGAATTTCAGAAGCTGTATCCCAATATCAATATCGAATATGAGGGGATCACGGATTATGCAAATGACATCACCACCCGCCTGACGACCGGCGACTGGGGAGATATCTGCATGGTGCCCACGTCGGTGGATAAGGATGAGCTGGAGAATTATTTTACAAAGCTGGGCGACAAGTCTGCGCTGGCGGAAATTTATGAGGATAACATGCTGAATAATTTCACTTACCAGGACGCGGTATACGGTGTTCCTTCCATGGCAAATGTCCAGGGCATCGTATATAACAAGGCGGTATTTGAGGAAGCCGGCATCACGGAGCTGCCGAAGACGCCGGATGAATTTCTGGACGCGCTGGAGGCCATCAAGGAAAAGACGGACGCCATCCCGCTGTATACCAATTTCGCGGCAGGCTGGACGATGACAGCATGGGACGCGTACATCGACGGCGGTTCCACAGGGGATCCGGATTTTGCCAATACAGGGCTTACAAAGGGAAAAGAGCCGTTCACGGACCGGGGAGACGGGACAGGCCCGTTTGCAGTCTACAACACCTTGTATGAGGCGGTGAAGAGAGGTCTGACAGAGGAAGATCCGACCACCACAGACTGGGAAGGAAGCAAGGGCAGGCTGAACAACGGCGAGATCGGATGTATGGCGCTGGGCTCCTGGTCAGTTGTACAGATCCAGCAGGCAGGGGATCACGCGGATGATATCGGATATATGACATTCCCCATCACTGTGGACGGAAAGCAGTATGCGGCGGCAGGCCCGGACTACAACTACGGCATCAACTGCAACAGCTCACGGGATAACCAGCTGGCGGCAATGTGCTACATCAAGTGGCTGGTGGAAAAATCCGGATTTGCACAAGGGGAAGGCGGTCTTTCCGTTGTGAAGGGAGATGAATATCCGGAGGCGCTGCAGGCTTTGGAAGGAATCGAGCTGGTAGTCAACAACCCGGCGGAAGCAGGGGAAGAAAATCTGTTCAATGATGTCAACAACGACTCCGAGCTCGGGCTCAATGTATCCGGTGCGGTTCCGACACAGATCGTAGAGGAAGCGGTATCCGGGACCAAGACCATGGAAGAACTGTCTGCGGAATGGAATGAGAAGTGGGCGGCAGCTCAGGAATCCAACGGCGTGGAATTTTAAAGGTTCCTGAATAAGGAAAGGAGAGCATGGGATTATGGGCAACAAGACCAGTTTTAAAGCGTGGGTCCAGTCAGGAAAGGTCAACCGGAAGCTTTGCATTTTTACCTTTATGCTCGTACCGGTGGCACTGCTGGTCATCTTTACATACATACCGTTTTTCAAAATGATCGGATTCAGCTTTTATGATATGAAATACATCGGCGACCGGGAATTTGTAGGTCTGCAGAATTATGTGGAGGTCTTTACGAGAAAGGACTGTTTCCAGGCGCTGAAGCTGAGCCTCTATTACATTGCGGCTTCCTTCATCCAGCTTGCGCTTGCGCTGTACTTTGCGTCTGTGCTGAGCTTCAAGGTAAGGGGCAGCGGCGTATTTAAAGGGCTGATGTTCTTCCCTTACCTGGTATGCGGTATCGCGGTCGGCTTCATTTTCAAATTCTTCTATACCAGGGGATTTGTTCTGGATACGGTCCTGCAGTGGTGCGGGTTCAAGCTGGAGCAGCTTCCCTACTGGCTGAAGGATACCAGCATCAACAATATTTCCGTGGCGGCTACCTCCATCTGGAGATACATGGGACAGGGCATGGTCATGTTTATCGGAGCGATCATGTCGGTGGATGCTTCCCTCTATGAAGCAGGAGATATTGACGGGGCCAACAGCTTTCAGAAATTTATCTACATCATCCTGCCGAACATCAAGACGATCATCGTGCTGAACATGATCCTTTCGATCACCGGCTCCCTGAGCGTATTCGAACCGCCTTACGTTATTACCGGCGGTGATTTCGGAACAGGAACCTACTTCGTCATCATGAACCGGCTGGCCCATGAAAGCCAGAAGGTGGGACTGGCGTCCGCCATGGCGGTGGTTCTGCTGGGGCTGATCATGATCGCCACGCTGATCCAGAAGGGGATTGAAAGATACTACTTCGGCGTGGGAGAGGCAGAGCCGATCCGGGAGGTCAGAAAGCGTAAGAAACGTCTGGAAGCGGAAGCAAGAGGAGGTGCACGGTAATGTCAAAAGCAAAGATAAAAAGAAACGTACTCTCAGTTTTAAAATATATTACATTGATCTTCGGAGCGTTTATATCCGTGCTTCCCATCGTCGTCTGTGTCATCACGGCATTTAAGACGCCGGAGGAATACGCTTCCACAAATGTCATGACGCTGCCCCAGAGCTGGACCTATTTTGATAACTTCATCCAGGCATGGAAGCAGGCAAACATGGGGGTTGCCTTCCGGAATTCCTTCATCATCCTGGTCTGCGTGCTGACCGGGTCGATCCTGACCGGTTCCATGCTGGCCTATGTGCTGAGCCGCTTCAAATTCAGGGGAAACGGGCTGATCCGCAATATGTTCCTGTTCGCGTCGCTGCTTCCCGGCATCGCCATGCAGGTATCCGTGTACCAGATCATGTACAGCCTGGGATGGATCAACTTTTTACCTGGATATATCATCATGATGTGCGGGACGGATATCATTTCCATCTATATCTTCATCCAGTTTTTCGAAAATATACCGGATTCCCTGGATGAATCGGCCATCATGGACGGGTGCACCTACTTCGGCGTATTTTTCCGGATCCTGTTCCCTCTGCTGAAACCGGCGATCGTAACAGTGATGATCCTCAAAGGCGTCGGAGTGTACAACGAATACTATACAGCAAATCTGTATCTGCAGGATAAAAACCGGCTGGTGACGGTGGCTACATCGCTGTTTAAATTTACAGGGCCTTTGGGAAATCAGTACAACTACATCTGTGCGGGCGTGATCATTACGATGATCCCGGCGCTGATCGTATTTATCCTCTGCCAGAAGCAGATCTACGGCGGACTGGCAGCGGGAGCCGTGAAGGGTTAAGACGGAGCGGCAGGGCTGCCGCTGTCATGGACGGATGCCGTGCGGCAGGCGCACGGCACCGCAGGAACAGTAACGCATAACCGACAGTATATTATGAATTATGGAGGAAAACTATGAGCGAGGTAAAGATCATCGGGGCGGCGGTGCCGAATATGCCCTGGCAGGACAGGCCGAAGGACGGCAGGGAGCGGATGCCGGTATGGAGATACAGTGAGAACCCCATCATCGGGCGCAACCCGGCAGATGGCGTCGCAAGGATATTTAACAGTGCGGTCATGCCGTACAACGGAGAATTTATCGGCGTATTCCGGGGGGAGCAGACCAACGGGATCCCGTATATCTATCTCGGATGGAGCAGGGACGGCATTCACTGGGATTTTGAAAAGGAAAAGATCCGTTTTCAGGACGAAGCGGGAAAGGAATTTATGCCCAGATATGCCTACGACCCCAGGCTGGTGAAGGTGGAGGATACCTATTACATCATCTGGTGCCAGGACTTTTACGGGGCATCCATCGGAGTGGCGAAGACACAGGATTTCAAGACATTTACCCGGATCGAAAACCCGTTTCTTCCATTTAACAGAAACGCGGTGCTGTTCCCGCGAAAGGTGAACGGGAAGTTCCTGATGCTGTCCCGCCCAAGCGACAGCGGGCATACGCCCTTCGGGGACATCTTCCTTTCGGAGAGCAGCGACATGGAGTACTGGGGCAGGCACCGTCATGTGATGGGAAAAGGAAAGGAATGGTGGCAGAATGTGAAGATCGGCGGCGGCGCGGCGCCCATCGAGACCAGCGAAGGGTGGCTGCTGTTCTACCATGGCGTGACCGGGACCTGCAACGGCTATGTATACAGCATCGGCGGCGCGGTCCTGGATCTGGATGAGCCGTCGATCGTGAAATACCGCTGCGATACGTTCCTGCTGACACCGGAGGAGTGGTATGAGGAACGCGGGTTCGTGCCCAATGTGACCTTCCCCTGCGCGACCATCCATGACGCCGCAAGCGGAAGGATCGCGATCTATTACGGAGCCGCCGACACTTATGTGGGGCTCGCGTTTACCAGGGCGGAGGAAATATTGGCTTATATCAGGGAACACAGCGCGGTTTCCCAGGAGGATACAGAGATTGGAATCAGGTAAAAGCAGACTGAAAACAGAAGTAAGACAGCATCTGACGGAACACATCATTCCCTTCTGGCAGGGCATGGCGGACCGGGAAAACGGAGGCTTCTACGGTTATCTGGGATACGACCTTAAGCTGGATAAAAAGGCGGTGAAGGGATGCATCCTGAACAGCCGGATCCTCTGGTTCTTCTCCAATGCATATCTGGCATTGGGGGAGGAGAGCCTCCTGGAAAGCGCCGGGCACGCCTTCCGCTTTCTGCGGGACCGCTGCCTGGACCGGGAATACGGCGGCGTCTACTGGTCGCTGGATCACAAGGGACAGCCGGAGGACGACACGAAGCATACCTATAACCAGGCATTTGCCATCTATGCGCTGTCCTCCTACTATGACGCGTCCGGAGAGGAAGGGGCATTGGAGATCGCCCGCGGCCTGTACCGGACAGTGGAGGAAAACTGTAAGGACGGCTGCGGGGCCGCAAACGGCTACCGGGAAGCGTTTACCCGGGACTTTTGCCCCGCGGAGAATGACAAGCTCTCCGAAAACGGCGTGATGGCGGAAAAAACCATGAACACTCTGCTTCACGTATTCGAGGCGTATACGGAATTTTACCGGGTGACGAAGGACGGAGACATTGCGGACCGGCTTCGGGAGATGCTGGACATTATGGCAGACAAGATCTACAATCCCGGACTGGGGCGGCAGGAGGTCTTCTTCGACCGGTTCTGGAATCCGCTGATCGACCTGTATTCCTACGGCCATGACATCGAGACTGCATGGCTTGCGGACCGGGGACTGGAGATCCTGGACGACGCGGTCTGTACGGAGCGGCTGGCGCCGATCACGGAGGCCATTACGGAACATATTTTCCGCCGGGCTTATACAGACCATTCCCTGGTCAATGAAGCGGAGAACGGCGTGGTGGATACCACACGGGTCTGGTGGGTGCAGGCGGAGGCTGTGGTGGGATTTTTAAACGGATATCAGAAGCATCCGGAGAAACAGGAATATCTGGCGGCGGCAGAGGATATCTGGGGCTATATCCGGGAGCATCTGATTGACAAACGGCCTGGCTCGGAGTGGTTTGCCGGACTGGACAAGGACCGCAATCCCATCGAAAAGCCCATCGTGGATCCCTGGAAATGCCCGTACCATAACGGACGGATGTGCCTGGAGGTCATGAGGCGGCTGGGCGGCTGTTGAAAATGGGGCTGTCCCGCAAAAATAAGGAGGCAATGCAGACATGGTTCATAAGCAATATTATATCGAACAGGCAAAGGTAGACAGGCTGGTTTCCAGAAAAAACCAGAAAAGCAGCTTTTACAACGGCATTTATGAGAGATACGAGTATCCGGTGCTGACCAGGGAGTTTGCTCCGGTCCACTGGCGGTATGACCTGGATGAAAAAACCAACCCGTATTTTATGGAACGGCTGGGCATCAACGCGGTGATGAATTCCGGCGCCATTTACATGGACGGGAAATATTATCTGGTCGTGCGGGTGGAGGGAAATGACAGAAAATCCTTTTTCGCGGTGGCGGAAAGCGAGACGGGGACCGACGGGTTCCGGTTCTGGGATGAGCCGGTGGTCCTGCCGGATACCTGTCCGGAGGAGACCAATGTCTACGACATGCGGCTGACCCGGCATGAGGACGGCTGGATCTACGGCCTGTTCTGCTCGGAAAGCAAGGATCCTGAGGATCCGGACCTGTCTGCGGCAGTGGCAGCGGCAGGGATCGTCCGGACCAGGGATTTAAAAATCTGGGAACGGCTGGACAACCTGAAAACTCTGCAGTCCCCCCAGCAGCGCAATGTGGCGCTCCATCCGGAATTTGTGGACGGAAAATATGCCTTTTACACCCGCCCCATGGACGGCTTCATCGAGACCGGAAGCGGCGGGGGCATCGGATTCGGGCTGTGTGAGGATATCGAGCATGCGGTGATCGATGAGGAACGGATCATCAGCAGAAGGATCTACCACACATTGACAGAGTCCAAGAACGGGGCCGGAGCGCCGCCCATCCGGGGAAAGAAATGCTGGATCCATATTGCCCACGGCGTCCGGAATACGGCGGCAGGGCTGCGCTACGTCCTGTATGCGTTCGGGACGGACTTGAGCGATCCTTCGAAGGTCATCGCGGAGCCCTCCGGCGTCTTTCTCGTTCCGCTGGGACAGGAACGGGTGGGGGATGTGTCCAACGTCGTATTTACCAACGGCGCTGTGGCAAGGGTCAATGGGGAGGTGTATATCTACTATGCTTCCTGCGACACCCGGATGCACGTGGCGACCACCACCATCGACCGGCTGGAGGAATACCTGTTTGCCACACCCAAGGACCCGCTGCGGTCGGCGGACTGCGTGAAGCAGAGATGCGGGCTGATCCGCCGGAACCTGGAACTGCTGGGAGAAGCGTAAGGCGGAGGGAACCGACGGAAGGCTTCGAGACATTTACGGAGGAAGGAACGTGAAAAAACTTTCCATTGAGCACCCATTTTTTGATTTTATGGGAAATATCGGGGACTGGATGATATTGAATGTCCTGTTTGTCCTCACATCCCTTCCGGTCCTTACGATCGGAATGTCCCTGACGGCAATGTACAAAGTGGCCCTCCGCCGGGCGCGGGGGGAGAGCCGGTACGCGGCCAGGGAATTTTTTCAGGCATGCAGGGAGGAATGGAAGCAGAGCACGGTGCTGTGGCTGCTTTTTCTGGTAACAGGCGGGATCCTGCTGTTTGATATCCTCTACGGCAAAAATCTTGGGAAGGCGTTGAATATCGGGATCGGGATCCTGACGGCGCTGTGGGGCTTCACGATCAGCTATGCATTTCCCCTCCAGGCAAGATTTCAAAACAGCATCCGGCATACACTGACGAACGCGCTGGCTCTGGCATTCCGCAATCTTCCGGCTACGGCGGCCATGGCTGCGCTGAACAGCATTCCGGCGCTGTGCGTCGCGGCCGGGGAATTTTATACAAGGATCGCAATGCCGTTTTTCTGCGTCGCGGGCTTTTCCTGTATCGTGAGGATCAACAGCCTGATGCTGACGCGGATCTTTCAAAAAATTCAGGAATGATACTGTGCGGCGGTCCGCCGCTCGGCATCATTCCGAAAGGAACAGGGGGAAAGAAGGATGAGGATCAAATCGGATCATGAAAAATTATCTTACTGCGGAAGGATCGACTGGAGCAATCCGGAGGAGCCGGTGTTTGTGTTTCCCTGTACTTCGGTGGGGATGCGTTTCACCGGAAATTCGCTGAAGATATATGTGAAAAATAAAAGCGCGTACTGGGACAACGCCCTCGGATGCATCCTGGACGGCGCCCAGACCGCGCTTGCGCTTCCGGCGGATGGGAGCGCGGTGCTGGAGCTTGAAGTACGGCAGAAAGAGAAGCAGGAGCATGAGCTGCTGCTTTTCAAACGGCAGGACGCCTGCCACCAGCTGCGTTTCCTGGGGTTTGAACTGGAGGACGGCGCCCGGCTTCTGGATCCGCCCGAAAAGCCGGAGAGGAAGATGGAGGTTTACGGGGATTCGGTGTCCGCCGGGGAGGTCTCGGAGGCAGTGGACTATGTGGGAAAAGAGGATCCGGAGCACAACGGGGAGTATTCCAACAGCTGGTATTCCTACGCATGGATGACCGCCAGAAGGCTCAATGCGCAGATCCACGACATTGCCCAGGGCGGCATGGCCCTGCTGGACGGGACCGGGTGGTTCCACGCCCCGGATCTTATCGGGATGGAGACCGCGTGGGACAAGATCTGTTATCATCCGGAGCTGAGCGGCATACAGGGATGGGATTTTTCCCGATATACCCCGCAGGTTGTGATCGTGGCGCTGGGGCAGAACGACAGCCACCCGGAGGACTATATGAAGGAAGATTATGACGGGGAAAAAGCCCGGACATGGCGGCAGCGTTATAAGGGATTTCTCAGGAAACTCCGGGAAACCTATCCGGACGCGCGGATCATCTGCTGCACCACGCTCTTGAACCATGACCCGGCATGGGACCGGGCCGTCGGCCAGGCGGTGGAACAGTTGGGAGACGAGAAGGTAACGCAGTATCTTTTCCGGCGCAACGGAAGAGGAACGCCGGGACACCTGCGGATACCGGAAGCGGAGGAAATGGCGGAGGAGCTTGCCGCATATATTCAGGAAACAGAGGGATGGAGCAGCATATGGGAAGGATAGACTTAACAAGGATCAGGGAGTGTATGCGCAGAGCCGGGGAAGGCGGGGAATTGACGATCGCTTTTTTCGGAGGCTCGATCACGCAGGGATGCGCTGCCACGGTGCATGAAAAAACATACGCATACCGCGTATTTGCATGGTGGAAGCAGACATTTCCCAAGGCGGTATTTCATTATGTCAATGCGGGGATCGGCGGGACCACCTCCCACTTCGGCGTATCCAGGCTGACGCCGGATCTGCTGATGTACCAGCCGGATCTGGCGGTCATTGATTTCAGTGTAAATGATGAGGGAAATGAATTTTTTCAGGAGACATACGAAGGGGTCCTGCGGAGGATCCTGGGCTGGAAGTCGAAGCCGGCGGTGCTCGTACTGAACAATGTTTTTTACAATACCGGGGAAAATGCCCAGCAGTACCACAACGCGGCGGCTGACTGGTATCGTGTGCCGCATGTGAGCATGAAGGACACCCTTTATCAGAAGGTGCAGGCGGGAGAATATGCCATGGAGGAGCTGACCGGAGACGCGCTTCATCCCAATGACCTGGGGCATGAGCTGGTGGCGGAGGAGATCATCTCCTTTTTCCGGCAGGTTTTGAAAAGCATGAAGGAAGCGGATGGAAAGGATTCTGAGCCGCAGGAAGAAGCCGCGCCCAGGACGGCTGCGCACGGAACAGCTCTGCATGGGACAGGCGGGCAGCTTCCGCCTCCTATGACGAGAAATGCGTATGAATCTGCCAGGCGGCTGACCATCCGTGAGATCTCGCCGGAGCTTACAGGCTTCCGGGCGGATACGGAGGAAAAAACAGGCCATCTCGATTTATTTAAAAACGGATGGATCGGGAAACGGGCAGGGGACAGGCTCCGATTTGAAGTCACGGCCTCCTGTATTGCCGTTCAGTATCGAAAGTCCGTCTCAAAGCCCGCGCTGCGGGCGAAGCTGATCCTGGATGAAAATGACGGGGAGTCCCGGATCCTGGATGGGAATTTTGAGGAGGACTGGGGCGACTGCCTTTATCTGGAACCGATCCTCCATCACGGAGACGAGGGGATGCACAGCATCGAGCTGGAGATCCTGGACGACGGGGCGGAGAACGCGGCGCCGTTCTATCTGGTATCGCTGGTCATCGCGTGAGAAACTGTGCAGAAAGGCAGGTTATTTTTGCACAGTTCCTTACCAGCCGGATTCAAAAAAGGAGAAGAAAAAATGGATGCAAAAAAAATCTATGAATTTTGGTTAAATGATCCGTATTTTGATGAGAAGACGAAAGAAGAGCTGCGGGCCATCGCGGACGATCCGAATGAGATCGAGGAGCGTTTTTACCGGGATCTGGAATTTGGGACCGGAGGACTGCGGGGGATCATCGGGGCAGGCACTAACCGCATGAACCTGTATACGGTGCGGAAGGCAACCCAGGGACTGGCCAATTATATTTTAAAGGAGCACGGGGAGAAAAAAGGTGTTGCTATCGCCTTTGATTCCCGGAACATGTCTCCGGAATTTGCGGAGGAGGCCGCGCTCTGTCTGGCGGCAAATGGGATCAGGGCGTATATTTTTCCGTCCTTACGTCCCACTCCCATGCTGTCCTTCGCCCTGCGGGAGCTGGGATGCACCGCCGGGATCGTGGTGACGGCCAGCCACAACCCGCCGGAATATAACGGCTACAAGGTATACTGGGAGGACGGCGCCCAGATCACATTTCCCAGAGATCAGGAGATCATAAGCGAGGTCAATGCGATTACGGATTATTCCAGGGTAAGGACCATGAGCCGGCAGGACGCGGAGGAAGCGGGGCTGTACCGGGTGATCGGTCCGGAGGTGGACGACGCATATATTGAAAATCTGAAAAAGCTGGTCATTCACCCGGAAATCCTGCGTGAGGAAGCGGCAGGCTTAAAGATCGTCTATACCCCTCTGCACGGGACCGGCAATCTCCCGGTCCGCAGGGTACTCTCGGAGCTGGGATTTTCCCAGGTCTATGTGGTGAAGGAGCAGGAGCTTCCGGACGGCGGTTTTCCCACCGTTTCCTATCCCAACCCGGAAGATAAGAATGCCTTTGCGCTGGCGATCCGGCTTGCAGAGGAAGTGGACGCGGACCTGATCCTGGCGACGGACCCGGACGCGGACCGGCTGGGCGCCTATGCGAAGGATTCCTGCACCGGGGAATATGCCGGCTTTACCGGAAATATGTCCGGCATGCTGATCCTGGAATACATCCTTTCCCAGAAAAAGGCGATGGGAACGCTGCCGGAAAACGGCGCCGTGGTCACGACCATTGTGTCCGGAAAAATGTCCCGGGCGATCACAGAGGAATATGAGACGGACCTGATCGAAACGCTGACCGGATTCAAATATATCGGCGAGCAGATTAAATTTTTCGAACAAAACCATCGCCACGAGTATGTATTCGGCTATGAAGAGAGCTATGGCTGCCTTATAGGGACGCATGCCAGGGATAAGGATGCGGTCGCGGCAGTGATGGCGCTGTGCGAGACGGCCGCGTGGTGTAAGCACCAGGGAAGGACGCTCTGCGGCCAGATGGAAAACCTGTATCAGCGATACGGTTATTTTAAGGAAGGGCTGTCTACGATCACGTTAAAGGGGCAGGAGGGCGTCAGGAAGATCGGGGAGATCATGGAACGGATCCGGAAGGAAGTGCCGGAGCAGATCGGAGGCTTTCCTGTGACGCAGTTCCGGGATTACAGGGAGGATGTCCTGCTGGACCTTGCGGCAAAAGAAAAACGGAAGACCGGCCTCCCCAAGTCCAATGTCCTGTATTTTGAAATGGGGAAGGACGCATGGTGCTGTGTCCGCCCGTCCGGGACCGAGCCGAAGATCAAGTTTTATATCGGTGTAAAAGGAGAAAGCGAAGAAGCGGCGGAGAAGATGCTGCAGAAGCTGTCGGAGGCGCTGCAGGGGTTTGCGGGCTGACCGCAGCAGGAGGATATCATGGGATTTTCAGATGATTTTGTATGGGGCGCGGCCACAAGCGCCTATCAGATTGAAGGGGCGGCAAAGGAAGACGAAAAGGGCGCGCATATATGGGATGTGTACGTAAAAGAGCCGGGACACATCTACGGAGGGCATCATGGAGAGACTGCCTGCGACCATTATCACAGGTACCGCGGGGATGTGGGGATCATGAAGGAGATCGGACTGCGGGCGTACCGCTTTTCCGTGGACTGGTCCAGGGTCCTGCCGGAAGGCACCGGCAGGGTAAATGAAAAGGGGATCGCATTTTATGACGCCCTGATCGACGAACTGCTGGAGGCGGGCATCGAGCCTTATATGACCCTGTTCCACTGGGAGCTTCCCTACGAACTGTACAAACGGGGCGGCTGGATGAATCCGCAGATCGCGGAGTGGTTCGGGGAATATGCGAAGCTGGCGGCACAACGGTTCAGCGACCGGGTGAGCCATTTCTTTACCCTGAATGAACCCCAGTGCTTTGTAGGACTGGGCTTCCTGACCGGAGAGCATGCGCCGGGGCTGAAAATGCCGCTGCAGGATACATTTGAGATGGCTCACAATGCGCTGAGAGCCCACGGAAGAGCGGTGCAGATGCTCCGCCAGTACGCAAAGCAGCCGCTGACCATCGGCTATGCGCCTACATGCGGAATGTGCTATCCTGAAACAGAGAAGCCGGAGGACATCGAGGCCGCAAGGCAGACGCTGTTTTCCATGAATCCGGAGGACAGAAACTGGACCTGGAACGTGGCCTGGTGGTCGGACCCGGTGCTTTTGGGGCATTATCCAAAGGAAGGGCTGAAACGGTACGAGCCTTATCTTCCCAGGATAACGGATGCGGATATGAAGCTGATCGCAGAGCCTATCGATGTCTACGGACAGAATATTTATAACGGACGCTGTATCCGCATGGGAGCGGACGGAAAGCCGGAGGAAGCCAGACGCGGGGAAGGCTTTCCGAAGACAGCCTCCTCCTGGCCGGTGACCCCGGAGGCTTTGTACTGGGGACCGAAGTTTTTGTATGAACGGTATCAGAAGCCCATGTATATCACGGAAAACGGGCTGTCCTGCCATGACGTCATTTCTCTGGACGGCAGGGTCCATGACCCGAACCGGATCGATTTTTTGGCAAGGTATCTGGGGCAGCTGAAACGGGCTGCCGGGGAAATCGATATCCGGGGATATTTCCAATGGTCGCTGATGGACAATTTTGAGTGGGCAAAAGGGTATTCGGAGCGGTTCGGGCTGGTGTACGTGGATTATCCGACGCAGAAAAGGATCCTGAAGGATTCGGCGTACTGGTACCGCGGTGTGATTCAAAATAATGGAGCCGGATTATGAGTATTTTAAAATTAAAGCCAAGCTGCAAGGATTACCTCTGGGGAGGCAGCAGGCTGATCAGGGAATATGGAAAAGAATATGAGGGGGATGTGCTGGCGGAGACCTGGGAGCTGTCCTGCCATCCGGACGGCCCGTCCGTCATCAGAAATGGGAAATATGCCGGTAAGACGCTTCCGGAATATATCGCCGGGGAAGGCCGGCAGGTTCTCGGTTCGCACTGCCGGAGATTCCGGGATTTCCCCATCCTGACAAAATTTATTGACGCCAGGGACAACCTGTCCATCCAGGTCCACCCGGACAACCGATATGCTTTGAAAAATGAAGGGCAGTACGGCAAGACCGAGATGTGGTATGTGATGGACGCCGGAAAAGACGCGTTCCTGTATTATGGATTTCAGAGAGAGATCACAAAAGAAGAATTTGCGGAGCGGATCCGGGAGGACACGCTTCTGGAAGTGCTGAATGCGGTGCCGGTGAAAAAGGGGGATGTGCTGTTTATCGAATCGGGTACGATCCACGCCATCGGAAAGGATATTTTGATCGCGGAGATCCAGCAGAATTCCAACGTGACCTACCGGGTCTATGATTACGGCCGGGTGGGAAAGGACGGCAAAAAGCGTGACCTGCACATTGAGAAGGCGCTTGCCGTTACGAACCGGATCCCGATCCTTCGGGAGAACAGCAGCTATCCCCATGTGGCGGACTGTGATTATTTTACGGTGGACAAGCTGAACCTGGACGGAAAGGTGATGGGAAAGCTGACCGGAAGGGTTTCCGAAGAATCCTTTGCCAGTATTTTGATACTGGACGGAGAGGGAACGATTTCCGATGAAACGGAAACCCTGGCTTATCAAAAGGGGGACAGCATTTTTGTGTCGGCCGGAAGCGGAACCTATACCATCGAAGGCTCCTGCGACGCCCTGATCACGACGATCCGGGAAAAGGCGGCGCAGGTCCGGATCGGCATTGACATCGGCGGCACCGATACGAAGATCGGACTGGCGGACGTCCATCAGAAGCTGATCGCGTGGAAAACGATCCGGACAGATGCCGGACGTCCCGCAAAGGAAGTGATCCGGGAGATCGGCCTGACTGCTCTCGCTCTTCTGGAAGAGCAGGGACTTGCCATGGACCAGTGCGTCGGGGCGGGCATCGGAGTACCCGGAACAGTGGACAGAAAAAACGGAGTCGTCCGCTATTCCAACAATATCCAATGGGAGGATGTGGACATCGTAAAGGAAATGGGAACGTATCTTCCCATCCCCATCTATATTGCAAATGACGCGGACTGTGCGGCATTGGGAGAAGCCGCGGCAGGCGCGGGACGGGGGTATGAGGATGTGATCCTGTTTACCCTGGGAACCGGGGTGGGAGCCGGCGTCATCCTGGACGGCAGTATTTATGAAGGCAGCGGGATCGGCGGAAGTGAGCTCGGCCATATGGTGATCGTGGAAAACGGAGAGCCCTGCACCTGCGGCCGCCGCGGCTGTCTGGAAGCCTACGCCTCGGCTCCGGCTCTGGTTCGGGAAGCGGCCCGGGCGACAGGCAGGGAAATGACGCCGGAAGAGATCTTTGCGGCGGCAAAGGAGGACCCTGCGGTGAAAGAGGTGACGGACACTTATATCCGCAGGCTGGGAACCGGGATCGTGAATGCGGTCAACATTTTCCGGCCCCGGCTGGTGCTGCTCGACGGCGGGATCTCGGCTCAGGGGGATGTACTGATCAAACCGCTGGAGGAATATCTGCGGCAGGGGTGCTTCGGTGGAGAAAGGAGCGGGATCCCGGAGATCCGGACCGCGGTCCTCGGAAACCAGGCCGGGATGATCGGAGCGGCGAGCCTGATATAGCGGCTTGGGATATAGTACAGCGAATATTCGGAAGAATCCATAGAAAAGGAAATGTGCCCTGAAGCGGGGGATGTTTCCCTTTCTTTTTTTATTGCCCTGACCTGGAAAACGGAATATAAAAATGTGAACGAATCGTGAACGAACCGTAAACGAAACAGGATGATATTGAACAATTACGGAGAATCAGGTATACTATAGCAAGAGAGGCATCCGGCCTTTTCCGTTGGACGATGAGGTATGGAAACGGTACGGTTGCAATACGGCGCGATACTCACGGCAGAGTTCATCGGCCATGAGTATAATGAGAAGGATTGTGGAGCCGGAGGATAGTATGGAAGAGCGGAAACCGGAAGAGCAAAAGAGTCAGGATGAGGGGACTCAAAGGGAATCATTTTCATTTTTACAGGAAACAATCAAGCCAAAGCCGGTCACCGGAGGACAGATTGCGCTGCAGCTTTCCAAAATGGCGGTGTACGGTCTGATCATCGGGGCAGCAGCCTGCTGCGGTTTTTATGCGCTTCGGCCCTGGGCTCAGGAGACATTTCACGAGGAGGCCCAGGAGGTGACGCTTCCCAGGGATGAAGAGGAGGAGCCGGAGCCTGTCCAGGAGGAAGAAGAGGAAAAGGAACCGGAGCCGGAGCCTCAGATCATCGTTCCGGAGCTGACTGCGGACAGCTACCGGGAGATCATGCAGAGCATGTATGCCGTTGCAAAGGAAGCGGAGCAGTGCGTGGTTTATGTCCGGAGGGCCAGGGAAGACGAGGCCCCGGCCGGGACAGGCGCGCATACCGGCACCACAGGGCTTTTGGCCGCGGACAACGGACAGGAGCTTTTGGTCCTTTCGGATAACTCTGTCTGTGAGGGCGCGGAACAATGGTCCGTCATATTTCCGGACCATACACGGCATTCGGCGAAGCTGGTGAAGCAGGACGGCAACCGGGGGCTGGCGGTATTCGGAATTGACCGGGCCTCCATCTCAGACAATACATGGAATGTGATCCGGGTAGCAGAGCTGGGCAATTCCAACATCTCCGTGCGGGGGGATCTGGTGATCGCCCTGGGGCAGATGTTCGGCTATGAAAACGGAGTCGGCTACGGGATCATCAGCGCCAAGGAGTGGGACCACGATTATGCCGACGGCCAGTGCGGGGTGATCGCCACAGATATTGCGGCATCCTCCGGAGCAAGCGGCGTCCTGTTCAACCAGAAAGGCCAGGTCATCGGCCTGGTAAAAAGCGGCATCCTGGGCGAAGGCGCGTCCGCCTCGGCAAATGCCCTGGCAGTCTCGGATATGAAGCAGGCCATGGGCCTTCTGCTCAACGGGGAAGCCGTTCCCTACACCGGAATCTTCGGCACCGCCGTGACTGACGAGCTTTCCGAGGAAAAGAAGATTCCCAAGGGACTGTATGTGACAAATGTGCAGGCCGATTCCCCGGCCATGAAAGCCGGGATCCAGAACGGGGATGTGATCCTGGAGGTGGGAGACGCCAGCGTCACCGGAATCATTTCCTATGAAAAGGCCGTGCTGGAGCGCAAGGCCGGAGAGATTGTCAAGGTGAAGGGACAGCGGCTGGGAAGCGGCGGCTATGTGGATGTGGACTTTTCGGTGACGATGGGGAGCAGGGAGTGAGGAACCTGAATTGGTGATTTGTTATAAAGCTATATCTATTCAGCGTATGCAGCGAATAGTTTGCGCGGCATTCGGGGCTGTGGTCGTTCTGGATTGGAATATATAGTGAACGACAAAATAATTTGGCGTTCACTATAAAATTTATATAGAAAGAGGATAAACGAAGGGTATGTATATTAAGGATTTGCGCGGAGGCGAGACGATCAGAAGTATTTACATGTGCAGGGGAAAGCGTTCTGCGGAGACGCGGAACGGAAAGCCTTACGACAACCTGCTCCTGCAGGATAAGACCGGCACTCTGGACGGAAAGGTGTGGGATCCCAATTCCCAGGGAATTGCAGACTACGAGGAAAAGGATTTTATTGAGGTATACGGTGAGGTGATCACCTACAACAACAACCTCCAGCTGAACATCAAACAGCTTCGGAAGGCGGCCGAGGGCGAATACAACCCTGCGGATTACATGCCGGTTTCCGAAAAAAATATCGACGGGATGTACCAGGAGCTGCTCTCCTGCATCCAAAAAATTTCCAACGGATATCTGCGTCAGGCGGTGGAATATTACTTCGTGAAGGATGAAGCATTTATCAAGGCGTTCAAGTCCCATTCCGCAGCCAAGACCGTGCACCACGGCTTCTGCGGGGGGCTTCTGGAGCATACGCTGAGCGTGGTCCGTCTGTGCGAATATTTTGCAGGGGCATACAGGATCCTCAACAGGGACCTGCTGATCGCCTCCGCAGTCTGCCACGACATCGGCAAGGTCCGGGAGCTGTCCGAATTTCCGGACAACGACTACACGGACGAGGGCCAGCTTATCGGCCATATCGTGATCGGCTCGGAAATGCTGACTGAGGCCATCCGCTCCGTCCCGGGCTTCCCGGCGATGCTGGCAAATGAATGGAAGCACTGCATTCTGGCTCATCACGGCGAACTGGAATTCGGCTCGCCGAAAAAACCGGCGCTGGCAGAAGCGCTGGCACTGAATCTGGCGGACAATGCAGACGCGAAGCTGCAGACGATGAAGGAAGCGTTGAAGGATAAAAGCGGAACGGAATGGCTGGGGTATAACCGGCTGTTTGAGTCGAATCTGAGGAAGACTTCGGTTTGAGGTATAGATATGCAGAAAAATGAATCAGTGACAGTGGCGATCGAGGATATTGGCGTCAATGGTGAAGGTATAGGCAGAGTGAATGGCTATACCTTATTTATTAAGGACGCGGTCATCGGCGATGTGGTGGAAGCCAGGGTGACAAAAGCAAAAAAGAATTACGGTTACGCAAGATTGATGAAGATCATTACGCCTTCCGAACATCGGGTAGAGCCTGTGTGCAAATTTGCCAGAAAATGCGGCGGCTGTCAGATCCAGGAGATGTCCTACGAAAAGCAGCTTGAATTTAAGCAGAACAAGGTGCTGGGAAATCTGGAGCGGATCGGAGGCTTTTCTCCGGAACTGCTGGCGGAGGCGTTCGGGCCGATCATCGGGATGGAGAATCCCTTCGGGTATCGGAATAAGGCGCAGTTTCCGTTCGGCACGGATAAAAACGGACAGCCCATTACCGGGTTCTACGCAGGGAGAACCCATGATATCATCGCAAATACGGACTGTGCGCTGGGAGTCGGGGTGAACAAGGAAATCCTGGAGATCGTGCTTGCGTTCATGAAAAAGTATGGGGTGCGTTCCTATGACGAAAAGACCGGGGAAGGACTGATCCGGCATGTACTGATCCGGTATGGATTTGCTACGAAGGAGATTATGGTTTGTTTTGTGGTGAATAAGGAAATAGCGGATTGCAGGGACGGCGAGTATCGAAGGGACAAGGAAGCGTCGGATTTCAGGAGTGCTGAGAATCGGGGTGACAAGGAAGCGGCGGATTGCAGGAACGGTGAGCATCAAGGGAGTATGAGGCAGACGAGAGGAAGCCGGGTGAGTTCCGGGTGGATTCCACATCAGGAGATTCTGGTGGATGAGCTGGCTCAGATTCCCGGTATGACGAGCATTACGGTGAGCCCGAATCATAAGCAGACGAATGTGATTATGGGGGAGCGGTATGAAGTCCTGTGGGGACAGCCATTTATCACAGATTCTATCGGGGCGGTGAAATATCAGATCTCTCCGCTTTCTTTCTATCAGGTGAATCCGGTGCAGACGGAGAAACTGTACGAGCTTGCGATGGAATACGCAGATTTGAAGGGGCAGGAAACCGTGTGGGATCTGTACTGCGGGATCGGGACCATTTCCCTGTTCCTGGCGCAGAAGGCGGGGAAGGTCTACGGTGTGGAGATTGTCCCCCAGGCGGTGGAAGATGCCAGAAGAAATGCGGAGATCAATGGAATTGAAAATGCGGAATTTTATGTCGGGAAAGCAGAGGAAGTGCTGCCGGGGTATTATGAGCGGTATGAGAATGAGCATCCGGGAGAGCGGGCGCATGCGGATGTGATCGTGGTGGATCCGCCCCGGAAAGGGTGCGATGAAGCGCTGCTGAAGACGATGGCGGATATGCAGCCGGAGCGGATCGTGTATGTGAGCTGCGATTCGGCTACGCTGGCGCGGGATCTGAAGTATCTGTGCGGGCGAGGGTATGAGATTAAGAAGGGGAGAGTTGTGGACCAGTTTGGGATGAGTGTGCATACGGAAGTTGTCTGTTTGCTTTCCAAACTTAAATCTAATAAGTTGAAGCATATCGATGTGGAATTAGAGATGGATGAACTTGATCTGACGGCGGCGGAGAGTAAAGCAACTTATGAGGAAATCAAGGATTATGTTCACAAGCAAAGCGGATTGAAAGTCAGCAGCTTGTATATTGCGCAGGTAAAGCAGAAATGTGGCATCATTGAAAGGGCAAATTATAATCTGCCGAAATCGGAAAATTCCAGACAGCTGAAATGCCCGCCAGAGAAAGAAGCTGCTATACGAGAGGCGTTGAAATATTTTAGAATGATATAGGGGGGTTAGATAAAAATAACAGATTGTTAAATAGGATTTTAATGATAGGATATTCTTGAATATTTTCGGGGATTTGTGAGAGGGATGAAATCATGCCATTTGAAAAAGGTGGAAGATCAGATAAACAAGGGAATAGATTTGAGATAAATTGTATAATCTATGAGTTGCTCAAGGTTTTAGATGAAACAAATTATGGTGTTATTATTGAAGCACTTGGTACAGATGAGATTGGTACAGATATATTAGTAACGACTTTTGATGGGCAGAAAGAACACCAGCAATGTAAAGCGCGAAATGCAAGTAAAGAGTATTGGGATATTTCTGATTTAAGGGCAAAAGATATATTTTCTACATGGGGAGTTCAACTGAATAGGGATAACAGTCGAATAGTATCATTAGTTAGTCCAATGGCTTGCTCTTTTCTATTTGATTTACATAATCGGGCATGTAATACTAGTGATAAAGCAGAAGATTTTTACGCCATACAAATAATGAAAAGTAGTAAGGAATTTCAAAAATTTTATAAGGGTTTTTGTGTTGAAATGGACTTGAATTGCGATAAAGAAGTTGATGTTTTAAAAAGCATTGACTATTTAAAGAGGATTTTTTATAAACAGATATCAGAATATGAACTGCAGGAACTCGTAAATCAAAATATACAATATTTGTTTAGTAGCGAACAAAAAGTAGTTTACAATGCATTGCTTTCGTTTGTTGTTGTAGAAGATATATTAGGAAAACAAATTACACAATCTGTATTATGTGATTATTTTATAAAACAGGGAATTGTTCTTCGTTTGAAAAATGGTGATAAAAGAATTGGACCGAGAATCAACGAGATTAATCGAGAATATAGAGAGAATTTTAGAGCGTTACAAGGTGGTCTAATTCATAGAGAAGAATTTGATGATTGTATAAAAGCTATTGAGAATGAAAAATCGACTATTATTTCTGGAAGTGCTGGTTATGGAAAAAGTGGGTGTACAGAAGCAATTTTAAATTATTGCGAAGAGAGGAAACTTCCGTATATTGCAATAAAACTTGATCGAAGAATACCTCATAAGAATTGTGAAATCTGGGGACGAGAGTTGGGGCTTCCCGGGTCACTTGTTCATTCTATACATTTCATTTCAAGAAATGAAAATGCAGTAATTATTTTAGATCAATTAGATGCTTTAAGATGGACACAGGCTAATTCCAGTGAAGCACTTGCGGTTTGTATGGAATTAATCAGACAGGTAGAGTACTTGAATTGTGAAAGAAAGAAAAAAATAATTATAATATTTGTCTGTAGGACATACGATCTTGAAAATGATAATAATATAAATTCGTTGTTTAAAAAGAAGAAAACTGCTGAAGATGATTGGGAAATAGTAAAAGTAGAGGAGTTTAACGAAGATGTTGTAACGAAAATTGTGGGTAAACATTATGAGCAGTTGTCATTCAGATTAAAAAGATTATTAAGAATACCAAGTAATCTTTATATTTGGCAACATTTGGATAGAGAAGAAGTCTATGCGGATTGTTTAACGACCAGTCATCTGATAGACAAATGGTTTGAGCAAATATGCAGAAAAAGTGTAACCGCAGGATTACAGCAAAAATCTGTTAGTGAAACCAAGGCGAGTATAGTTGACGCTTTAGATAGAACAGGGCGGTTATTTGTTCCAAAACAAATCTTGCATGTTGAAGAAGCGGGTTTAGATTATTTAGTTTCATCGGAAATTATTACAATTCAAAATAATAGAGTTGGTTTTGCTCATCAATCAATTTTAGATTATTTTATATCCCAAAGAATGATGGAAAAATATTTCGCAGGACAAGATATAGAAAATATTATAGGGGAAAAATGTAAGCAAACACCTGGAAGAAGATATCAGGTGCAGATGTTATTACAGAATCTTCTGGAATATGATAGTAGTGATTTTCTTCTATTTGGTGAAAGGATGTTAATTTCAGATGATATTAGATATTATGTCAAATATATCTTTTATGAGATTTTGGGACAAATTCAAGAACCAGATGATAATATTATTCAATTTGTTTTGGAAAATTGTGAAAATGAGATTTATGGAAAGTATTTATTGAATAATGTTATTTTTTCAAGAAAGCAATATATAGCCATATTGAGAAATCAAGGTATTTTAGAGCGATGGTATTCGGATCCGAAGAAAAAAATTGTAGTTTTCAATTTATTGCAAAGTATTACCCCCGATTTAGTTAATGGGGATATTTCTTTTGTTAAAAAACATGCTTTTATTGATAGGAACGATGACGAACAGTTTATGAGATGTTTTCTTCATGATATTATAGAGGAAAGTGCGCAGATGTTTGAACTTAGGATGATGTTTTATGAGCACTATCCTGAATATGCAAAGGAGGTTTATATAGATGTAAAGTCTATGATGAAACAATTTGAGACAAGAACAATCCGACTTATTTCTTTTTGGCTACAAAATAAAATAAAAAGTCAGGGTAGATATGTATATCGTTATGAAGAAGAATTAGTAGATTCAGAGGATTCTTTTTTAATAGATAATGGGGAAGTTATACTTAATGAATTTTTGCCATATATACCGAAAGAGAGTGGATGGGAAGTAAAGTATGGTGATTGGTCAGGAAAATATGCGCATAAAAGAGGTATTGAAAGAGCTTGTGTGTGTTTAGTCAAAAAAGCGACGGTGGCATTATGTGGTAAATCTCCAGAGCGTTTTTGGGAATATTATGAACCATATATGGGGCTGGGGTATCATGTATTTAATGAAATAATTTTAACAGGACTGGCGGCGCTGTCTTCTCTATATAGCAATCGGATAATGCGTTATCTTAGTAATGATGTGGATAGAAATGTTTTTGATTATACCAGTGGGGCAGAAGATGAATTGGGGCTTGTAAAAGAGGTTTTAAAAATTCATGGAAGAAACTGTGATGAAGAAGAATTAATATTGGTAGAAAATTCAATTTGCCAATATATTTCTCCAAATGCATCGAAATGGTATAAGCGAAGGATTGAGCAGAATAGACAGAAAGAATACGCTCCTGCGTACTGGAGTTTTTGGGGAGACTTACAGTATGAATTATTACAGTGTTTGCCGGAAGAAAGAATTAGCACAAAAACAAAAGAATTATTGCGTGTGCTGGATAGGCGTTTTCATAAAGTTTCATCTTGTTATTGTAATAAGAATGGGCATTCAGGGTGGGTAAAGTCACCTGTTTCAGATAAAAATATTAGCAAAGGACAGTGGCTTCAAATCATCACAAACAGCAAGTTGAAGAATCGGGGGCAACATGGATGGATTGAAGTAAAAGGTGGATTTATTGAAAGCTCTTATGAAGCATATGCAAGTGATTTTCAATCAGTTGTAAAGCAGCATCCGCAGGAAATGATAAAGCTTGTTTTAGAGAATAAAGAACGGGTATTGCCTGTGTTTGTGGACTCGTTGCTTTTAGGAGTGGAAGTATCAGAGAAATTGGAGGAGGTTGATTTTTCGGTTATTGAGAAGCTATTACTTGAATTTCCGTGTGATATGAAAAGTCATAGGGCTTCATATATTTGTGGGATAGTTGAAAAAATAAGCGATGCTGATTGGTCTTCAGAAGTAATGGAGCAATTAATGAATATTGCATTAAAACATAGTAATCCAGAATTAGACAAACCTAATGTAACAAACTTTGAAGACAAAGAAATGAAGAGTTGTGATATGTTACATAGTAATGCATTAAATTGTGTTAGAGGAAACGCAGCAAGGACGATAGGACATTTGCTCTGGGAAGACAGGGAATTGTTTTTACGTTTTAAAGATACTATTGATGGATTGACAAAAGATGAAAATCCTGCGGTGCGTTTTGCGTCATTATATGCTTTATGGCCATCTTATAATATCGATAGAGAGTGGGCGGGAGAAAAAATTATATGTTTGTATGAGTCGGATATTCGAATGGCAAGTTTTCATGATTCGAGAAATATGTTCTTTCTTCTCTACCCTAAATACAAGGAAAGGGTTATTAATATCATCAAGAACTGCTTTGAGTCGGAAGATAAACAACTTGTAGAAACGGGAGGATATGCCGTTTGTGAATTTTATATACGGCAAAATGAATTTGAAACGATTGTGACGTCCGTTGAATCTAGAAGTGAAGAGCAAATAAAAGCTATATTGGATATGGCGGTAATTTATTTGGAAGTTAATGATTATCGAGAGGTAGCAAAAGATATTATTCTTACCTATAAGAGCATTGATATGGATGTAGAATATCCACTATCTAAAATGTTTTATGATAAATATGTTGACGTTAAGAATGATAGAGAGTTTTTGCGGGAGTTTATGAAAACTAGGGTGGGCAGGAGGACTGTAAGAGCGTTTGTTCATTATCTGGAAGAAGATGCTGTTTCCATTGTTGATTATGCAGACATTATTTTACAGTTGTGTGAAAATATTTTACAGATGGAAATAGAGACTTTGAGAAAGCAATGGGGCATAGAAGATGAGATTTCGAAATTGATTATATCTTTATATGATGAAACAGCTAATTCTAGTAAAATGGCAGATAAACAGATTGCTGGTAAATGTTTGGACTTATGGGATATCATGTTTGAAAGACAACTCGGGTCAGTAAGAGAAGTCAGTATGAAATTGATGGAACGGTAAAAGGAGGGCTGAAAAGTGGAGAATAAGAAAGATAATTCAAATATTATTGAAAATGAAATTCTTATATACCAAACGGAAGATGGGCATACCAAAATAGATGTTAAATTGGAAAATGAGACAGTTTGGCTTACACAGGCGCAATTATGTGAACTTTACCAAACCAGTAAATCTAATATCAGTGAGCATATCAAGCACATTTTTGAAGAGGAAGAACTGGATAAGGAATCAGTTGTTCGGAAATTCCGAACAACTGCGGCTGATGGAAAAAGCTGTAATACAATCCATTACAATCTTGATATGATAATTTCTCTTGGCTATCGCATAAAATCCAAAATCGCAACTAATTTCCGGCGTTGGGCAACAGAACGACTGAAAGAGTAAATGATTAAAGGCTTTACCATGGATGATGAGCGTTTGAAAGGAAACGGTGGTGGAAATTACTGGAGGGAATTGCTCGACCGTATTCGTGATATTCGTTCATCAGAAAAGTCATGTATCGACAGGTACTAGATTTGTATGCAACAAGTGTTGATTATGATCCAAAGAGTAAAGAATCTATTGCATTTTTCAAAATGGTACAAAATAAATTACATTATGCTGCACATGGACATACAGCAGCGGAAATTATATATGAGCGTGCGGACGCCAGTCAGCCTTTGTGAAAAAGTGTTGCAAGGAGCCGGAACGATCAGTCATACAAAGGCAATTGAAAAAGCAACAGAAGAATATAAGAAATATCAGGTGCAGAACTTGTCGCCAGTTGAAGTGGAGTATTTGGAAAGCATTAAAGATATCCACAGCACAGTAAAGAAAAAAGGGAATGTTGTTTATCAAGCTGCCAACCGGCAGACGGTTACCTTATGTAAAACCGAGGATGGGGGAGAATAAGTTTGGTGGGGAATCTGTCACTTATGAAGGTGTCGGCGGCACTAAGAAATAGGAAAGGATTGAAAGTTACGGTCTGAAATTTGTTGAAAATATCGTACAGGAAATTTACAGACATATTTTAAGTTTTGCCATACAGACTCTTTCGCATTGCTTTATCTGCGATCATGTCCATGATGAACTTATCATTGAGTGCAGTGAGGATGCTTCGCTGAATGTTATCTGTGAGCAGATGGGAAGAACGCCTTCCTGGGCAAAGTGACTGGTTATGCGTGCGGATGGGTATGAAACGGAGTTTTATAAAAAAATGTAAAAGGCACCCACACAAGTGGATGCCTTTACTGCCCTTACGGCGAAAATACTTCTTAAAAATTGCCCTTACGGCGTACAATCGATAATTAAAAGCTTGCCCTTACGGCGTATATCGCTTCTCTTCATCTTATAATAAAGTATATGCGTCAAAAAGTCAATTGGTTTCTCCTGACTTTTCTTTTTTTTCGGTAGCATCTTCATTATCTGCGGATTTCAGCATTTTATTCTCTTCAAGGAGCTTGTCATAGGCCTCTTGTAATGTCTTGTTTTTCTCTTGCTCTTTTTCATAAGCTTGAACAAGTTTTTGATGTTCAACCCATTCTTTTGAGAAGAAGTTTTGAATCATAGTTTTACGTATTTCACGGAAAACATTGTTGGCATCACTTAAATTTCCGACAATCGTTCCAGAAATAGAAGTTATGCGGGCTTTGGACATGATCTTTGCGTTGTTGAGGATCAGAGCACAATCATGTGCGAATCCCTCAGCAACACCAACTTTACGGTAGTACCATTTGCCGGTAGGGTTATCAATTGGGTGATAAGCAGCAGCCACCTTTGCAGGGGTACTTGTAGTTGGGATTACCAAAACAGTATTGGTCCATTCTTCAATGATAACAGCAGGATGTTTGTAAGAAAGTTCTGGAGAAAAGTTATTACCCCATTCCATCTGAACAATCTTTCCAATCCCATAAGATCGGTTTACGGAGACATTTTTCTTTGTGACCCATCGGTTCAGACTGCTGACAATCATCGCCATTTCGCTTTCGGACAATTGTCCTGCGGCAAATATTAAATTGGATAGTATCTGCATATATGAAGCCAATACTTCACTGGTATCTGTTGCCATTGTAGAACGCGATGTCGGATCGGCGGCAATGGACGCAAGTTTTTCGTAATCTATCTGCATGGTATTCTTTCTCTTCTCATTAGCGTGAAAATCATTATAACATGTATCCTCAAATAATAAAATAGTGAATTTTTTGAAAAGGTTCCAAGAACGCTCAGAAATGCAAAGACCTTATCTTGGGTATGATTAGATTATCCGCATAGGAGAAATTAAGCAAGCTGATGGAAGATTCGACAAGTTCTATTCACTTTGAGACTATGGAAAAGCTGTGTGCTGTTCTGGATTGTTCGCCAAATGAATTGTTTGAAATCAAACCTACAGAAATAGAATAATCTTTCCGTGTGTGATATCTGATACATGGAAAGATTTTTTATTCTCCAGAATAAATTCAATATTTTGATGACATAACAGACTAAGTGCGATATAATTTTTTCAGGTGTTTAAACGACAGAAGTTTTGCAAGTTATATGGAAGGTAAGATGCAATTGTATGAATGAAGATAAAACAATCCGCTATTACAATGCAAACGCAAAAGAATTTGTACTTGGAACTGTATCAGTGGATTTTGAATTTACGCAGAAAAAGTTTACGGACAGGCTGCCGAAGAACGCGGCAATTCTTGATTTTGGATGCGGTTCGGGACGCGATACAAAATATTTTCTATCACAGGGATACCGGGTAGAGGCAGTAGATGGTTCCGCCGAATTATGCAAATTGGCAAGTGAATATACAGGAATTGAAGTAAAACACGCACTTTTTAACGAACTGGCACAGGTCGAACAATATGATGGTATTTGGGCCTGTTCTTCCATATTGCATTTGCCCTTAAATGAACTGAAAGATGTTATGCGTAAAATGGTAATTGCATTAAAAGACAATGGGATTATTTATACTTCTTTTAAATATGGAACGTTTGCAGGCGAAAGAAACGGACGTTATTTCACGGATATGACGGAAGATACATTTGCGGGTTTCATAAAACAGATAGAAAATGTAACGATAGAGGAACAGTGGATTTCATTAGATGTACGCCCAAAACGAGGGGATGAAAAATGGCTCAATTTAATTCTGCGGAAAAAATAGACAGCAGTAATGAACCGGTGATCTTATCAACCGATGTAATGACCGGTGACAGAGACCGAAGCCGATATTTATACTACCAGCTTAAAATGAGTATGTCAAAGGCGAAAGGGATCGATATCATTGTTTCTTTTCTTATGGAGTCCGGTATCAGAATGATTCTGAATGATATCAGGCAAGCCTTGGACAAAGGCGCTTCCGTGCGGATTTTGACAGGGAACTATTTGGGAATCACACAGCCGTCCGCACTTTATCTGCTAAAGAAAGAATTTGGCAACCGCATAGATTTACGATTTTATAATGATAAAGAACGGTCGTTTCACCCCAAGGCATATATTTTTCATTATCAAGATGCAAGTGAAATTTATATAGGCTCTTCCAACATTTCAAAAAGCGCATTGACATCAGGAATAGAATGGAATTACCGTTTTAGCAGTATCGCGGATCATAAAAATTACCAGTTGTTTTATCATACATTTGAGGATTTATTTTTTAACCATTCAATTATCATTGACAATGAGGAATTGCGCAGATATTCAAAAAACTGGCATAAACCGGCTGTATCGAAAGATCTGGCAAAATATGATAATCTTGAAGATGACATCGATACAAACATCGAGGTATTGTTTCAACCGAGAGGGGCGCAGATTGAGGCGTTATACGCATTGGAGGACAGCAGGGCCGAGGGGGCGGCAAAAGGTCTTGTTCAGGCAGCTACCGGAGTCGGCAAGACATACCTTGCGGCGTTCGATTCTGCAAAATACAGCAGAGTGCTGTTTGTGGCGCACAGGGAGGAAATCCTGAAGCAGGCAGCGGTTTCATTTAAAAACGTGCGGCGTTCGGATGACTATGGATTTTTTTATGGGAAACAGAAGGATACCGGTAAATCAGTGATTTTCGCATCTGTTGCGACATTGGGACGGGCAGAGTATTTAAAACAGGAATATTTCCCAAAGGACTATTTTGATTATATTGTTATTGATGAATTTCACCATGCGGTAAATGAACAATATAGAAAAATCGTAAATTATTTCACACCCAAATTTATGCTTGGACTCACGGCAACTCCTGAGCGTATGGATGGAAAAAATATTTATGAAATCTGTGATTACAATGTGCCGTATGAAATTCCATTAAAAGAGGCGATCAACAAAGGCATGTTAGTGCCGTTTCATTATTACGGCGTCTATGATGATACGGACTACTCCAAACTGCATTTGGTAAAAGGCAGATATGACGAGAGGGAACTGACGGAAATATATAGAAATAACGGCAGGCGATATGATTTGATCTATAAGCATTATATGAAATGCCGTTCTAAGAGAGCGTTGGGATTCTGCTGTTCCCGGCAGCACGCGGAAGAAATGGCAGCGGAATTTTGCAAAAGAGGAATTGCGTCGGCGGCTGTATACAGTCATTCTGACGGTGAATTTTCAGAGGACAGGGAAAAAGCCATTCAAAAGCTGAAAAATCAGGAAGTGAACGTGATATTTTCCGTAGATATGTTTAATGAAGGAGTGGATATTGCTTCGGTTGATTTAGTGATGTTCCTCAGACCTACGGAGTCGCCTGTTGTGTTTCTGCAGCAATTAGGACGCGGGCTCCGTATTTATAAGGGAAAAGAATATCTGAACGTTTTGGATTTTATTGGAAATTATGAAAAAGCAGGAAAAACGCCGCTGCTGCTTGGCGGAGAAAAGTCATTTCGTGAAAAAAGAGCCGGTGACTATCATGATATAGAGTATCCGGATGACTGTATTGTTGATTTTGATGTTCGGTTAATCGACTTATTTAAAGAACTGGATAAGAAATCGCTGACAGTAAGAGAACGGATCAGACAGGAATATTTTCGTGTAAAAGAGTTATTAGACGGGAAAATTCCTACCAGAATGGATTTATTTACTTATATGGATCATGAGGTATATCAGTCTTGCATCAGGCATACGAAGGAAAATCCATTCAGACATTATTTGGAGTATCTGCATGGCTTAAACGAATTATCTGAAGAGGAAGAGGCTCTATATACAGGAATCGGTAAAGAGTTTTTAACATTAATTGAAACTACGGATATGTCAAAAATTTATAAAATGCCAATTTTGTATACATTTTATAATCATGGGAATGTTTTGCTGGAGATTACAGAGGCTCAGGTTCTTGCATGCTGGAAAGATTTTTTTGACAGGAATAAAAACTGGCGGGATTTTTCTGACAGGATTACATATGAGGAATACAAAAACATGACCGATAAACAGCATTTGTCAAAAGCAAAAACAATGCCGATAAAGTTTTTAAAGGCATCGGGAAAAGGATTTTTTATTGATAAAGAAGGATATGCTTTGGCAATAAGGGAGGATTTAAGGGCAGTTGTAAAAAATGATGCTTTCTGTGAGCATATGAAAGATATATTGGAGTATCGGACGATGGATTATTATCGCAGGCGGTATAAAGGAGAGTAACAGCAAAATATTACCAGAGATAGTTTGTTTGAGGAAGGGGAAGAAACAGAATGAAATCAAAGAATATGAAAGAATGGAGAAATGTAACTGACAGCTTTTCAGAGGAGCAAAGGCATTACAAGAATACATATATGGAAATATGCGAGGTATATGATGAAGTTGTAGAAGTAAGCCTTTTTTCATCCAAGACAGATCCATATGAAATCTATTTTTCCTATGGTATCATGTATGGCATTATTTACGTGGAGAAGGAGGATGCAGATGCAAAGCGTGAGGAAATAAAAAAAGAGCTTCAGGCAGAATATGAAAAGAGCAGCGAGCCCTCCGATGAATTTGTTAATTCATTTGCGATAAAGCATCATGTGTGCTTTCCGAACGATATCGTTTTTGATACAGATGCATTTTTTGATGCATTTTTATAATTCATGCGAGGAAAGAGAGGAAAATACAATGCTGCGATATGTCCATACCAAATCTGATCGCATGGGATTGTCAAAAGTTAATTTTCTTTTATAAAAAAGCATTCCACTGCAGGAGCATAAGCCGCTCTGATGCAGGGAGCCCGAGGTATTGTATAAACAGTCAAATTGCTGAAAAAATAGGGTTAAAAGCGCCAAGAATAAGACAAAAAATGCTTATGGAGGAAATGAAAAATGGTTGAACCTTCAAAAAGGGACTGGAAATTATATAGGGAAAAAATTGTCGGATGGCAGGAACATTACATGGAAAAACTGATAAAGGAATATGCCGACTATTTGTGCAGCGACCTATCGGCATCCACCAAGTTTTGGGAGATAGAGAAAAGGATTAGGAAAGACAGAAAAAGACCGGGTGTGCGTATTGAGTTAAGAAAATCCAGTATGTTTTGGGACATCACCGGACTGATTAATGAAAAAGTTATTTCGATGGATGATCTGGAAGAATTTAGTGATGACTTAAAAGAAGCGGTAGCGTTGATTTTGAGGAGATGAAAAACCTGCATACTTATTTTGATAGTATCAGATCTGTGTTGGACGAGAAAAAGTTCAGCCACCGGATTCTGATGGAATATGAGGAACTTAGTTCCGGGAATATGGTAAAAGAACATCAGAAAGATTACGAAAGATTTTTTATTGTCAGAGAGGCACCTAAGCGTGGAAGGAAGGTTGAATACAATCAGAAGGCCATAGACATCCACAGGAAGAACAGTATCGGTTGGCCATACACAAACTGGTATCGATATTCTGTTAGCTCTTTCCAAGCTAATGCAGATTGTTGTAAAATGTCCATTTTTGTAATGCCGCCTTTGAAAAAATAAGGGACCTTGCTAGAGCAAGGCCCCGAAAAGCGTTTTCTTTCAGCTCCGAAGAACCTATTCGGTTTGAGGTTATCGCATAACCCAAGGTCTGGCTCCGCAACTGGCTGCATGCCGACACAGTCAATTGCTTCATAACCAACGATAGCTGATCTTGTCGCTATCCTCTATAAAAATTATAGTACAAAATAGATTCAAGTCAATAGCTTGAATTTTATTGTTTCATTGAAGACGCATAAATTAGTGTTGAAGAGGCCCGGGAATTGATTTTGGGAATTTTAATGGATTATATAAGCATGAAAAAGAAACTGAACCGGCTTACAAATACTAATATTGATAACATCAAAAGGCAGGAATTGGATATGGGGGAGGTCATTGCCCAGCTGGATTCTCTGATAAAGGAGCATCCGGCATTGATGGACGACAGCATAACGGAAAATATTGCGGCACTGTTTAGAATGAATTCGGACAGTCAAGAGAACAAAAAAATAAAAGAAGTATTGAAAATAGATTGATTATTACAAGAAAGGCGATACATATTATGGAAAATATTGGCGAAGCAAAAAATGAGATTGCCATTGCGGATAAAGAGACTGTTGAGAATTTAATCTATATTGTCCGTGGGCAGAAAGTGATACTGGATGTGGATTTGGCCCGGATATATGGGTATGAGACAAGACGGTTCAATGAGCAGGTAAAAAATAACAGTGAAAGATTTGATGATGATTTTCATTTTCAGCTGACGAAACTAGAGTTTGAAAGGGGCTGTCGGGAAATAGATAGTCCCTTTTTTTGCTTAAAATTCGGAAAAATCGTATTCAGAGGACATAGACCTCCAGAAAGAAAACTGGGGGTGTTTGAATGAACCGAAGTGTATAGAACAAAACGGCAGTCAGTTTGACCGAATATGATGTTGAAGATGGAACGGGATGGAGGGCATGAACCGCTTGTCACGCCGGAGCAGTGAAATCAGTGCAGAATTATCGGCTTCCTGACATTGAAAAGAAAGAATTTTTGAGAGACTTTTTATAGAAAGCGTTGAAATTTATCCGGAAAAGTTGGATAATGGACGCTAGGATTATGTATTAAAACATAGCAGATTAAAGGTAAGCAATCTCTATATTGCACAGATAAAAATGAAAATATATGGTTGACACAGAAGATGCTGGCTGAGCTTTATGATGTAAGCGTTGCCGCAATCAATCCGCATATAAAAAGGATATTTAATGATTTAGAATTGGAACAAGAATCAACTATTAAGAAATACTTCATAGTTCAAACAGAAGGATCTCGTCAGGTGAACTGCGAGGTTACTCATTATAATCTCCAGATGATCATTGCTGTTGGTTTTAGGATCTGGAAACAAAAAATAATGATAAGGATGGCATGCAATTTAAGAATGAGAATTGATTTGATTCAGAAGGGATTAAATATATGAGTAAAAGCATAAATGACAAGTATAGAGTAGTATGTTCGCATGATGTGAATCTTGATAACGATTATGTTCAATGGATCCATGAGATAAAACAGCGATTCCGTAATGCGCGCATAAAGGCTGCTGTAAAGGTTAATTCTGAACAGTTGTTGTTCAATGGGCAGCTTGGGAGGGATCTTGTCATACGTAAAGCCGAAGAAAAGTGGGGTAACGGAATTGTTGAACAAGTCAGCCTTGACTTGCAGAATGAATTTCCGAATGTAAAAGGATTTTCTGCACGTAATCTATGGAATATGAAAAAATGGTATTTATTTTATACATCATTTGATGATGTGAGTGAAGCTTTTCATGCATTGGAAAAGCAGATAGATACGGGCAGTTTAAAACTGTAGCAAGTTGCTGCAGAAGTTCAGGAATTGAATTCTAACAAAAAACTGCAACAAGTTGTTGCAGAAATTCCGTTCCCTGTAATATTCGGATTTATTCCATGGGGACATCACGTAGAAATAATCACAAAATGTAAAGAATTAGATGAGGCTCTATTTTATGTAAGAAAAACGATAGAAGAAGGTTGGAGTCGTAATGCGCTGGATAATTGTATTCGCGCTGACTTTTATCACACATCCGGTTCTGCAGTTACAAATTTTTCTGAAAAGCTTCCTGTTCCACAGGGCAGGCTTGCCCAGGAACTTTTGAAGGGTAATTATGATCTTGGCTTCGTAATACTTCCAGAGGAATATGATGAGGAAGCCCTGGAAACGGCTATTGAGCAGAGAATGACACGATTTTTGCTTGAACTCGGTGAAGGTTGGAATCTGCAAAGATATGGATCGTACTGAAGTGCAGCTGGCGTTTCAGGGCATTACGACTCCGATGGGTGTTGCGACATACGATAATGTGAAAATTCAAGAGATTCAGGAATACCTGCCTACTACAGAACAGATACAGCAGCAGATAGAGATTGCCGAAGAAGAGTACAAACTTAATCTGCAGAAATATGTTTTTATTAGAACACAGCGAAATGGTACAGGCGCTGCGTAAACGGTGATTACTGGCAACTCCGATTTTGGGCTGCACGCGCGTTGGCTATCATTTTCCAGGACATCAGCAGCATACGCGGTTCCGCCGCCGATAATCGGAAACCTTACATTTTTACTGAAACTATGAGCGCATATTTCAGGCAGAGAACCAGGAGGAAAACATTTTGAAAGATTTTACAAGATCAGACTTGACATTTTCTCTGTGCGGATTGAATTGCGGACTGTGTACCCTGCGGCTGGGAGGGCATTGCCCGGGATGCGGAGGAGGAGAAGGAAACCAGTCCTGCAAAATAGCAAGATGCAGCCTGCAGCACCAAAAGCCGGAGTATTGCAGTCAGTGCCAGGAATTTCCCTGTGAAATATATAAGGATATAGATGTGTTTGACTCGTTTATCACTCATCAAAATCGGAGGAAGGATCTGGAGAGACAGCAGAAGATCGGCGCGGAAGCGTATCGGGCAGAGCAGGAAGAGAAAATACATATTTTGGATTGGCTGCTGAAAAATTGCAATGACGGGCGAAAAAAGACATTTTACTGCCTGGCTGTAAATTTGCTGGAACTGGAAGAGATTAAAAAAGTGACGGAGCAGGCCAGGTCGGATGAAAAATTCCAGGAGATGCCGATAAAAGAAAAAGCTGCCAGCATGGCCGGACAATTTCAGAAAGCGGCAGACCGGCAGGGTATTTTATTGAAATTAAGAAAGAAAAAGTAATCAAAAAAGAGAAGGAGCCATGCAAATGGTATCATTGATTTTGCAGCAAGACCGTTCCGCTGACTGCTAAACATAGCAAGGAAAAATTTTACTAAAGACAATCCGCATGATTACCAGAGAGGAGACAGTATGATAAAGATAGACAAGGTTCTATTCGAGAAAGCATACAAAAAACTGAAATCCAGTGTTTATTTCGATAAAACTCAATTAATACTTCGTAATGAAATTGTAGAATTTGAATCCGATATAGATGATTTAGAGGAATATTTTGAAGAGCTTTGCTGGAGATTTTTAGACAATGAACAGAGAGAAAAATTATATCAAGAAATATGTAATTCAATCTGGGTTGATGTATTTCCTAAAAAATTATCCGATGAACAGAAAAACGGTATTATAACGAATGCTGTCTCAAGCAGTATAGAGATAAAAGAAAAGCAATATTATATCCATATGTGTGTGGAAGGGCATATTCTGGGTGTCCTCTGGTTAATGCTGATTGGATACAGGATAGACGAACAGGTATATAAACATTCATTCGGCAATCGGATACGTAAAAAATTGTTAAATGAACTCAGTGAGGAACCGACATATTCCCCATATCTTTTTGAACCTTATTTTGAGCAATATGAAAGCTGGCGGGACTCTGCCCTTGATAAGGCAGCAAAAAATCTTGATATGGGGCATGATGTTGTTATTTTAACAATGGATTTCAGGCGATATTTTTATTCGCTTGATTTGGATGATCATGCATTTAAACAATTGTACCAGGATGCCTGCATTGAAGAAGAGGAAAATCAGGAATTATTGGCTTCATTAAATGATTTCCTGGCCAAAGTTATCTCTGAATATTCAAATTGGTTTGATGAAAATGAATTTGGCAGAAGGAAAATTTTGCCGATCGGTTTTCTGCCCTCGAATGTGATTGCAAACTGGTGTTTAAAAAACTTTGATAAAGCGGTAGTAGATGGTTGGAATCCGGTATATTTCGGACGCTATGTTGATGATATTCTTATTGTAGATAAGGTTCCTCATAACAGCGATGTATTCAATCTTGCAAAGGAGAATAAGGTTACAAGAGAAAAGGTCATTGACTTCTTCTTAAAACAATGCTCAAGATGGAGCGGTATTGGAAATTCAGAATGTATTAAAAATAATGGTATGGCGTTGTTTTCAGCTTCTGATGAAAATAGGGATAATTATATTTTGAATAAAAGATATAATCCAGTGGAAAATGATAACTCAAAAATTATCATACAGAATGAAAAACTAAAGATATTCTACTTTAAGAGCGGGGAGACAGATGCATTAATTACCTGCTTTAAAGAAGAAATTTCAAAAAACAAAAGTGAATTCAGGAATATGCCGGAAGACGAGGCTGTATTTCAAAAGGATAATTATAATGAAATATATAAATTACATAATGGCGCATCAATTAATAAATTTGGTGGGGTAGAAAGTATATCTGTTGATAAGTTCAATTTGTCAAAATTTCTTGGAAAACATCTGAGAATAGGAGGAATGATTGAAGATAAGGTAGAGTCAAAATTTGAGGATGATGTATTAAAAATCTTTGACATCAGGACATTGATCGATAATTATACTACATGGGAAAAGGTGATTGAAACTTTTATAGTAAATGAAAGATTTTCTGCTGTCAAAAAATTTGTAGAGAGGATTATTGAATCAATAGAATCGATAAAAGAAGAATACACAGAGTATATGTCAGTAAAGTCAACGCTGTATTTTTATCTGCACTCGTGTTTATGCCGTTCGTTCGCATTAGTATGGAAGAAAAAAAGCTCAGAAACGATTAAGAAAATTTATAATAAAATGAAACCTGAGATCAAGACGCTTTTTGAAGCAGATAAGCCTGAGCTTGCACTAAGAGATAAACGGCTGGATTATTGCAGGACAAGAATGATTGATAAATCTGTGCTGCCAGTACCAATTGACATGATTCTTCAAAGCAACGGGCTTGATGATGAAAAGGAATTAAACTTATCAAAATTTTATGAAGTGATAAAGATTATAGATAAAAAGTGGGAAAATACATATAAATTTTATCCGTATTTAATAACTTTATATGATTTTTCCATGGTTTCATGTATTGAACAGTTCAGGGAAAAAGTACCATTCAGAGATCTGGCGGAAATATACAAAGTGCAGGAAAATAATTTTTTGTGTTCTAATTATGATCTGTATGAAAATAGTGGTCTGCGTCTGGAAAAAGGCAATGTTGCAGTAAAAAAAGGAATCCTCCAAAACAACGATTTATTTCATATTTCAGTAGGAAGTGAAAGAAAAAGAAAATTGAGGATTGCCATAGCAAATACCAAATTGAGCCATAAGAATTTTGAAAAATTGATGAAAGACAAACCTGATCGAAGTTATCTACGGTATAAAGATATATCTTCTGTGGTAAATCAGGCAATTGAAGGAAAAGCGGATATGCTTGTGATGCCGGAAGCATTTGTACCATTTGAATGGTTAAATACACTTGCCAGAACCTGTGCTAGAAATAATCTCGCAATTATTACAGGCATTGAACATGTTAAAATCAATGATAATGTCTTAAATCTTACTGCTGTTATACTTCCATATGAAGACTGGAATCATAAAAGCGCGTATCTGTCTTTTCATTTGAAAAAGCATTATGCACCAGCAGAGCAGGAAGAAATACGGGGATACAGGTTAAAGGAAATAAGCGGAAATACTTATGAATTGTATCAATGGAATGGATGCTATTTTCCGGTATACTGCTGCTATGAACTTACATCAATATATGATCGTTCAATATTTCAGGCATATGCAGATTTTTTAGTGGCTATTGAATGGAATCGTGATGTGAACTATTACAGTAATATCCTGGAGTCCTTAAGCAGAGATATTCATTGCTATTGTATTCAAGTGAATTCATCAGAGTATGGAGACAGCAGAATTACTCAGCCGTCAAAAACAGAAGAAAAAGATATCATCAGGACAAAGGGTGGAAAAAATAGTACAATATTAATTGATGAAATAGATATTGAAAGGCTAAGAGAATTTCAGTTTAAAGAGTATTCGCTTCAAAAGAAATACAAGGACTTTAAAATTACTCCTCCAGAATTTAATAAAAATATTATAGGTAAAAAAATCAGGGGAGAAGCGTTATTTGATTAAGAAGATAGGTAAATTCATCATGGATATCCAACATTTTTACATTGAAAAGGGCTATGGAGCAGCTAAAAATTATAGGACAGATAAAATTGCAGCGAAACTCAACAATCCAACATTAAAATATATTTAAAGGAGGACACATTCATGAGTAAAACATTAATTGCGTATTTTTCTGCCAGCGGTGTTACTGCCGGAGCGGCAAAGGATCTGGCAAAGGCCACCGGAGCGGATCTGTATGAAATTCTCCCGGCCATTCCCTATTCTTCTGCAGATCTGAACTGGAACGACAAGAAGTCCCGCAGTTCTCTGGAGATGAATGATCCATCATCCCGTCCAGAGTTGAAGGATCATGCTGCCCCGATCGCGGAGCATGAGACGATTTTTCTCGGTTTCCCCATTTGGTGGTATACTGCCCCTGCGATTATCAAGACATTTTTGGAAGCCTATGATTTTACCGGCAAGACGATCGTTCTCTTTGCCACTTCCGGGGGAAGCGGGTTAGGACGGACAGCGGCAGATCTGGCAGACAGTTGTCCAGGCGCAGTTATAAAAAGCGGAAAGCTGCTGAATGGGAAATTTTCTGAAGCGGATCTGCGGCAGTGGGCGGAAAGCTTTTAACAAGGAGGATGTGTAATGAGAATTGTTGTTTTGGAGGGGAGCCCAAATAAAAAGGGTTCCTCTAACCTTCTGGCAGATGCATTTATCCGAGGGGCAAAAGAGGCAGGACATGCGGTGGAAATTATTGACGCGGCTCATGTCGATCTCCATCCCTGTACCGGTTGTGTACACTGTGGGTATGAGGGACCGTGCGTCCAAAAGGATGATATGGAGTTGTTTCGGAAGCAGATTCTCAGAGCGGATATGTTAGTGTTTGTCACGCCGCTTTATTACTATGGAATGTCCGCACAGCTAAAAATTCTGGTGGATCGCTTCTGTGCCATCAACAGCAGTATTCACCGCAAAAATATGAAGTCTGCACTGATCGCTGCGGCATGGAATGCAGATGATTGGACATTTGAAGCTCTTGAGTGCCATTATAAAACGCTGGTAAGGTATCTGAACCTGAATGACAGGGGGATGGTGCTGGGATATGGGTGCGGTACGGTTTCCATGACCAAGCAGAGCCAATACCCGGATAAGGCCTATCAGCTTGGGAAGAAACTTTGAGATTTCGGATCAGCGGCCCACGTATCCATTGGCAAAAACCGTATTGACGCTAACGTGGTCGCAAAGCTGGAAACATTTTGAAATATTTTACAAGATCAGACTTGACATTTTGACTCGATATGTATACGTTCTTTTTTGAGTAATGCGCATTTTCTCTGATTTGTTTCATAGTCACGTTTTCCTTTTGCAAAAGCTGAGCAGCAAAGGAGGTCGCATTTTGCTGTACCTTTTGGTGTAGTATGGATTATGAAAACATAGCTATCAATAACAATGTGACTGGTAATCAGGTAATCTGCTTTCATATTAGTTATAAAAGGTATGTCAAAGTCGAAAGCATTCCATCACCTCTGATGGCCGTCTTTTTTGATGACTGCAAAAAAATGGACACCATGATAGGTGCCCGTGCCCTTCGGCGTACAATCTATATTGTGTCCTTAGACGTAATATGTATTCGTCTCTTGACAATTCTATCTTACCTATAATTCTGACGGCTGTCAATAGTTTTGCGAAATTCTTTTATACAGTTTTCCAGATTCTGGATTTTACTGTCGGCATCTGCCTTTTCTTTCTGTAGCTGATCAAATTTTTCCTGTAATTCATCATATGCTGCGGCAAGGTTTTGGTGAGTCGCCCATTCCCTGTAAAACAAATGTTCCATGAGGGTGTTTTTTACTTCGCGGAAAAGCTGTGTCTTATTCTGAAGATCGCAGGTTAATTTCCCCATCGGCGACAGGATGGACGCTTTAGAGATGATTTTGGCATTATTGATGATCAGGACGCAGTCATGGGCGAAGCCGTCTGCGGCACCAACTTTTCTGTAATACCATTTTCCGGACGGGTTGTCCTTTGGATGGTATGCCTGTGATAGTTTTGAAGATGAACTGGTGGCAGGCACGATGAACATTAGATTCTTCCATTCTTCCAGCACCAGAGCCGGATGTCCGTAAGAAAGTTCCGGAGCATAGTGCAGCCCCAGGTCAACCATCAGAATATCGCCGACCGAAATCTGCTGGTGGCTTAGATTTGTCTTTTTGTCCTGCCATCGGTTCAGACTGTTCGTGATCATCGCCATTTCAGATGCGGACCAAGTATCAACATCTGCATTTAGATTTGACATCAAATATAAATAGTTTGCAAGGACATCGCTGGTATCTTTTGCCGGAATATTCCGATAGCTGGGATCTATAGCGATCTGTCCGAGTTTTTTATAATCAATTCTCATCCAAAGTCTCCTTTGTGGGTTAGTGAGTTCAATTATACAAGGGCATCAAAAAAAATACAAGTAAATATGTCGTAATCAGGGAATTATTGTTTGGAAACAGGAAATAGAATAATCTTTCCGTGTGTAATATCTGATGCATGGAAAGATTTTTTATTCTCCAGAATAAATTCAATATATTGATGACATAACAGACTAAGTGCGGTATAATTTTTTCAGATGTTTAAACGACAGAAGCTTGGCAAGTTATATGGAAGGTAAGATGCAATTGTATGAATGAAGATAAAACAATCCGCTATTACAATTATCATATATATGCGATCGACACCCGCGGACACGGAAAACCTCCAAGGGGCAGCAGGCCCTTCACGATACGGCAGTTTGCGGAGGATCTGCTGAACTTCCTGGATGAACACGGAATCCACAAGACGCATCTGCTGGGCTTTTCGGACGGCGGAAATATTGCCATGGTTTTTGCACTGTGCCATCCGGATCGTGTAAACCGACTGATCCTGAACGGCGCGAATCAGAATGCGGCCGATTCCCGACTCGGAACTTGTTTTTATCAAGGGAAATCATTTTATCGCAAATAAAAAGCCGGAAGAATTTAATCAGGCGGTGGTGGAGTTTTTGAAGAGGTAGTTTTCTGCGGCGCCACTATGTTGATGAATTCGGACGCAGCCACACAGCTGCAATTATTTTCTGACATGGTCTTACGGCATATATTGCTTTTCAACGGTTTTATTCTGTAGATTTTCCTTCATACTCTTGACATTCTCCCGCAATACTCCTATAATAGTTATTGACCCAAAGTCAATAACCACCAAAAGGAGCAGAACACTCATGGCAAGACCAGTAAAAAAACCGCCGGAGCAGTGGAAGCAGGAGATCCTGGATGCGGCGAAGGCACTGTTTTTATCAAAGGGATATGAGGAAACCTCCATCACAGACATCATGGAGCTGGCCGGGGGCGCGAAGGGGATGTTTTACCGTTTTTATGAGAGCAAGGAAGAGGTCATGCATGCCCTGGGCGACCGGATGTTTTTTGAGAACAATCCCTTCGAGGCGGTGCGGGGACGCTCTGATCTGAACGGCCTGCAGAAGATCCGGGAGGTGCTCATCCTTAACCGGGCCGATGAGGACCGGGAAAGTATCAATGCGCAGGCGGTCGATATCCTGAAAGACCCTCGCATCCTGGCGGCTGCGGTTGAGGCGAACCGGAGGGTGCTGACCCCGCTGTGGCTGGAGCTGATCGAGGAGGGCAGGCGTGACGGTTCCATCCACACAGAATACGCCAGAGAGCTTTCCGAGCTGCTCCCGCTCATCAATTTTTGGCTGCTTCCATCCGTATTTCCGGCAGATGCCGATGAGCTCCGGCATAAGTTCCGGTTCGTTGCGGAGGTTCTTGCTTCGATGGGACTTCCGATTATGGATGAAATGCTGTAATTGAAAGGATCAAAAATCATATCCGGAAGGAGACCGCCCATGAAACACAAACTGTTTACAAAAAATTTCACACTCCTCATACTGGGACAGGCCAGCTCCTTGTTTGGCAATTACATATTACGCCTGGCCCTGTCCATGTATGTGCTGGATGCCACCGGTTCGGCAGCCGTGTTTGCCGGGATCCTGTCCCTTGCGGTGGTTCCCTCGATCCTGCTGTCGCCCCTGGGAGGGATCCTGGCCGACCGTGCGGACAAGAGAAAGGTTATGGCGGCGCTGGATTCCCTGACCGGAACAGCCGTTTTGTGCGCGGCCCTCTGTTTATCCGAACAAAATGCCGTCGCCGTGATCACCATTCTGCTTGTGACTCTCTCCGTATTCGGCGCATTTGAAACGCCCACGGTCCAGGCGTGCATTCCGCAGATGCTGACAGGCAGCCAGATCATCCGGGGAAATGCGGCCGTCAACCAGGTGGCGTCGGTGTCTTACCTGACCGCGCCGATGCTGGGCGGGATCCTGTACGCGGCGCTGGGATTGAAGCCTGTGATGTATGCCAGTGTCGTCTGCTTTTTCGTCACGGCGCTGTTCGAGTGCTTCATAAAGCTGGAATATCATCCCATGGATGACGGTCAGAACATCCTTTCCATGGTAAAAAATGATTTCCTGACCAGCATCACATTTATCACCAAGGAGCGGACGGATATCCTGAAGCTGCTGCTTCTGGCCGCGTGCTCCCGCTTCTTTGTCATGGGGGTGACCCTGGTCGGGCTTCCTTTTCTTGTGCGGACGATCCTCAGCCTGGATGCAAAATATTACGGCGCGGCGGAGAGCATGCTGGCCATTGCCACGATAGCCGGAAGCATTGCCGCCGGACTTCTCACGGGAAAGCTGAGATTCCGAAGCCTGTCCCTGGTGCTTGCGGTAATCGGCATGTGTATGCTCCCCGCCGGAATCATATTTTTTTTCGGGGCGGATACGGCTGTAAAATACGCTGTCAATATAGCAGCCTTTTGCGGCATGCAGATCGCCGTCAGCATCTTTTCTATCTTTGCGGTGTCCATGATCCAGCAGAACACACCGGATCATCTGATTGGCAAGGTGATGGCTTATACGTCTGCCGTTACCCTGTGCGCCCAGCCGGCGGGACAGATGGTGTATGGATTTTTGTTTGACGGATTCCGGGAAAATATTTCTATGGTTTTGATTCTTTCCGGCTTGGCGGTGTGCATGATCGGACTGCTTTCCGCAGGACTTTTCAAAAGACTGGAAGAAAAACAAGAGGAATTGATGGACATGAAAAATCAGCAGGACAGGAACTGTTGATCAGCAGACAAAATATGTGATAAAATGAACAAACAGCATAAAGCTCCAAATGAAAAAATAAAACAGCATCTGCAATCCATTTGTTCTGCGGATTGTCTGCAAAAGACAGAGGTGATCAAAAATGACAGAAATAAAACAGATTTCATGCAAAATGGTAAACGCATATCTGCTGAAAGGAAAAAACGGAGCCGTCCTGGTGGACACCGGCGAGACGGCGGATCGGGAAACGGTACTCAAGGCATGTGAAAATGAAAACGTCCGGCTTCTCGTGCTGACCCACGGCCACATCGACCATATCCAGAACGGGGCGTACCTGGCGCAGCAGCTTCACGTACCGATCGCGATGCATCCAAAAGATGCGGAACTGATCCGGAATCAGTTTGCGCAGGCCATGGAGAGTACGGGATTATTTGGAAAAATCCTTGCGGCAGCTTCTAAAAGCAAGATGAAAAAGAACCAGATCGAACCCTTTGATCCGGAACTGTTTTTGCAGGAGGGGGATTCTCTGGAGCAATACGGCGTGCAGGCATCCGTGATGGAACTGCCCGGGCACACAAAAGGCTCCATTGGGCTGGACGTGGAAGGCAGGGCAGTCATTGCGGGGGATGCGCTGATGCACATGCTTCGCCCGGGAGCGGCCAGTATACACGCTGATCGGGAAAAATTACAGGAGAGTGCAAAGCGGATCACGGCACTCGGAAACAGAACCATTTACTTCGGACACGGGGCGCCGGTGCCGAACAGGAATTGGGAATAAAGCGGTAAGCAATTATCTGGAAATATCCTGCAATTCCCGGCCCGCTCCTCTCATTTTTTATACGGATTTTCATAATCCGGGCAGAGACGGGCTTCGCTCCACGCCATCATGGCCTCCAGCACCGGTATAAAGCTCTCCCCCAATTCCGTCAGGGAATACTCCACCTTCGGCGGAATCTCCTTGTAGATCTCCCGGTGGAGAAACCCATCCTCCTCCAGCTCCCGGAGCTGCTTCGTCAGCGTGGACTGGGTGATCCCGTCAAGCCGGCGCGTCAGCTCGCCGAACCTCTGGACCTTGTAAAAGGCGATATACCAGAGGATCAGGATCTTCCATTTTCCGCCGATCACAGACTGCAGCCTGCTCATGGGGACACAGCGGGCGACTGCATCATTTTTCGTAAATTTATTCTCAGCCATTCAAGTTCACTTCTTTCTTCCATGTTCAGGAGCATCCAACCGCACGGCTGGAATTTTTCCAACCGGATGAGCAGATTGCAGGCTCCTGGAAGCATCCAACCATACAGGTAGAAGCTTTTCCTCCCATCAGTATATTCCGGCAGCAGGAAAAAATCAAGATACGGTCATTTTAAACAGATAGTATCAAAAAATGCAGTATCAGTATTTTTTCGTACTACTGTCAAAAAAAGTCAGTACTTGATGAAATTATTTTTTCGCGTTAAGTTATACTCACGGCTGATGAAAAACTGCCGTCTTAAGGAGGAACTGATCATGCATTACACCGGAACCATATGGAGGCCGCCTTACGAGGCATCCTCGTTACTTTTAGAAGCCACCGCAGGCTGCACGCACCACAGATGCAAATTCTGCACCCTCTATGCAGACCTGCCTTTTTCCTTCAAAATGTCGCCCATAGAGGACATAGAATCGGATTTAAAAGAGGCCCGGTATTTATACCGCAGCCTTCCGGGGCACAGGATATCCCGGACATTTCTCACAGGAGCAAATCCATGTGTACTGCAGTACAACCGGCTGATGAAAATCGCGGAACGGATCCACACACAGCTTCCGGAAATGGAATCCATCGGCTGCTTTGCAAGGATCACGGACATTTCCTTAAAAACGGACGGACAGCTCGCAAACCTTCACAAAGCAGGCTATGACGGTCTGACCATCGGAATCGAGACGGCGGACGATGAGGCTCTGCGCTTTATGGATAAGGGTTATCGTGCGGCAGACATTTTGGAGCAGTGCGGACGGCTGGATCGGGCGGGAATCCGTTACAGCTTTTTCTACCTGACAGGCATATCCGGGGCAGGCCGCGGGGAGGCAGGGGCGAAAGCGACCGCCGCCGTATGCAACCAGCTCCACCCCGCACTGATCGGCGCCAATATGCTGACGATCTACCCGGATTCCGAACTGTATCAGGAGATCCGGCGCGGAAACTGGACGGAGGAAAGCGAGACGGAGAAATACAGGGAGGTGAGGGCGCTGGCAGAAAGCCTGAAAATCCATACGGTTTTTGCCGCGCTCGGCGCGTCCAATGCGTTTCAGATGCAGGTGGAGCTTCCGAAGGATCAGGAGAAGCTGCTGGCTTTTCTGGATGACGTGATAGAAAATGTGGGCGAGGACAGGCTGCGGCGTTACCGCGAGAGTGTCCATCATCTGTGAGGAGGTGCCGTCCATGCATTTTACAGGGAGGACATGGAGGCCGCGCTATGAGGCGCATTCCGTGATCATACAGGCAACGTCAGGCTGTACTTACCAGAAGTGCCGTTTCTGCAGCCTTTACCAGGGCGAATGCTTTCGGATGTCTCCGCTGGATGAATTTGAGGAGGATCTGGCGGAGATCAAGCGTTATCAGCCCAATGCACGCCGCATTTTCTGGACCGGGGCAAATCCATTTGCCATGAGCTATGAAAATCTGAAGCTCCGGGCGCTCACAGTGCGGGACTATCTGATCAAATGTCGGACCATGGCAATGTTTGCCAGTATCCGGGATATCATGGACAAAGAGGTATGGCAGCTGAAAAAGCTTCGGGCCATGGGAATCAACGGTCTGAGCATCGGGACGGAGAGCGGGGACAACGGCACGCTTGCATTGGCGGGCAAAGGGTATACGGCGGCAGATATTCTGGAGCAGTGCGGGAAGCTGGATGAGGCTGGGATCGAGTATTATTTTGTCTATATGACCGGACTGGCCGGCAGGGGAAACGGATACCGCAATGCCGTAAACAGTGCAAGGCTGTTCAACCGTCTCAACCCGTATTTCATCTCCGTGGATTCCCTTACACTCTTTCCCGGCACGGAGCTGTTTCGTATGGCGCGGGAGGGCAGCTTTCTTCCTGCCGGGGAGAAGGAACGTCTGGAGGAATTGCAGGCTTTCATCCGAAACCTGCAGCTTCGGACCCACCTGTTTGCCGATTCGGTGTCAAATTTTTATCCGGTCGCGGCGTATCTGCCGAAGGAGAGGGATTCCGTGATCCATGAGGTGCAGTATATCATGGATACGGTAAATGAAAGGGAAATGGAGGAATACCGGAGGAAACTGAAATCACTGGAATGTATTTGAACATGAGGCGACTGAATGGATTGGATCAGCTTGAAAAAAGCACTTTGCCCATCTCTGTTTCAAAGAAACGCTAGATAATCTCAAAACAAAGGAATAGGATTTCTATCTTTTGAAACTGTATAAGACAACAATTCCCATGTTAAAAGCCGCCGATCTAATTTCCGGCGGCTTTTGAAATTTTGCTATATGATTCCCGCGAAGCAGCGAGTCAGGCAGTCATGTCCGCAAGGATATTTCACTGAAAATCCGCACTTCCCGACAGCCCCTCTATTTTTTATCCCGAATCTTTCTTCCGCCCCTTCTCCCCATCCATACACAATATAACGTCACCGCCGCCATGAATATACCGAACAGAAAAGTACTATCCGCGGTCCCTGATACAGGATCCCCTGTCTGCGGGACACCAGGGCTTCCGGCGCTATCGCCTCTGCCCTGTTTTTTTGAATGCGCGGCAGGATTCTCCCGCAGTGTATCCGAAGAGACCTTATTCCCATAAGCATCCCCGCCCGGAAGAGGGTCCCCGGAGATACTGGGATTCCCCGTACTGCCCGACCCACCGGAATCTCCGGATCCGCCAGAGCCCCCCGGCCGCCCGGTACCATCCGCCCCGCCGGAATCCCCAGAGCCCCCAGAGCCCCCCGGCCGTCCCGTACCATCCGACCCGCCGGAACCCCCAGACCCGCCAGAGCCCCCCGGCCGCCCCGTTCCATCTGTCCCGCCGGAATCCCCTGAGCCGCCGGGAGTGCCCGGCCGTCCCGTACCATCCGCCCCGCCGGAATCCCCGGACCCGTCCGGATCCGCAGGTGCATTGGCTATGGTCAAGGCGGGATTTGCTTCATCGGCCGCATAAACCGCCGTATCCAGACTGTACCCATCGGGCGCCGTGATTTCTTTCAGCCAATATCCCTGCCCTTTTTTCAATCCGGAAAAAGAAATGATTCCATCCGGACCGCTGGTTCCTGTCCCGATCAAGGTCCGGCAGTCTTCGTCCTCATATAGGCCAAAAACCGCCCCGGCCAGCGGCGCTGTGCCGCCCCGGATCACCTTTGTGACCGTCAGCGTCCATTGCAGATCCTCCGCCGACGCTTCATTTGTCAGAGCCAGCTTCAGCTCCGATCCTGCCGCGCCCGCCCGGATCCGAAGACCTCGGTCCGTCTCCGCCGCACCTTCCGGAAGCTGTTCCCAGCCGAACATGCTGCCGTATCCGGGAATGCTTTTGGTCTCCTCCAGTTCATAGTTTGCGCCGGGCGTCACTTTAAAGGAAAGCCTTCCCTGGCTGTCGGTAGTTCCCTGCGCGAAAGGAAGCCCCCGCACATTCCACGCCTCGTCCCATTCGTATAATGTAAATGTCACGCCCGCCAGGGGTTTTTGGTCCGCCCGGTCTGTCTTGGTAATCGTAACCGATGCCTTTCTCGCGGCCACACCGCCCCCGCCGCCTCCGCCCCCGCCGACGGAAGTGTTGTTACTCTCATTGCCGCCAAGCAGGACGGTGCCGCCGTCGAAACGGACACTGTTGCTGTAGCCGCCTGCCCGCAGCTCCATGATATCTGCCGTGTAAGCCAGTACATAGGCATCCCGGCTGCCCGCCGCAATAGGAAGCTGTACCGTAAAGCTGTTTGCTGCCGGGTCATAGCCGGAAACCTTCAGCGGCTGAGCGTCCCCGACCTTCGTATAGCCGGGCTTTCCGCCTGCATTTCCTGTGGTTCCGGAAAGCTCCGCTTTATAAAACAGAAGCGTATCGGGATCCAGCTGAAGCCGCTTGTCCAGCGTATCCACAAGGCAGGGATTTTCCGGAAGGACAAGGCCGAAGGGATTGACCAGGACCTCGTATCGGATCAGCTCCTGCCGGTTATCCGCGCTGCTGCTCTTGACCAGGCCGTGATTGGCAAAGCTCTTTTCCACCCGGTGGGAAACCTCCGCAAATGCAACGCTGTCGGCCTTGCCCACCATCGAAATGGTATTTGCGATCCTGACCGTACTGCTGTCGCTGCAAAACCCAGCCTTCTCCGGGTCAACATCGGTTTTAAAGGCAATCGTTGTCTTTTCTGAAATGTCTCCCAGCTCAATCGTCAGTTCCTGGCCTGCCGCGCTTGCCGAGGCCGCTGGAGGCTCCGGCACAGCGGCGAAGGAGCCGTCGATATAGGTCAGACCGTCAGGCAGCACATCCGTCAGCACCACATCTGTCATCGGCAGCTCCGCCGCATCCACTTCCACGGCCCACTCCATGATACTGGAGGTATAATCATAGACCGGCGCTTTTTTCGTCAATACCGACGCACTGACCTCCGCCGTACTGTCGGCCTTTGCACTGCGCTTGACATCCGGCTGAGAGCCAAGGATCATATCTTCTGTGGAAATGGTATTGGTAAAGAGCTTCTTTGACGTATTATTTGCGAAAATGCAGGGGTCGCATACCTTAGTAGTATATTGAAGCGTTATCGTTTTGCGGCCTATATTTTTAACCTTGACTGTGATGGTCTGACCGGCGTATTCCCATTCTACCTCCTGATCGTCTGCAGGAAAACCGTCCTCGAGAACTGTGATCCCATCCTTTCCGCCCACCACCTCCAGGCCCTTTTCATGTCCGGCCAGGCTGCAGCAGCCGCCGACGGTACGGAGATCGTCGGTAAACGTACCGCTTTTCAGATCGGCTTTGTGAGGGTTGATCGTCACAGTCCATGAGATTGTACGGTCCGATGGCCGATAACCGTCATTGCTTTTTACCAGTACGGCAGTTCCGGGTGTTCCGCTGCCGTCCCCGCTGCCGACCGGCGTGGAGGCCGCAGGCGTCTTGTATTCCTTCGGTCCGTATGCGAAGGTAAACCAGGCAGTATTATTTCCCAGGCTGGTACCGGCTTCATACATTTCCTCGGGAACCGCCGTCTGATATGTAATGCTCACCGGCTGCCCGTCTGCCTTGAGCCCGGATACGTCAAAGCTGTTGTTCTCACGGAGATCCTCCGATACAGGCGTTCCGTTGACCTTCACCGAGCCGCCGACCAGCGTGCTGCCGTCCGGAAGCTGGTCGTAAAGCGTCAGGTCGTGATCATCCGTAAATGTAAAACCATTGGGTATAAAGGTTACCGTCCAGTCCGTCACAGATCCCGTTCCGTCCGTCTTACGCGTGGTGGTTCCGGTTTTTGTAAGCCATACAGGCTGCGGGATCGTCACGGTGTGACTGCCGCTGATATCCAGCTTGTGAAATGTACCGTCTGCCCCGGCAAACAGATCTGCCCGGTTCTGAACCTTTTGGCCTCCCGCGTTCCCCGGCAGGAGCAGCTCATCCCGGATTGATGTTTCGTATGTGATCCGGACCGGCCGGGCCGGGTTTCCCTGCGTCGCGGCTCCGGCATTGAGCTTCGTGCCGCCGAAAATCAATACAGTGCTGCCGCCGTCTCCGGAAGTCTCCGCGATCATATATGCTTCGGTCTGACCGTCGATCCCATCCCGGGATGCCGGATATTCCGTAACTGGCATCCCGTCTATTTCCGCACTGCCCGAAACGTAAGAATGGAGGCCGGCATCTATCGTATCCCGCAGTTCAAATGGGGTGTCCATGGCGATCCCATCCGCTGCGGAAGGATTTTGCCAGGGGGTGTAGTCGATGGTCCAGGTGATGGTCCGGTCTGTCAGGCCGCCGCCCTTTTTGACCTGGGCCTTCGCTTCGACCGGCTCATTCTCCGCATAGCCGAACCGGAGCGATTCCTTGTTTTCAAATTTCATCGCATAGAGGTTGCTGTTTCCATCTATTGGGGATTCCCCCGGCGGGACGGTGTCTGCCCGTCCGCAGTTCAAATAGAAGAACGCCTTGCTGAGTTCGTCATAGTCTGATAAGACCGTTTTGCCAGAACCGTCTGTCTTTGCGTCAAATGTGACCCAGGCACGGGAGCCGTCGGCATAGATCTTTCCAAACGGCACCGGCCCGGTGTCGGTCTCTATGGTCAGTGGGGACCCCTGTTCCAGCCGGGACAGGACCAGATGGGGAGAGACTTCCAGATAATACTCGGTATCTGCCTGAACGCTCCCGATCTTATCTGCCGGAATATCGTATGTATAATAGAGCATCAGCTGCTTCCCTTTTTCGATCAGGGTGTTGTCCTGAATTTCTGCCCCGGCCTGGCCGTTCTCACCTGCATAGTGAAGCCCGATATGCCCAAATGTGACGATATCAGAGAGCTTTTGTCCGCTGTCTCCGTCTGCCGCGGCCGCCGGCATGGGAGAAATACAGAGCAGCATGGCCAGACACAAAAAAATGGCCAGCTTACTGCCTGGATCATGTCTGTGGATATGTCCCATGTTCAGTTCCTCCTTTCGTTCGATACACCTCTAAAACTCCTTCCTTAATCCCATCGATATAGGCCCGGCATCCCTCCAGGGTCAGGTGGATCCCGTCCCCGGCAAAGTATTCCCAGTGCCCTTCGCTGATTCCGTACCAGTCTATCAGATAGGTGTTTTCCGCGGCTTCCGTAAATGCGCGGGCCTCCTGGTTGTTGGGGCCTTCCCAGCTGACGTAGGGGACTCTGACCGTGACCACGAAAAGGGGCCTGTCCGGTCCGAGCATTTCGCGCAATGTGCTCAGAGAATCATAAAGCAGGCCGTTGGAGCCAAGGGCAAAGACTACGCAGTCCCCATTCCAGCCGTGCGCATTTACATAAGCATCATAGATTCCGATACTTTCCGTCGTCTGCCTTCCCACGGCAACGTCGCTGATCCCGCACGGAAAGGCCGTGTAAAATTCATCCGTAGCGCCCATGGCGACGGAGTCCCCGATCAGCAGCAGGCTCAGACCGTTCAGGATCTCTTCATCCGTAGGAGCTGCCTCCCCGCTGGTCTGCACGGTGTCCGCCTGCGCCGTTTTCCCTTTGGCCTGCGCCGCGTCCGCCTGTGCGTCCTCACGTTTCTGCGCCGCGTCCGTCTGCACGGACTCCCCGCCTTTCTGCACGCCGCCCTGCCCCGGATCCCGGCGTGCGGTTTCTTTCAAGTCCAGTGTTTTCCTCTGGGCGATCTCCTGCGCCTTTTTCTCCTGCTGTTCCCATTCCTCGATCTGGTCCAATGCATTTTCACGGGGGACAAATAAGACGCAGAGCAGCACGCCCGCGGCCAGGACAAGGGTTGCGGACACGGCCCGGATACTTCTTTTCAGTGTCCGGATCTGCAGCCTGCGTTCCCGTCTTGTTTCCGGTTCGCTCCGGATGATCGAGATGCTTTTTTCAATGATCCCGCTGCGGACCGGTGTCTCAACCAGCCGGTATGACAGGGCGGACATCAGGAATGTCAGCAGGATTTCCAGAGCATGGATCCACCAGGCTGCTTTTTTGCCTCCGCTGACCAGAAGGATGATCGGGTAGTGCCAGAGATAGATGCCATAGGAACGGTCGCTGATCCATTTTAAAGGCGCGGTGCTCAGGATCCGGCTTAAGACCCCGTCCGTATCCAGAAGGGAGAGGATCACCAGGACCGCGCAGGCAGAGGCGATTGCCTGACCGCCATGGTACAGGAAGCTGCCGGATCCGTCTGCCCGCGCCGCCATATAGAAGAGCGCCAAAAGCGCCGCCGTGCCTGCGATATCCCACGGGGACCAGGAAGCCCGCGTTCCCTTTCTTCTCCGTTTTGCCGGCCTGTCCTGAATAAGGAACACCAAAAACGCTCCGAACAGCAGGGAAAATGCTCTCGTATCCGTGCCGTAATATACGCGGCTGGGATCCTTGGAGGGGTCAAAAAGAACCCACATGGCTCCCATAGAAAGGAACGCCATCAGAAGCGTTGCGCAGGCGGAAATTCTCCTCCAGTCCTGAAATTTTGCAAAAAAAATAAGCAGCAGCGGATACAGCAGGTAAAACTGCGCTTCCACGGACAAAGACCAGCAGTGCGTGAGCGGCGACGGCATGCCCGCATTCTCAAAATAAGAAACGCTGCGAAAAATCTGCTGCCAGTTATTGTAGCAAAAAACTGCGGAAAGCAGGTCGGAACAGGCTTTTGTAAATAAAACCCGGTTGAATGCGGCGCTCACGGGGATCAGGATCGACGTCATGGTGAGGACCGCCGGGAGCAGCCTTTGGATTCGCCTGCTCCAGAATTTTTTCAGATCGACCGTATGGGTGCTTTCCAGCTCTGATACTAAAATGCGTGTGATCAGAAATCCTGATATCACAAAAAATATGGTGACACCGAGTAGCCCTCCCTTTGCAAAGGGCAGCTTTAAGTGATAGGCAAGTACCATCAGTACCGCGATCGCCCGCAGTCCGTCAATGCCGGTGATGTATTGCCTCTTTTTTCCGTAGTTCCTTTTTTCCCTTCTCATTCGTTTACCATCCTGTACCCAAAGAGCCCCCTGCCCGGATAGAACAGAGGGACAGGGGTTATTTAATGCCGCGTATTTCAATGTCACCTATACTAGCATAATTACGATTGAAAAAAAGGAATTCTACGGATTTTGCGAAATTATTACTGATATCTTGAAAATCTGGTCCTGATGCTCGATCCTTGTAATGCCGTTATATTTTTCTGCGATACTCAGGACAGAAGAAAGGCCGATGCCCTTCTGATCTTCTCTTTTTGAGGAAAGGAAGGAGCCGTCCTTCATCTGCCGGATCTCTCCCTCATAGCTGTTGCAGACCTGGATCGTCAGAATGGAGCTGCAGGTCTGCAGCAGCTTCATATCTAAAAAACGCTCCCGGGACTTCATGCGCCGGCATGCTTCCACCGCGTTTTCCAGAAGATTTCCGATGATCATACAAAGCTCCGCATCCGGAATGGGAAGCGTTTCCTGGAGGGAAACCTTTGCGGAGACATTCGTCTGATCCTTTTCTGCCTGCTCCATGTAATAGCACAGCAGGGAATTGACGGCAGCGCTGCCGCAGAAGACCTTCGGCGATTCTACCGGGAAGAGGGCGGCGGACTGGCGGATATATGCCTGGAGTCCTTCCATATCTTGAGTATTTAGAAACCCCTCCAGCGCAAGAAGATGATGCCGCATGTCGTGCCGGAACTGTGCGGTTTTCAGAATATGGCTCTGCAGCAGTTCCATCTGCTTCTGCTGGGCCGCGATCCGGACCTCCGACAGATGAAGATTTTCCTGCAGTACCGCGTTTTTGCTCACATCGATCATCATTTTCAATAAGACGGCATGCGTGGAGAAGGTCAAAAGCGCCCATAAAAGCGGGATCAGAAAGGATTCATTTTCCGTAAGCGTGCTGCGGAAGGAATATTCCGGCGCGACTGCCACTGTATAGACCGCGCTGTTGCTTAACGGGATCAGCCAGACCCACTTCCAGGCCGAGAGGGATACCGTATAATCCAGGGCCGGCCGCATCAGATCCCGGAAAAACAGCCGGACGGCAGGAAAGGTCAGGATGGTGAGCAGCGTTGTGATAAACGCGACCTCTAAAGTGGGCTCCTCCGGCAGTTCTCCCCTGAGCAGAAAATAGGATTCGTAAGAAAAAAAGCGCACAATCTCAGCGCAGGATCGGATGACCGCGATGATGAAAAGACTCTGCCAGAAGTTATATCTGCATGCGCCGCTGAAGATCAGCACGCCGGAAAACATGGACAGGACAGAGAGCAGCAGATGCTGCAGGGGCGTTTTGAACAGGAAATAAATGTAAGTCCCCCATAAGGAAAAGATCACAAACAGGGTGCTGCCTGTGAAGATCCGAAGGAGCGTGGGCGCTTTCAGCTGATCCTTAAATATAAGAAGAAGCAGCACGATACATGGCATGACAAAAAGCAGGCCATTGATAATATATGCAAGTGTCATGGCAGGACAACTCCCTTGGAATAGTGGTCAAATACATAGTCGGCATATTTCTGCAGGACCTCCTGTCTGCGGGCCGACGCGATCGGAATGCGTTCCCCGTTTTTCAGCAGGAATTCTTTCTGTCCGAAGGATTCGATATGGTCCAGATTGACCATGCAGTTCCGGTAGCACCACAGAAAATTCGAATAAGGGGACAGCATGGGAAAAAATGCGTCAAAGGACATATAGGAACGTATGACGCAGTCTGCCGTATGGATCTGGATATAATGGTTGGAATAATCCGTATACAGGATATCGGAGAGCAGGATCCGTGTATAATAGCGTCCTTCTTTTATTTCAATATAGCGGGCAAATTTATCCGCGATCTGTTCAAAACGATCCAGCGCGTCTGCCAGGTCCGCATAGCGGTAAGGCTTGACCAGGTAATCCAGGGCGTGGACCCGGTAGGCGCTGACAGCGTGCTCTTCGCTGACCGTGGTAAAGATGATCTGGCACTTGGGGTCCAGCTCGCGGATCCTGTCCGCGATCTGGATCCCGGTGGTATGCCCCATATAGATGTCCAGGAAAACCAGGTCATAGGCGGTCTGCTGCATGGACTGGAAAAGAGCGGTTCCCTCCGTAAATGTATGGATATTCATATGTATGCTGTGTTCACGGCAATAGCATGCCAGGTCATTGTGCAATCGTTCGATGTCGCTGCTGGAATCATCTACCAGTGCTGTTGTCATGTCTGTCCTCCTGAGTAACATTCCTGTGTGTCGGCACAATTTCCTATTATACCACAGAACCACGGTTCCGTTAAGTGCTGTATACAGTAAAAAAAAGCTGTTTTTGGTAAAAATAGACGCTCTTTATGCTTTTTCATTCAAGGATGCGCCATAAAGATACAATACCGGCAGCACCAGACTGAAAACGGCGCTGATCACACCGGAGACAACAGAAGCGCCTTGGGATACGGAAGCGTAACAGTTGAACAATCCCGCGATAATGGAGATGATGAGAAGTATGACTCCCCACTTTTTCAGATCCTCCGCGGCCTCTTTTCGGCCGCATCCCTTGATTCCTTTTGCCGCCGCAATGAACTGCAGCAGGGCAAAAATCGTATAGACCGCCGCCAGCGCAACGACGAGCCATCCAAGACTTTCCCCCTCTTTCAGTGTCCCGAAGGCCAAAAGCACGTCAAAAACCAGATAAACAACAACGCTTACCGCACCTCCGGCTATCATTAAAATACTGGGAATCCTGATAAAATTTTTCCCTGGCATAAAAATGCCCCCTTTCTTTTTTTGGTTTCATATTACCATGTTTCATCGGCGGCAAAAGTCTTATTACCGATATCACATTTTTTTTACTGCTAAAAGGGGGTTAACGCACGGACATGGAAGCAGATCGATTTGCTGGAACAAAGACAGATGATTTCCTTTTCAGAAGCAGACAGGCCGGAACCCCATATACGAAGGTTTTCCGGCCCTGTGTATTCACGGTCTCGACGGCATCTGGAACCCGGCAAGCGCCTTGTTCAGATAGTCATTAAAAGGCTTCATGATCCGGAAAAGGTCTGCCGCCTTTGCAACAAGCTGTTCCGCATCCTTCCATTCCTCGTCCTTCAGCGGATATTCCAGATACCAGCTCCTAAACTTTAAATAGTCCGCCTGGGGATGCTCCTTCTCATATCCCGCGGGAACCCTCTTCAATGCCGTTCCCTTTACCGTAAAATGCTGTTCAAATTCCGGTTCATGGATCACCCGTTCCCATTCCCCGCCGTTTTGCGCGATATAATCCCGTACCATCGCGGTCGCGTCCTTAAACATATCCGCAAACAGGCCGCCGCCCAAAAAGGACTGATCGCCGGGCTTGATCATCAGATAGTATCCGACTGGAACCGGCAGCTTGCCCTTAGAGGAGATATGGGCGCGGAACGCAGGGTTATAAGGCGATTTGTCATGGCTGAAACGGGTATCCCTGACAAGCTTGAACGTCAGGTCCTTCGGATCATTCTGTAAAATGCTGCTGTCAAACCTTCCGATCTCCAGCATCAATGTCTGGAGTAAATGTTCAAATTCGGCATTGGCCTTTTTATAGCCGTCCTTGTTCGCGTGATACCATTCGCGGTTGTTATTCATGCTCAACGCCGATAAGTAATCCATGATCAACTGTGTATTCATTATCTTTCTTCTCCTTTATAAGCTGTGTATCTGTATGTCCTTCATGACTTCTGAACCACGGAAAGCTGCGTGGAATCTAAAAATTCCTTTATCAGATTCCGTGTGCGTTCCGGAGAACGGTAGGGCTTGCAGAATGAAAAATCCTGAGAAAGTCCGTCAATTTCTTCCATCGCATTTTTCACATCTGCGATAGTTTGAACGGGGATTTCCGAAGCTGTTGTATAGTCCAGCTTCAGCGGGTGGATCCGGTGGTTTTGGATCGCGTAATTCACCCGGTCTTTGCATTTGCATCTGCCGCCGCCGTATTCTCCGCAATACTGCCCAAGAAAGTCCGCCATTTTTCTGCGTACCCGGGAAAGCCGCTGGCGATACGCCTCCGGGGTCATTTCCAGAATCTCCCCTGCAATGCGGCTGTCCAGCTGGAACATGGTTCCCAATATAAAAATGCATCTGCTTTCCGGATCAAGGCACTGCAGCATCACATTGGTGCAGGACATTTTCAGCTCTTCCGCCAGAAGATCCCTTTCCACATTCTGCGTCAGGTCCGGCACATCCTGGATTTTTCCGTTTTCGATGTCATCTCCATAATACTCGAAGCTCAGCGGAAAACGGGCGAACATGTGCTTTTTATAATTTTTCAGATGATTCACCGCGATGCGGAACACCCATGTTGTAAATGCGCTCTCACCCCGAAAAGAAGACAGATGCGTGATCATTTTCAGCAGAATGTCCTGCGCGGCATCCTCCGCGTCCGCAAAGGTGCCGAGCATCCGCAGGGATAGATTGAATACCATATCCTGCACGCCTGCGGCGAGCGCTTCCAGGGCCGTTTTATCCCCTGCGGTCGCCTGTTCGACCAATGTCTGTATTTCCTGATCTGTTTTTTGATTCATTGATTTTTACCTCCTCTTTAATTAGACAACGCACGTTCTCTGGTGTGACAAAAAATTTCCAACCGCACAGCTGGAAAAATTTAAAAATGATTCCACCTGTGCGGCCATTGCCATATTCACAGCAAAATTCATTTGACGTGAGTATATTTTAACATAGGATTCAGACTTTTTCCTGACAAAAATTCCGTTCGTTCCCGCAAAGCGTACATTTTTTACAGATTGATATGCCAACGTTTTTCTGCTATGATAGATACGATCCGATCGCCCAAAGATTTCATTTCCTTTTGACGGTTGGATCATACATGGAAAAAGCAATGCGGAACCGCAGTGAAATCAACGGAGGTATGCCATGGAATTATACGGACGAAAAAATAAGAGAGAACCGCTTTCCCAGATCAGATTGTCAGATTCGCAGAAAGAAAAGCTGAAAGCTGAGATCCGGGCGTTTTATCTGGATGAGCGGGGGGAAGAGATCGGCATGATCGAGCAGATGCAGCTGCTGGAATTATTTGAGCGGAACATGGCGCCGATCATCTACAACAAAGCCCTTGACGACGCAAAAGTGTGGTATACCCAGATGATGGATAATCTGGATTCCGATTACTATGCATTGTATAAGGAAGAATAAGTACTGCGGGCCGGATGCCTGTGAAACATCAAAAAGGGAGACACTATGGAAACAGAATTGGAAAAAGAACTGATTTTACAGCACGGCCGTCCTGACGACTGTGGAGGCAGGACAGAGCGGGAGACGGCGGTGTACGACCTGTTGGATTCTCTGCAGATCGAGTACGACAGGGTAGACCACGAGGCAGCATTTACGATGGAAGCATGCGAGGCGATCGACCGGGTCCTGGAACCGGCCGCAATCTGCAAAAACCTTTTCCTGTGCAATGCGCAGAAAACAAAATTCTACCTGCTGATGATCCTGGGAGATAAAAAATTTAAGACCAAGGACATTTCCCACCAGATCAACAGTTCGCGGCTTTCCTTCGCGCCGGAGGAATATATGGAAAAATATCTCGGCATTACGCCAGGCTCCGTCAGCGTAATGGGATTGATGAACGACCAGGACAACCAGGTGTCGCTCCTGATCGATGAGGATGTGATCCGGGAAGAATATGTGGGATGCCATCCCTGCATCAATACGTCCAGCATTCGGATGAAGACGGGGGAGCTTCTGGAAAAAATTCTGCCGGCGGTTCATCATGAGTATACAGTGGTGCACTTATGACTGGGAAATTTTTACCAACCGCACAGCTGGCAATCAATTTGCTGTGCAAATGGGTTACATATAGGAGAGTAAAAAGATGAAAATGCCGGAAAGAATATCCCCTTCCATGTTTGCGCCCTGCGGGATGAACTGCCAGGTGTGCTATAAACACTGTGATCATAAGAAGCCCTGTGCCGGCTGCCTGAATCAGGATCAGGGAAACCCGGCCCATTGCAGAGCCTGTAAAATGAAAGACTGTGTTCAGGCACGCGGATGCAGCTATTGTTTTGAATGCCCCGAATATCCCTGCAAACAGATCCGAAATCTGGAAAAGAGCTATCATACCCGCTACGCCGCCAGCCTGACGGAAAACAGCAGAATTGTGAAGGAACAGGGATTAGAAGCATTTCTGGAGCAACAGAAGGAACGATATGAATGCCCGGAATGCGGCGGCGTGATCTCGCTCCATGACAGAGAGTGCAGTGAGTGCCGGGCTCCATTTTCTTCCCATATTCTTGTCAGCACTGTGCAGGAGCCCGAGGCCCGGGAGAGGACAAAGCTTCGGACCAGGGCCGGACAGAAGCGGCAGGACGAAGCGGCGCCGAAGATCACTGCCAGCGACCTTCAGAAGATTCCTGGTGTGGGGGCAAATATGGAGAAGCATCTGCACAACATCGGGATCCGGTGCATTGCAGACCTTAAGGGAAAGGATCCTGAAGAACTGTACATTCTGGACAGTCAGAAAAAAGGCTTCCAGGACGATAAGTGCGTCCTGTATGTTTACCGGTGCGCAGTGTATTTTGCCGAGCATGAGCAGCATGAACCGGAAAAATTAAAATGGTGGTACTGGAAAGATAAGGGCTATCCGGAATAACGGACAGCCCGAAGCGGTCAATTCAGGCTGACAGATCTATATAGATTCGGAACATTACAGCATTTCCCCATTTTCGGAAAACCTCCGTATCACCCTGCAAGGACTCCCGACTGCGACACAATTTGCCGGAATCGGGCGGGTTACCACGCTTCCTGCCCCGATCACGCTGTTTTCTCCGACGGTGACTCCCGGTAAAAGGATACTGCCGCCGCCGATCCACACATGATCCCCGATCTCCACCGGACGGGCGAAGGTTCTGAAAAATGTGGTCCCTTGTTCCTTCCAGTCCGGAACAAGTCGTTCCTGCGGCAGAACCGGATGTGATGAGGTATAGATCTGTACATTTGACGCGATCAGTACCTGATTGCCGATCCGAATGGGCCTGTTGTCCACAAAGGTGCAGTTCATATTGATGATCACATCACTGCCCAGGAAGATATTTTTTCCGTAGTCACAATGAAATGGTGTATCGATGGCCACATTTTCCCCCATGCCGCCCAGCAGTTCCCGGAGTATGGCCGTTCTCGTTTCGGTATCAGCGTAGTCGGAAAGATAATATTCCCGGGTCAGCTTCCGTGCGCGGGCGATCTGCTTTAATGTATCAGGGCCTGCAGTTTCTAAAAAATCGTCTGCTTCATAATGCATAACGAATCCTCCTTCAAAAATATGAAAACGTACCTGTTCAGCACCTTCACAGATATTACCGCAAAAAAGGAGTCTGATCTTGATGCGGTCAGCACAATCGATGTGCAGTCTATGCTGAACAGGTACACAGAAAATATTCAGGCACTGCGGATAAGTCAAGATGCAAAAGCGATTTTTCCGCAGTTCCTTACCAGTATCTCAGCAATCACCCGCATAATAAGAAACGATATTCAGATAATCTTTGGGATTGGTAATTTTTAAATCCAGCCGCAGACTTTTTTTGTTTTTTAAAAACAGCTCCGACAAACGGTCCTGCACCGGCTGGTTGCCGTTGATATCCACCTGGCTGCCGTCCGGACAGAGCATGGATACTTCACCCCTGCAGGCGTTGACCGCTTTTAAAAAGTTTTTCATATTCAGAATATTTAATTTGAGCATTGCGGATCCTCCTTCTGTGAATTTGCTGTTTGATGTCACGGCGCGCATCCGTCAGGAGCAATGCCGCAACGTCCTTACAGTTATCATTATAGTGCAGTCCTCAATTAAAAAATATCCTGTTTGCGCCGTTATCTATCACGATCCTGCCATTTCGCCCGATATTCCGACGGCGTACAGTGCGCGTATTCCCGAAAGACCTTCCCAAAATAGCTGCTGCTTCCCAGACCGCAGGCCTGGCTGACCGCCGTGATCGGTTCCTGCCCGTCTGCCAGCATCCGGCAGGCAGCCTGGAGACGGCAGCTTTTGATATATTCTACGGGCGTCGTATGCAGAGAATCGCGGAACACCCGGAAGCATTCCCGTTCGCTTAAAAATGCGGATGCCGCCAGCTCCCGGACAGAGATTTTCTCGGGAAAATGCTCGTGGATATAGACCATCATCTGTTTGATCTTATCGTTGTTTTTGTCGGATATCCTGTTTTCAGACAGCAAAGAGCGGGACTGCTCAAAAAGCATCAGCCATATTTCCGACAGAGCATTCCGCAGCCGGACCTCATATCCAAATTCATGGACAGAAAGCCGAAAGGCATCCAGGATTCGCTTTAAAATGGCGTTCTGCGCCGGATCCTCCGGAAAGAGCGGAATGATCTCAATCTGCGGCGCCGCAGTGATGGGAGTCATGTATGTTTGGGCAATCCGGCTTCCGGGCTCCCCGGCCAGCAGGGAGACATCAAAAATATGCAGGATCTGGGAGTTCCTCTCTGCCTGCGCGGATGCTTTTGTCATATGGAGGATATTGGAGTTTACCATCCCGCCGGAGCCTGCCGGAAACTGGATTTTTCCGCCGGGAGTATGGTATTCAATGGAACCGCTCTCCATATAAAAAAGCTCCACGGTCCGGTGCCAGTGCCACGGTACGGACCTGCCCGGGTACTTGTCGAGCTCCGCTCGTGAGGCAATATAGGGGAAGTCAGGTTCAAAGCCCGGGAGCACCTCCTCCCGGCTTCCGTTATGAAATTCAATCGAGCTTACATTTTGCATACTGTTCACCTTGTACGATTTTGAAATATCACGGCCGCAATCTCATTCGCTTTAGATGATGGGCGGCTTGCATTACAATTGTAATATACGAAATTGAGGAGCGGCTGTCAATAGGCTGCCGGTCACACATTGACCAGTCATGCCCGGTAACACGATATCACGCTATTACGGAAGAGTATGGGAATTTCTTTGCTCCTTTTTATAGAAATAATCTGATTTTCATGTTAAAATTCTGGTGCAGTGCTGTATTATTCATACGGAGGAAAATCAAAAGATGAAACCACTTTTTAAAATGGATATGAAAAATTACGCAGATTCCGACACTCCCATCCGCAGGCCGTCGGCCCGGGCGGTCATACGGGCGGCGGACGGCAGGCTGGCTTTGGTTTACAGCAGAAAACATCAATATTATAAATTTCCGGGCGGCGGAATCCGGGACGGCGAGGACCATGCGGAAGCGCTGGCAAGAGAGGTGCAGGAGGAAACCGGTCTCCGTATAAGGAGAGATTCCATTCGGGAATACGGCAGCGTGCTCCGTCTTCAAAAAAGCGGAAGGCAGGAAGATACCGTATTTGAGCAGGAAAATTTTTATTATACCTGCTCGGCAGAGACAGCGGCGGGACAACAGAACCTGGATGCTTATGAAAAGGAATCCGGATTTGAACTGCAGTATGTACACGCCCGGGAGGCGGCAGCAGTGAATAAGGCATGCAAGGTTCAGGATGATTTTGACCTGGTCATGATCGCCAGGGATACGGCCACATTGGAGATCATCAGCGGCCTGACCCCGGAGCCTTCCGTTTCCATGGCGGAATTTCTGCTGAAAACCGCTGTAAAATCCAATCCGGGCCCGTGGGAGCAGCACAGCAGATATGCGGCAGAGAGTGCCGGACGGATTGCCGAACGCTGTCCGGGGCTGGATCCGGAACGGGCGTATATTTACGGACTGCTCCATGACATTGGCCGCAAATTCGGAATCAGTGGGCTGGCCCATGTATACGATGGGTATCACTATCTGATGGAGCTGGGATATGCAAACGCCGCCCGGATTGCACTGACACATTCGTTCAATCTGAAAGATATCCGGGATTATATTGGAAAATTCGATATCACCGAATCTGAGCAGGAGGAGATCAGGGTGCTTCTGGCTGAGATAGAATACAATGACTACGACTTTCTGATCCAGCTGTGCGATGCCATCGCGAAGGCCGACGGGATTGTTTCACTGGAAGAAAGAATGAACGATGTGAAAAGCAGGTACGGATATTACCCGCAGAAAAAATGGGACAGGAACATTTGGCTGAAAAAATATTTTGAAGAGAAAATGCAGGAAGAATTATACCAGGTTGTGGGAGCAGGAGTGTAACTGGCAGAAAAAAATTTCCGGCTGTGGGTTTGATGAATACTATAAATAAAAAAGGGCCGCAGTACTGAAAGCTGACTTTTAGTACTGCGGCCCTTTTCTTGAACCTATTCTTTATTCCGCACCGATTGTCTCCATAAGATGCTCCTTTTCCGTATCACTTAATGATGCGATACATATATTATTATCTTTTGCATATTTTGCAATAGCACTGAGATTTATTTTTCGTTTTGGCAGATCTGAAGGCATAATCGGGGATGGCATGGTTTTAATGTATTGATTATATCTTTTATAATTCATCGTCTGTCCATTCATAATCATATACCTCCTTTATTTTCTGAGCATTTTTCTCATCAATAAAAAACTGAAAAGGATGGAGCAACCCCAGATGATCAGCATCAAATATACTGCAATAGTGATCAAGCAATTCTTTGTTTGCCGCATTTCCGGTAATAGCACCGCCATAACCATGTTTTAACGAACAGTAATCATTTCATTAATCATTATGAGAATCTCCCTTCTGTTAATTGTATTATACTCTAATGTCTGGCATAATACAATCTGGAATCCGAAATTCCTCAGATTCGAAATGGCTTGGGTTATATGTCACACATTGACGAGGCATACCCTTTTGTTAAGAATCCGTGCATAATTGCAAGCGGAAACTGGTAGATATTTCCCGCATAGGATTCTATACTTATCTGTGTGAAGAGCAAACCCGCACAGCAGGAAAATTTCCCGTCTATACGGCCTGCTTTTCAGAAACTGCAAAATTACATTCCCGGCAGAAAGGGTGGATTTCTATGAATTTAGGAAACAGTTTATTTCATGCAAGAAAAAAATGCGGACTCTCCCAGGAGGATGTGGCGGAGAAACTGGGGGTCAGCCGGCAGACCATCTCAAAATGGGAAACCGGCGAGACGCTCCCCGACATCCGCCAGTCGAAGCAGATGTCGCTTTTGTATCACGTGTCGCTGGACGACCTGATCGAGTTCGACATGGACGTAAAGGAGATCCAGGATATCATCGAACGGACCAGCGAGGAGACGGAGAAAAAGATTGACTGGACGAAGGCATGGGGAAAGAAATACCCCATCCTGGTCAGATACCAGAAGGAGGTGAACACCCCCAACTACGCCGTCAGACTGGGCGCCATGGTAGACGAGCTGAAAGAGGAATACCATTACTCAGACCTGGATGCCTTTCTCGTGTTAAAGGACATTCTGGCCAAGGTATGGCAGAGCAGGAAAAAATAACCAGGAAAAAAATGGCAGGAATGGGAGAAATCTGTTCCTGCTATTTTTTTCTACCGAAAACCGAGGATATGTGTTATAATATAATGAATTGCGCTGATGCGCAAGCAGGTCATCAATTTCCTGCGGAAATTGGTGACAAGTTATAATGAATTGCGCTGATGCGCAAGCAGGCCATACCCCCTGATTCATGAGAGGAGTTAACATACCCATGTTTAAGAGAACATTTGAAGCCGATCTGGAGACTGGAAAGCTGCGGCATAAGATATGTAATGTACTGGAAATGGCGGCATTTTTTGGCATTTGCTGTCTCGGCCTGCCTGCATGCGGGCGTAAGGCAGACACGGAAGTCCGGCAGATCCCGGATGAGGCGCCGGCCCTCAATGACCAGAACAGCAAGAGCAGCGGCAGCATGGTGGAGATCGTGCGCTTTGACGATGAGCTGGACGGCTACCGTCCTGCAAAGGAAAAGTATAATTTTTATTTTACATATAAAATGGATCATCCCTGGTGGGACGCGGTGGCTATTGGGATCGAGGACGCGGCGAAGCAGTATGAGGCGCAGGGGATCACCATTGATTACGAGTATCTGGCTCCGAGTATCGTTTCTGCTCAGGATCAGATCCAGCGTCTGTCCGACGCCTCCGAGCGGAACTTTGACGTGATCGGCGTGGATGTTGCGGATGTGGATCTGGTCACGCCTGCCATCAACGAGCTGATCAAAGACGGCCGGAAGGTGATGACATTTTCCAGCTCGGACGCGGCAAAGGAGGACGGCTGCGAACGGATCGCCTATGTGGGAAATACGCACAACTATGAGGACGGCTCCGACCTGACAGAAGCCCTCTGCGAAAAGCTGGGATACCAGGGAAAGGTTGCGCTCCTGGTAGGTACAAAGGGCGCACCCTGCCATGAGGACAGGGCTTTAGGCGCGCAGAATGTAATCGCGAAATACCAGAATATGGAGATTGCGGAAATAGAGTATGACGAAGATTCTGTGGAAAAATCATATCAGTTTGCACAGAAGATTCTCGAGGAGCATCCGGATCTCGCCGGGTTCATCTGCTGCAATATGTGCAATCCGGTGGGAGCCGCAAGGGCTGTCATCGAAGCCGGGCGGGAGAAGGAGATCGCCATCGTGGGGATGGATCACGACCAGGAAGCGCTGGGATATCTCAGAGACGGGATCATTTACGCCCTGGGAGTTCAGGACTGCTACTCCATCGGTTTTGATACCGTCCAGGTAGCGGTCAAGATCGCGGACGGACATCTCCCCGGGGAAGTCTATCCCGAAAAAACAGAGGAGACTACGAAGATCGTTTACCAGGACAGCGCCGCGGCGGTGCTGCAGTCGCTGTATGGAGACGTGGATTAAAGGAAATGCATGGAGCAGTGCTGCGCACGGACCCGTGCCGATCTGCAGAGGAACGGAACAGACGGATTTAAGGAGCGAAAGGATGGAACAACAGCGGAAAAAAATAAAGGAGAAACAGAAAAGGCAGACAATTACATTTGCTGTACGGGGAGGCGTATTCATTGCAGCGATCCTTCTCGTTACGACGGTGTGGGTGTCAAACGGCGCAAGGGTGGGGACCAATCAGGCCGTCAACCGGGTCAGTGAATTTTATCTGGAAGAGCTGGCGGGACGGAGGGCCCAGGTGGTTTCCGAGGAATTGAAAAAAAATGTGGCCTATATGGAAAATGCGCTCAGCATCATAGAAGACTACAATCTGGAATCCCAGGAGTCTCTGCGCAGCTTTCTCGGAAAGGTCAAAAAGCTTTACGGCGTGGACAAATTTGCCCTGGTAGATGAAAACGGGATCGTTTATACGCAGCACAGCACCACCTCCGGCCTCAGCAGGTACAGCTTTCTCTCGGAGGACCTGACGGAGCCGGTGATCAGCACATTGAATCTTTACGGCGCAAGGAAGCAGGTGGTTCTTGCGATCCCTGTGGAAGGGCTCGCGTTTCAGGGAACGGAGATCACAACATGCTTTATCCAGATCAATATCGACCAAATGCTGAGCTCTCTGACATTGCAGTCCAACGGCAATGAGACCTACTGCAACCTCTACCACCGCAGCGGAGAGAGCCTGACAAATGACGTTTTCGGAAATGCGCAGGCAGGGAGCAACCTTTTCTCCGCGGTCATGGATGCGGAAATGACAGAGGAAACCGGCTATAAACAGCTGCAGGATGATTTCGAAAACGGCAGGCCGGGGCAGATTTCATTCAACTATCAGGGGTTCACGGAGGATCTCTGCTATGTTCCGGTAGAAGGGACGAACTGGATGCTGACGATCCTGATCCGGGATAATGTCATCAGCGATCAGATCAGCTCCATCAGTTCCGGAATGATGATGCGCGGCGTGGTACAGATCGTCATTACTATTCTCTCGATGCTCATATTGTTTCATGTGCTGGCCAAGCAGTCCAGGAAGCACGCAAGGATCCTGCTGGAGCAGGAAAAGGCCGACGGCGACCGCATCCGGGCCGCCTACGCCCAGGTGGAGCGGGCCCAGACCGCCATGGACATGATCCACGCCGCCATGGGCTCCGGCCTGTGGAGCATGGACTTTGACGAGGACGCCAACATGGTGTCGTGCACCTGGTCGGACGTGTTCCGGAACAGGCTGGGCTACGAGGGAGAGGAGGACTTCCCCAACATGCTGGAGTCCTGGAGCGAGCTGCTCCACGACGAGGACCGGGACCGGGTGCTCCGGGCCTACTGGGCCGCCGTGGGGGACTACACCGGCGGCACCGCCTACGACGTGGAGTACCGCCTGCTCACCAAGCACGCCGGATGGCGGTGGTTCCACGCCGCCGGACGGCTGTCCCGGCGGGAGGACGGCTCCCCCATCACCTTCGTGGGCTTGTTCCTGGATGTGGACGACGCCAAGACTATGGCCATCCAGCTGGAGCAGCAGCGG
>CATLCV010000001.1 GCA_949893755.1 uncultured Lachnospiraceae bacterium | reverse complement strand
GGTGGATGTATTTACGGATGTCTGCTTTGGTCCGAAGAACCAGGGGCTCTCTGCGCAGGAATGTGAAGAGCGGGCAAGAGAAGCACTGGAGCTGGTCGGATTTCCGGAAAAGTATTACCGGCAGTCACCCTTTGAGCTGTCCGGCGGTCAGAAGCGGCGGGCGGCCATCGCCGGGGTGCTTGCAATGCGCCCCAAGGTTCTGGTGCTGGATGAGCCGACGGCAGGCCTGGATCCGAAGGGACGGGACGATATCCTGGATCAGGTGGCGCACCTTCATGCACAGACCGGGATGACGGTGATCCTGGTATCCCACAGTATGGAGGACATTGCAAGGTATGTGGAGCGGATCATTGTGATGAATCACGGGCAGAAGATGCTGGATGATACGCCGAAGAATGTATTTTCTCACTACAGGGAGCTGGAGCAGGTCGGGCTGGCGGCTCCACAGGTTACGTATATCATGCATGATTTAAAAGAAAAGGGGCTTGGCGTGCGGACCGATGCCACGACGGTGGAAGAGGCGGCGGATGAGATCATGCGGGCTCTGCGCGGTCGGGTAGTGTAAAGTATCGTATGAAAAAACGATACGGGAATTGCCCGCATTAAAAATCTGCTTCGCAGATGGCGGGCAAGTAGGCAATCAATTTGCTGCGCAAATTGGTTACATATAGCCGCACAGAGGGAAAATATTTGAGAATGAAAAAGGAGTTTCCATGATCAGAGATATTACAATCGGGCAGTATTATCCTGCGAAAAGCTGCATACACCGGCTGGATCCCCGGGTGAAGATCGTCTGTACGCTGCTGTTCCTGGTTTCCCTGTTTGTGCAGAACAGTGTGCTGGGATACGGCATCGCGACGCTGTTTCTGGCAATGGTCATCAAGACCAGCAGAGTGCCGCTGAAATTTATCGTGAAAGGGCTGAAAGCGATCGTAGTGCTGCTTTTATTTACCGTGTGCATGAACCTGTTTCTGACAAAGGGCGGTAAGGAACTGGTTCATTTCTGGATCTTCCATATCACGGAGAACGGCCTGCGGACCTCTGTATTTATGGCGGTGCGTCTGATCTATCTGATCATGGGCTCATCGATCATGACATTTACCACAACACCCAACGGTCTGACAGACGGGATTGAAAGCCTGCTGCGTCCGCTGAACCGATTCCGGGTTCCGGTGCATGAGGTGGCGATGATGATGTCCATTGCCCTGCGCTTTATCCCGATCCTGCTGGAAGAGACGGACAAGATCATGAAGGCGCAGATCGCCCGCGGAGCCGACCTGGAAAGCGGAAATATCATACAGAGGACAAAGGCCATGGTGCCGATCCTGATCCCGTTGTTTGTCTCCGCCTTCCGGCGGGCCAACGATCTGGCCATGGCGATGGAAGCCCGCTGTTATAACGGAGGAGAGAACCGGACGAAGATGAAGCCTCTGATCTATAAGACAAGGGATCATATGGCATATCTGATCACGGCGCTGTATCTGGCTGCGGTATTTGTACTGGGAAGAGTGGTGCCGTTCCATTTGTGGATATTCTGAGCGGCAGATCAATCTGCCGCACGGTATAATAGGATGCGCACAGCCGCATGAGGAATTATGCCGCCTTGCGGCTGCGGCTGTGAGTATATTTTAAGTACAGCAATGGAGGTTTTTATGAAGCGGATCAGGATCATCGTCGCCTATGACGGCACGGACTACTGCGGCTGGCAGATACAGCCCAACGGGATCACGGTGGAAGAGGTGCTCAACCGTGAACTGTCCAGGCTCCTGGGGGAGAAGATCCGGATCATCGGCGCGAGCCGTACCGATTCCGGAGTTCACGCGCTGGGAAACACAGCGGTCTTTGATACGGAGACGCGGATCCCGCCGGAGCGCATTTCCTATGCACTGAATCAGCGGCTTCCGGAGGATATCGTGATCGTCCGGTCGGAGGAGGTTCCTGCGGACTGGCATCCGAGATACCAGAGCTGCATCAAGACCTATGAATATCATATCTTCAATGCCGATGTACCGGATCCCACCAGACGCCGGAACACATATTTTGTATCATATCCTCTGAATCTGGAGGATATGCGCCGGGCGGCAGGATATCTCACGGGAACTCATGATTTTGTCAGCTTCTGCAATATCAGGACCAGCGTGGAGGATACGGTGAGGACAATTTATGATCTGGAGATCTCCGGGCAGGAGGTATATGGAGCAGGCAGCGGCCGGGACGGAAGGGAGATTACGATCTGGATCCGCGGAAACGGATTTCTCTATAATATGGTCCGGATTATCGTGGGTACGCTTCTGCGGGTCGGACGCGGGTTCTATACGCCGGAACAGGTGAAGGATATCCTGGAAGCAGAGAACCGCCAGGCGGCAGGAGTAACGGCGCCTCCCCAGGGGCTGGTGCTGGTGGGGATTGAATATTTGTAATTTCTGCGGCTATTCAGGACAGCAGCAGACGGAACTGCGGCCTTTCGTTCTGAACAGCTGTTGATTTCTATAGAATGTATGGATCAGGAGTGTTTGCTGTACGGCAGTCATCAGTCAGGGTGGCTGCCTTTTTTCAGATATAAAGAGGGGGCGGACGCATTACATTTTTATTCCCGGCCGCTTACTATTGTAAAAGTGCACAAAAAACCGCTGGTTAATGATGGAAAAAAGGTGCATATTTGTTGCATTTGCCGTATTTTTAAAATACCGCAAATTCAGGTCATTCGTCCTTTTTATTTTCAAGGCGGATTCTGTATAATAAATAAAAAGAGGTGAGGCCTATGGACGTATTTAAAGAGCTGCCGCTGAAAAAGCAGACGTACATGGAAATGCTGTTCCAGAACTGCACGGAGGAAGTCAAGTACTATATGAGAGTCATAGAGGTGGCGGAAAATGAGACACTGATCAAAGCCGGGGAAAGGTGCAGCAATATTTACATCATTTTATCCGGAAAGGTGACCGGAATCGAATGGCCCATGAATGAAAGGCCTTACTATTTTAAGGACTACGGGCCCGGGGATTTTTTCGGGGAGATCGAGTACTTTGCGGATCTGACCAATTACCGGATCGGGGTGATCACGGCAACAAAGTGCCGGGTGCTGGTGATCCCGATGGCGCCTTATATGGATTGGCTCTGCAGCGACGTGGATGCGCTGTACCTTCGGACGAAGGAAAACATGAGCAGGCTGATCTCCCAGACGGCAGATGCCCGGAAGTATCTGTTCATCGAAGGCCGGGAACGGCTGATGATGCATCTGATCCGGAAGTACGAGCAGAAGCAGCCGCTGAAACAGGTGCTGGAGCTGAAGGAAAGCCGGGACCAGCTTTCAGAGGAGATCGGCTTTTCCGTAAAGACGCTGAACCGCAATATCAAAAAGCTGAAGGAGATCGATCTGATCGATATCCAAAAGGGGAAGATCGTGATCACGGAAGCTGGATATCAGGAGATGAAGCGGCATATCGGACAATATATTTATGGCGAGATCTGAAAATGTTAGAAAGCATAAGGAGGGAGAAACGATGTATGTAGGAAAAAAAGTAACCCGTGTGGATGCCTATGACAAGGTGATCGGGCGTACCCGGTATACGGATGACCTGTGCGACAAAAGTGCGTATATTGCACAGGTTCTGCATTCCACGATCGCTCATGGAAGGGTGGTATCCATAGATACCAGCGAAGCGGAAAAGATACCCGGCGTGATCAGGGTATTCACCTGCTTCGACGTGAAGGAGAAGCATTATTTTCCAACGGCAGGCCATCCATGGTCCACGGATCCGGGGCATCAGGATGTGGCGGACCGCCTGGTCCTGACGGAGGAGGTCCGCTTCTACGGAGACGACATCGCCGCGGTGGTGGCGGAGGATGAAGTGTCTGCCGCACAGGCGATCCGGGCGATTAAGGTGGAGTATGAAGAATATCCGTTTGTTCTGGATGTACAGGAAGCCATGAAGGACGGGGCGCCCCAGATCCATGAGAAGTACCCGAACAATATCTTGAAGCATACGACCATCCGAAAGGGGAATTATGAGGAAGCGATTCAGGAACCGGGGCTGACCAAAGTGGAAGGCTGGTATGAGACGCCGACCGTGCAGCACTGCCACATCGAGAACTTCATCTGTTACGCGGAGATGGAGGGAGAACGCATTACAGTGGTTGCCTCCACCCAGATCCCGCATATTGTCCGCCGTGTCGTCGGCCAGGCGCTGGGCATCGGCTGGGGGCAGGTCCGGATCATCAAGCCTTATATCGGCGGCGGATTCGGCAATAAGCAGGATATCCTCTATGAGCCGCTCTGCGCATGGCTCTGTATGCAGGTGGGAGGGCATCTGGTGAAGCTGGATGTTCCCAGGGAGGACACCTTTGTATCCAACCGGGTGCGCCATTCCATCCGCAGCCATATCATTTCCTGGGTACGGCCGGACGGCACCTATGCGGCCCGGAAGCTGGAAGCCTTTTCCGACCAGGGGGCATACGCTTCCCACGGCCACAGCATCGTGGCAAAAGGGGCCGGCGCATTCCCGCAGCTGTATCCCTGCGACAATGTAGAGGTTGACGCATATACGGTATTTACAAATAAATCCGTGGCAGGAGCCATGCGCGGCTACGGAATCCCGCAGGCCATGTGGGCGGTGGAATGCCATACCGAGGACGTGGCGGCCAAGATGGGCATGGATCCGCTGGAATTCCGGCGGAAGAATCTGATGCCGGTGGGGTATATGGATCCGTTTTCCAAAAATGAACTGTATTCTGATACCTTTAACCAGTGTCTTGACAAGGCCATGGAAGCCATTGATTATGAGCGGAAGTTCAAGGAGTATCAGAACCAGACCGGAGATATCCGGCGGGGGATCGGCATGTCCGTATTCTGGTACAATACGGCGGTGTGGCCCATTTCCCTGGAAACCTCGTCCTGCCGGATGGTGCTGAACCAGGACGGCTCCCTGCAGGTGCAGCTTGGAGAGACTGAGATCGGCCAGGGGGCGGACACGGCATATACGCAGATGACAGCAGATGTGCTGGGCGTGCCGCTGGAGAGTGTCCATGTGGTATCCTGCCAGGATACGGACGTGACGCCGTTCGGGACCGGGGCCTATGCATCCAGGCAGACCTATACGGCAGGCTTTGCGATCCGCCAGACCGCGCTGCTTCTGCGGGAGCGGATTTTGAAATACGCCCAGGAGCTGACCCGGATGCCGCCTTACAATCTGGATATCGTGGACGGGAATATCGTCCGCATGACAGACGGAAGGGAACTGATGACATTGGGAGAGCTGGCCACCGAAGCACTGTACAGCCTGACGAACAGCCAGCATCTGTCGGCGGAAAGCACATCCCAGATCAAGTCCAACGCGTATTCCTTCGGATGCACCATGGCGGAAGTGGAAGTGGATATCCCCATGTGCAGGGTGAAGCTTTTGGATATCGTCAATGTGCATGACGCCGGAAAGCTGATCAATCCGGCGCTGGCAGAGGCCCAGGTACACGGCGGCATGAGCATGGGGATCGGCTTCGGGCTGTCGGAACGGCTGATGTTTGATCCGAAGACAGGGCGTGCGCTGAACAATAACCTGCTGGATTATAAGCTTTCCACCTTTATGGATCATCCGCGGCTGAAAGCGCTGTTCGTGGAGAATCCGGAGCCTACCAGTGCATTCGGGACGAAAGCGCTTGGAGAGCCGCCGACCTGTTCCGTAGCGCCTGCGATCCGGAATGCGGTGTATCAGGCAACCGGGGTCGGAGTCAATGAGGCACCTGTGAATCCGCATAACCTGTTCCGCAGATTTACGGAGGAAGGTATTTTCGAGAGTGAAGGGAGGTAACACATTATGTATGATATAAAGGCACTTTACGAGGCGGAAAGTGTGGAGCATGCAATCCGTCTTCTCATAGAACATCCGGAGGCGCAGATCATTGCGGGCGGAAGCGATGTTCTGGTACAGATGCGGGAAGGAAAGCGCGCGGGCAAGGAGCTGGTCAGCATCTACGGTCTGGATGAGATGCGCGGTGTCAGCTATGAAGCGGACGGAGCCATCCGCATCGGTTCCCTCACCAGCTTTTCTCATATTACCAGAGATCCGATCATCCAGAAGCATATCAATGTGCTGGGTGAGGCGGTGGATATGGTAGGCGGTCCTCAGATCCGCAACATCGGGACCATCGGAGGAAATACCTGCAACGGCGTGACCTCCGCGGATTCGGCTTCTACGCTCCATGCGTGGGACGCGGTGGTGGAGATCACCGGACCGGACGGGGTGCGCAGGATCCCGATCCATGATTTTTACATAAAGGCAGGCGTGGTGGATCTGCGGCCGGGAGAAATACAGACGGCGATCATCATTCCGAAGGAAGCCTATGAGGGCTATTACGGGCATTATATTAAATACGCCATGAGAAATGCCATGGATATTGCGACTACAGGATGCTCGGTCAATGTCAGGCTTTCCGCAGATAAAAAGACCATCGAGGATGCGCGGATCGCATACGGCGTTGCAGGCCCGGTGCCGATGCGGGCACCATCGGCGGAAAAAGCGGCTGAGGGAAAGCCGGTGTCTGAGGAAACGGTGAAGACATTTGCAGAGACGGTCCTGGAGGATATCAATCCCAGGGACAGCTGGCGTGCTTCCAAGGCGTTCCGGCAGCACATCGCGGTGGTACTTGCCGAACGGGCGCTGAAAGAGTCTATTCGTCTTGCAGGAGGTGAGGTCAATGAGTAAACAGTATAAGCTGGTTTCCTGCACCATCAACGGGAAGCAGGTGGAAAAAATGGTGGATGTCCGTGCCTCTCTTACGGATATGCTTCGGGACGATTATCGGCTTACCAGTGTGAAAAAAGGCTGCGAGGTCGGAGAGTGCGGCGCGTGCAACGTGATCATAGACGGGGAATGCTTCAACTCCTGTATCTATCTTGCGGTATGGGCCGAGGGCAAGGAGATATTGACTCTGGAAGGCCTGGCCGGGCCCAATGGAGAGATCTCCGATATCCAGCAGGCGTTTATCGATGAGGCGGCGGTGCAGTGCGGATTCTGCAGCCCAGGATTTATCATGAGCGCGGTGGAGATCCTGGAAGCAAAACGGGAATTTTCGGATGACGAGATCCGCAAGCTGATGTCCGGACACCTGTGCAGGTGTACGGGATATGAAAACATCTTCCGGGCAGTGAAGAAGACCATGCTCCGCAGACTGGGAAAAGAGAAGGAAGCGGACGAGGTTTAAAAATGTATCCAAGGCAAAGAGCCGGATGTTGAGAATCGCGGGGAGAAGCGGTCATTGACAGGCTGCTTCTCCCTTTTTGGCTTTTTTTCGGGAAAATCGTCATTGTCCGGCATGAGGCAGACATAAAATAGGATAGGAAAAAGGTAAAAGACCATAAGAGCTTGAGAGAGGAAAAATCTATGGAGAATAAAGAAGAAATCATCACAACTGTAAGTGAAGAAAATATCTATAAGTTAAACGGAAGGGTACCGCTGACGAAGGCGATCCCCTTCGGACTCCAGCATGTGCTTGCCATGTTCGTGTCAAATCTGGCGCCGGTGCTGATCGTGTGCGGCGCTGCGGTTGTCCGGGGAACGGGAGAATCCCTGACCGCGGTGGAGATCACAAGGCTTTTGCAGTGCGCCATGTTTGTAGCCGGCATCGGAACCTGTCTGCAGCTGTACCCGGTCTGGAAGATCGGCTCGAAGCTGCCGATCGTTATGGGTGTCAGCTTTACCTTCCTGGGAAGCCTGCTGATGATCTGCACCAATCCGAATCTGGGTTATGAAGGCATGGTAGGAGCCGTCATCCTGGGCGGTATCTTTGAGGGCGTAGTGGGACTGAGTGCAAAGTACTGGAAGCGGTATCTGACGCCGGTGGTATCTGCCTGCGTGGTCATTGCGATCGGACTTTCTCTCCTGCCGGTGGGAATGAATTCCTGGGGCGGCGGCAGCGGCGCGGATACCTTCGGATCCTGGTATCATCTGTTTGTGGGAGCGTTTACCCTGGTGGTATGCCTTGTATCCCGCTATTTATTGAAGGGTGTGTATAAAAATCTGAATATCCTGGTGGGGCTGATCCTGGGATATATCCTGTCCGGAATCTTCACGATCGCGGGGATCGCGCCGATGATCGATTTTTCCGGAATTACAAAGACGATCGGCGAGGTCGGATTTTTCAGTATCCCGAGACTGGTATTTTTCACAAGCCACAAGCCGGTCTTTGATATCGGCGCATTCTTTACGATCGCCATTGTATTCCTGGTGTCTGCGGCAGAGACGACAGGGGCGACGACAGCCGTATGTACGGGGACTTTAGGGCGTGACATTAAGATCGAGGAACTGCAGGGCTCTCTGGCCGTGGACGGATTTTCCAGTACCATTTCCGGGTGCTTCGGCTGCCTTCCGCTGACTTCGTTCAGCCAGAATGTGGGCCTGGTGACCATGACAGGAGTCATTAACCGGTTTACGATCCTGATGGGGGCTCTGATCCTGATCCTGGCATCCCTGTTCCCGCCGCTGGGGGCGTTCTTCAATTCGCTGCCTCAGTCTGTGCTGGGCGGATGTACGGTCATGATGTTTGGGTCTATCATGTACGAAGGAATGAAGATGCTGAAGGAATGTGAGTTTAATGACCGGACCATGATCCTGGTGTCCCTGGCATTCTGCATCGGCGTGGGACTGACCCAGACGGACGGCAACTTTTTCGCGGCATTCCCGCAGGCTGTGGGAGACATCTTCAATGGGAACGCGGTGGCAGGCGTGTTTGTCGTATCGCTGCTGCTGAGCTTCGTATTGCCGAAGGAGAAGAAAGAAACAGAGAATTAGAGTATGTGGGAGCGCGCATCGGACGGCGCGCTCTTTTTTGAATAAAAATAGTGAAAGCTCTTTCTCAAAAGGAAGATTACTGGTACAATACTCTTATCAGAACCATCAGTAACATCAGAAATGCCGGAAGGCTGTGAAAAGAAAGGGAGCGTGTTGTATGAATTATTCGGAACAGGAAGGGAAACAGTATCATATCCAGGTGGGGAAAGGCGATGTAGGGAAATATGTGATCCTGCCGGGAGACCCAAAGCGCTGCGCAAAGATCGCGAAGTATTTTGACCGTGCGGAGCTGGTAGCGGACAGCAGGGAATATGTGACCTATACCGGTTATCTGGACGGGGTGAAGGTGAGTGTGACCTCCACAGGCATCGGCGGTCCTTCGGCAGCGATCGCGATGGAGGAGCTTGTCATGTCCGGGGCAGATACCTTTATCCGGATCGGAACCTGCGGCGGCATGCAGACGGATGTGAGAAGCGGCGATGTGGTGATCGCAAGCGGCGCGATCCGGATGGAAGGGACGAGCCGGGAATATGCGCCCATCGAATTTCCGGCAGTGGCGGATATCGGGATCGTAAATGCCCTGATCAAAGCGGCGAAGAAGCTGGAACAGGATTATCATGTAGGCGTCGTACAGTGCAAGGATTCCTTTTACGGACAGCATTCCCCGGAATTGAAGCCTGTGAGCTATGAGCTGCTGGATAAATGGGAGGCGTGGAAACGGCTGGGATGCCTGGCATCGGAAATGGAATCGGCGGCATTGTTTGTTGTGGCAAGCAGTCTGGGTGTTAGGATCGGCTCCTGCTTCCTGGTTATGGCCAATCAGGAGCGGGAAAAAGCCGGGCTGGATAATCCGGTGGTGCATGATACGGATATGGCAATCCGCATTGCGGTGGAAGCGATCCGGAATCTGATCCGGGAAGATCAGGAGTGATTCTAAATGAAAAGCGGAGAGAAATTTCTATCTGTGAAGCAGATTGGTTTGTAAAAGGAGGACATCGTATGAGGCATGAGCAGGTCATGGAATTGATCGAGACGGCGGCAGACCAGCTCCAATATTCCTATGTGCCCTATTCCGGTTTCAGAGTCGGCGCGGCTCTCCTCGCACAGAACGGGAGCATATATACAGGATGCAATATTGAAAACGCGGCATATACTCCGACAAACTGTGCGGAGAGGACTGCATTTTTCAAGGCGGTCAGCGAAGGGGTCAGGAGCTTTCGGGCAATCTGCATTTTAGGCGGTCCGGATGGGAGACTGGAATCTTATACACCGCCCTGCGGGGTATGCAGGCAGGTGATGATGGAATTCTGCGATCTGGAGGAATTTGAGATCATACTGGCGACCGGGAAGGAAGATTATAAAATATATAAGCTAAAAGAACTGATGCCGTTGGGCTTTGGGCCTGAAAATCTGGCATAGGAGAGGCTTTTGGCTGGAGGGACTGGCTGAAAATGGCTGTATCTCTACGATATATCAAGTGATCTTATCAGATATCACAGTGCTATATCGAATGGATACAGCCATTTTCAGCCAGTTTTATTTTTGTAAAACGATTGCCGGGCCGGATGCGACAATTATGTAAGGGATTACATTTCAAGAATGTCCAAAACTGTGAAATAGAATAAATAGGTATAAATGCACAAAAAAACAGGATTAAATAAAGGAAAATAGAAGCAAAAAATAAGCAGATTGACGAAAAATATTTTACATATTGACTTTTTTGTGTTCTATATTTACAATAAAAATGTAAGTGCTTACATCATAAGGAATGGTTCACCTGATGATGTGAAAAATGGAGACGAAAAACATCGAAAAAAGAAAGGAAAGAGAAACATGAGTCGTATGAAAAGATGGTTATCTGCAGCCTTATGTATCTGTATGGCGGCGGGGCTGGCAGGATGTGCTTCATCGGGCACCGGCGGGACATCAGGGCGCAGAAGGATCGTGCGGATCTCTCACGCGCAGTCGGAGACCCACCCGGAGCACCTTGGACTGCTCGCGTTCAAGGAATACGTGGAGGATAATCTGGGAGACCGGTACGAGGTGCAGATTTTTCCAAATGAGATCCTGGGGGCGGCCCAGAGGGCGATCGAGCTGACCCAGACGGGCGCCATTGATTTTGTCGTTGCCGGTACGGCCAACCTGGAGACCTTTGCCAGTGTCTATGAGATATTCAGTATGCCTTACTTATTTGACTCCGTGGAAGCTTACCATGAGACGATGATGGACACGGATTATATGGAGCAGATCTATGAATCCACGGACGAAGCAGGCTTCCGCGTTATGACCTGGTACAATGCAGGGACCAGGAGCTTCTACGCCAAGACACCCATCGAGACGCCGGATGACCTGAAGGGCAAGAAGATCCGTGTACAGCAGTCGCCGGCCAGCGTGGCCATGACACAGGCATTCGGCGCGGCGGCGTCCCCCATGAGCTTTGGGGAGGTCTATACGGCAATCCAGCAGGGGGTGATCGACGGGGCGGAGAACAATGAGCTCGCTCTGACCAACAACAAGCACGGCGAGGTCGCGAAATATTACGCCTACAACAACCACCAGATGGTGCCGGATATGCTGATCGCAAACCTGAAATTCCTGGAAGGGCTGTCGGATGAGGAACGGGAAGTATTTACAGAGGCAGCAAGGATTTCCACGGAAGTGGAGATGGAGAACTGGGATGAGCAGGTAGCAGAGGCGAAGCGGATCGCGGAGGAGGACATGGGTGTCCAGTTCTCGGAGGTGGATGTGGAGGCATTTAAAGAGAAGGTACTGCCTCTGCATGAGGAGATGCTGGAGGAGAACCCGAAGATCAGGGACTTCTACGACCATATCCAGGAGGTCAACAAGGAAGCAGGTCAGGAAAAGGAGGCAGATGAGTCATGAATGCATTGAAAACACTCCGAAAAGGAATGGATTGGGTTTTAAGCTCTGCATGTTTTGTGATATTCGCGTTTATGGTATGCATCGGGACATACCAGATTGTAGTACGTTATTTCTTCAACAGCCCCAGCACGGTTTCAGAAGAGCTGCTGACATACAGCTTCACCTGGATGGCTCTGCTGTCATCCGCCTATGTATTCGGAAAAAGGGACCATATGCGCATGGGATTTCTGGCGGATAAGCTGACCGGGAAAAAGAGGCTGGCGCTGGAAGTCGTGATCGAAGCGCTGATCCTGGCATTTGCCGTGATCGTATTGATCTTCGGCGGAATCCGGATCATGAACCTGACTATGACGCAGGTGACGGCATCCCTGGGGATCCCTATGGGAACCGTCTATACGGTGGTGCCGCTGAGCGGCGTCCTGATCGTGATTTATACGGTTCTCAATATCATTGACCTGTGTGCGGGAAGGATCGAGCTGGGCGATACGGAGGAGGCCCAGGAATAAAGTACGGGAATTGCCCGCATTAAAAATCAGCTTCGCAGATGGCGGGCAAGAAGGCAATCAATTTGCTACGCAAATTGGTTACATATAAAGGAGGATTTTTCTATGGATATAGCAGTATTATCCGGACTGATTATTTTAGTAATGCTTGTGATCATGCTTGTAGCCGGTATGCCGATCGCGGTCGCCCTCGGAGTTTCATCCATCTGCGCGATCCTGCCGATCCTGAATTTTGAGGCAACGGTTGTAACAGGGGCGCAGAGGATATTTTCAGGAATCTCGGTGTTTTCACTTCTGGCGATTCCATTCTTTATCCTTGCGGGAAATATTATGAACAAGGGAGGGATCGCCGTCCGGCTGATTAACCTGGCAAAGCTGGTGACCGGACGCACGCCGGGAGCCCTTGCCCAGACAAATGTAGTGGCAAATATGCTGTTTGGCTCCATATCCGGTTCCGGCACGGCTGCCGCGTCCGCCATGGGCTCTATCATCGGACCGATTGAAAAGGAAGAAGGGTATGACCCCAACTTTTCCGCGGCTGCCAATATTGCCACCGCGCCAACCGGGCTTCTGATCCCGCCCAGTAATGTAATGATCACATTTTCTCTGGTCAGCGGAGGAACATCCGTAGCCGCGCTCTTCATGGCGGGATATGTGCCGGGTTTTCTTTGGGGGCTTGCGTGTATGCTGGTGATCTATGTGCTGGCAAAGAAAAAAGGGTATCAGAGTACTTCCCGGTTTACCGGAAAGGAAGCGATGCAGGTGCTGCTCCAGGCGATCCCATGCCTGCTGCTGATCGTGATCGTCATCGGCGGGATCATATTCGGAATCTTTACAGCTACGGAGGGGTCGGTCGTGGCGGTCGTATACAGCCTGATCCTGTCCCTGTTTTTTTACAAATCCATCAAGCTGAAAGAACTGCCGCAGCTTTTTAAGGACAGCGCGGAGATGACGGGGATCATCATTTTCCTGATCGGTGTTTCCAGTATCATGTCGTGGGTCATGGCATTTACCGGAATCCCGACAGCAATCTCCAACGGCCTGCTGGGACTGACAAACAATAAGTTCATTATCCTGCTGATCATCAATATCCTGCTGCTGGTGGTAGGTACATTTATGGATATGACCCCGGCATGTCTGATCTTTACACCGATCTTCCTGCCCGTGTGTACGGCGCTGGGGATGAATACGATCCATTTCGGGATCATGATGATCTTCAACCTGTGTATCGGAACGATTACGCCTCCGGTGGGGACCACGCTGTTTGTTGGCGTCCGTGTGGGAAATGTAAAGATCGAGACGGTGTTTAAACAGCTTTTGGTTTACTTTGCGGCAATCTTTATCGTGCTTCTGCTGGTAACCTATATCCCGCAGATCTCGCTGTGGCTGCCGAGTCTGATGGGGTATGTATAATAAAGAAAGAGAGGGAATAGGAATGAAACAATTTATGGATCAGGATTTTTTATTAAGTACAGAAACTGCAAAGACATTATTCCATGAGCATGCGGCAAAGATGCCGATTCTGGATTACCATTGCCATATCAATCCGGAGGAGATCGCGAAGGACAGGAAGTTTGAGAACATCACCCAGGTATGGCTGGGAGGAGACCACTATAAATGGCGTCAGATGCGTTCCAACGGAGTGGACGAAAAGTATATCACCGGGGACGCTTCTGACCGGGAGAAGTTCCAGAAATGGGCGGAAACTCTGGAGAAGGCTATTGGCAATCCGCTGTATCACTGGAGCCATCTGGAGCTGCAGAGGTATTTCGGCTATCATGGGTATTTGAATGGAAAGACGGCGGAAGAGGTGTGGAACCTCTGCAACGCGAAGCTGCAGAAGGATGGGATGAGCGTGCGCAATCTGATCCGTCAGTCCAATGTGACGCTGCTATGCACCACGGATGACCCGGCGGATTCCCTGGAATGGCATAAAGTCATTGCGGAGGATGACACATTTGACGTTCAGGTGCTTCCGGCATGGAGACCGGATAAAGCGATGAATATCGAGAAGCCGGATTATACAGAGTATCTCGCAAAGCTGGGGGATGCGGCAGGCATGGAGATCAGGAGTTTCGGGGATTTAAAGGCGGCTCTGAAAAAGAGAATGGAATTTTTTGACAGTATGGGCTGCAAGGTGTCGGATCATGCTCTGGAATACGTGATGTACGCGCCGGCGGAGGAGAGCCGGATCGAGGAGCTTTTCGCGAAGCGGCTGGAAGGCAAGGCTCTGACAAAGGAAGAGGTCTTGCAGTTTAAAACAGCATACATGATTTTCGTAGGAAAGGAATATCACCGTCTGGGATGGGCAATGCAGATCCATTATGGCTGCAAGCGGGATAACAATGTGTTTCGTTACGGCCAGCTTGGACCGGATACCGGATATGACTGCATCGATAATTATGCGCCGTCCGCGCAGATGGCGGATTTCCTGAATGCATTGAATGCAACGGATCAGCTGCCGAAGACGATTCTTTACAGCTTGAACCCCAATGACAACGCGGCCATCGGAACCATTCTGGGATGCTTCCAGGACGCAGGGACCGTGGGGAAGATCCAGCAGGGTTCCGCGTGGTGGTTCAATGACCATAAGGCCGGAATGACGGAGCAGATGACCTCTCTGGCAAACTTAGGACTGCTGGGGAACTTCATCGGGATGCTGACGGATTCCAGGAGCTTCCTGTCCTATACCAGGCACGAATATTTCCGGAGGATCCTGTGCGAACTGATCGGCGGATGGGTCGAGAACGGGGAATATCCGGCAGATATGGAAGTGCTGGGATGCATGGTGGAGGATATCTCTTACCGGAATGCGGTACGGTATTTCGGATTTCAGATGTAAAGAATAACGGCATTTGAAAAAACTGCCGCACCGGGGATTGGGTGCGGCAGTTTTTTCTGGGAAATAGTATGCAATGTCGTACTTCCATATAACTGTTTTCTTTTTATCAGACTTTTTTTATCCGGACAGCCATATACTGCTTTTGCGGCAGTTCCACACGTATTTCTCCGACATAGGTTCCTGGCAGCTTCTGAATAGTCATATTCCAAGTATCAATCAGTTCTATTTTATACTTATGGCCTTCTGGCAGCTTAAAAATGCGGAAAGACGGTTGGGAAAATCCAAAATAATACAAGAAAAATGAATTGTCATCTTCCCTGCACAGGCATGGAACATCCCAGTTTTCCTTCCTGTTTTCCGGCGTCAGCTTCAGCGGTGCGGCTTTATGTGGAACATCATCCATAATTTCTTTTAAAAAGGCGATTCTTGGATAAGATGCTCCATGCAGCCTGCCGCCGTGCGCCCACCAAATTTTCTCATGCTGAACGTAGACCTCGCCATGGGAGAGGTACCCGCCCCGGATACAGCCCTCCCAGAAGCGTCTTGTCATTTCTTCCCCCGTAATGTTTCCCCAGCCCAAATTAATATTCCCTTCATAAGCGCATTCGTCTACTACAATTGGTTTGTGGTACTGCTCCCTCCACTCAGTAACTGCTTCTGATGTCTTATAAATATCAATCCGCTGGATGCTTGCATGTGTGATCCACGGACGGGAGTGGTCGTACATTTTGAAACAATTATGTATGGAACGCAGATGGCCGTAACAATCTCTTCTCATGATCACACGTGCATACAGCTCCCAGTCTTCTATGGATTTCCATGTAAGCAGGTCAAATTCATTTGCAAGCGACCACCATACATTCTTGAAATGGCACAGCCGGTCAACCGTATACTTTAAATAGAATACATCCGTTTCTCTGCTCATTTTTGAGAATCCCCACCTGTCATAGGGATGCAGCAAAATGATGTCTGCCTCAATTCCAAGTGCATCAAGCTGCCTGATGCGCTTCTCCAGATTTTCCCAGAAGGGCGGATAAAATCGTGTAAGATCAAAGCCGTCTGCTTCATTTCCTTCAAAAGCATAATTGAGGGGATTTTTTGTATTATATGTATAATACTTTGGAAAAATACACATCCGCACTTTATTAAAGCACGAATTTTTCAGCGTTTCCAGCGTCTGCTCCTGAATTTCTTCCTCTTGGTTGATCCAGGCGTAGCAGGTGGTTCCAAAGGGCTGAAACTTTGTGCCGTCTTCATACATAAAATGAAAACTGTCTTCGCCGGAAAAACCGTCCTTCCCCAGAACCTCATTTTTACGCAGCACCCGTCCATGATTCCCTTCGCCGGCAGCTACACATTCACAAAGCAGTTCCATATTGTTAAGCAGCGGATCATTTGATCTTGTAACTGCATTCCATACTCCGGGTTTTGCAGGCATAAAACGGATTTTATAAATACCGTTTCCACAGTAAAAGCCGTTTACTTCTATTTTTTCCGCGTCATTTTGAAATGCTGCCTTCAGCCAGACATCGGTATAAGGATTTCCTTTCTCAGTGCCGGTAAGCTCTGCTTCAAACACTCTGTATTGTTCGGTCATACTCCTGTCATCCTTCTCTTTATTTTCCAGCCAGTTTCAGCGCAAAATTCAAAACATTCTTTCCGTTCATCGTGCCGTAATCCGTCATAGGGATTACATCTACCGGAACCTGTTTCGGCTCACACACTTTCTTTGCCTCATTTAATTTGTACCGGATCTGCGGTCCAAGCAGCACTGCATCGATGCCGTCAATTTCACTGGCCATCTTTGCTTCCGCCATCGCTTCAATATCAGCGTCCAATCCCATCTCCTTCGCGGCTTCCTTCATTTTGCTCACCAACAGACTGGTTGACATCCCTGCTGCACAAAATAATCTTACTTTAAACATGTTTTTTCCTCCTGAATATTTTTTTTCCTTTATAAAAATCCCTTTCTGTCTTGTAAAGCATGAGACTTGAGGGAAATCTATCCCTTTACCAATTTTTACAATGTATAATAAATCTGATACAGCATCTGCATCAATACAGTAAAACTCTTTTCTTCTATGACCCTTTGTATCATTTCCTTCTGCCAGAAAAACTTTGAGGTCACCTCATAAAAGTCGGGCAGATGCGGGTCATCACATTTGCCAACAGAAATCAACAATACAAACTGAACAGGATTTACTGTCCATAGAATCTGCTCTTTTAATATCGCCACATATACAAATGTCTCTTCTGTTAAAACTTTATGCGGATGTGGCATTGCAGTTAAATTACCAAAGTCCGTCTGCGCAAGCTGTTCACGCTGCAATAAAGCTTCATAAAACCCATCTGGAAGCTTTCTTTGAACTTCGATTCTCCTGCATATATTTTTCAACGCCGCCTCTTTCGTTCTGCCTTCTACTTCTGTAAAGAAGTGCTTTTCCTTATAATAATTGCTCAAAAAACTAATATGCTTTTTTCCCAATATGTTTCTGACCTTCACAATGTCCGGACTTTCCAGGAATTGTCCGACTTCTATGATCGGCAGCGGCACCTTCTGGTGAATGGGGACAGTAGTAAATATATAATCCACTTTGCTGAAATCAAATGATGAAAGCTCATATACCCCGCATACATAAATTTTATCCAGATATTTGCCAAATTCCCGTTCATATTTATACCGTATAAGCTGAGAGCTTCCGCGTCCCGCAGCGCAGATGATCAGTATCCGCGCCTTTGGAACTTCTGTTTCCATCTGTTCTAAAGCTAATGCAAACGTCATCGCAAAATACCCTGTTTCATCATCCGATACAGGCATCTGGTAATGTTTTTCAAGCACATTACTACATCCATAAGAAGCAAGCATATATGCGAAGACATAGTTTTTCTTTATATCTCCTAAAATTGGATTCCGGATTTTCATATTGTAACGCATACGGATATCAAACGGCACCATATGGAGATTCAGCGCCATCCGCAGATTAAAATTATTCCGAAACTCAATCCCATAGTCGTAATAAATCTGCTCCAGCATTTTCAGGATAAGCCCGTCCAGCTCCCGGCGGACAACAAAGTTCTCCCAATCACTGTCCATACCGCCGGCTATTTTATTGCCGGCAAGATAAATCACGATATACCGAATCTCAGATTCCGTATAGTTTATCTTCTGCCATATTTCCAGTTTTTTTACAAGCTCCTCCGCCCAGATCCACTCTGTCTGATACCTCTTTTCATCCTCAATTTCAGGCAATTCGATATAAAAGCCATGCCTGATACGTTTCATCGCAGTATAAATCTGCATGATCAAATGATCCAGTATACGCTCCGAAAGACGTATTTTATATTTTTCAATCAGCTCAACAACCATTTCTGCAAGAATTTCCATCTCATCCTGCTTGTATAGTTTTATACTTCCCATAAGGAACGGCTCTTTAATAGAATGCTCTCCAATGCATCTGCGGATATCAAACTCACTGCCCCTTGCGCAGATACCATAATTAGGTTTTCGCTCAATCTTAATATCATACTCAGCAAGGATCTCTTCTGCCGCTTTCAATGAAACCTGCAGAGTAGAACGGGATACACAAAGAAAGTCACTTAATTCCTCGATCTTTGTATAATCACTGTGATTCAGCAGATATGCCAGCAGATAATCTGTCCTTGCCTGGTTCGTGTCGGGAAGCATGTCTGCCTGCTCTTCCAATATTTTTTGCACCTCTTCTTCGCCGGCATGCTCCAGAATATAACCGCATCTGGATTTTGATTCAATACAGATGTAATACTTCTTACCGATCGCATTGATTTCTTTGATCCTGTTTCTGACTGTTTTAGGACTGATGTTAAGAAGCTCTGCCAGATTAGATGCTGTATGAAACTGATGATCCAACATCATATATAATATTTCTTTCAAATCATCACGCATAATCCGCCCCCCAAAACCATTTTATACGCTTGCATTTCATTTAAGTGTATTATAGCTTTCATGACCCTGGATTTCCACTTAGAAAATTACCACAATATTCCGGCATAAAAACTTCATTCGATAATTTACCATATTATTATGCCGTAGAATTCTATGGAGTCTTTCAAAAAATGCTGGTATGCTGTGTAAGAAATCAAAAAAGACAAGGAGAGTACGATATGAACAAGGAAAAATTAGAGTCTGTGATTACCGAACTGGTAGTGAATGGCGGAAATGCAAGGGCAAATGCCCTGGAAGCGATCCATGCTGCTAAGGAGAAGAATTTCCCGCAGGCGGAAAAATTGATGGAAGAATGCAAAGAGGCTTTAAATAAAGCGCATCAATTCCAGACATCTCTGATACAGGATACCCTGGATTCTGATCAGGAATCGGGTGCAGACCTTCTGATGGTTCATGGGCAGGATCATCTTATGGATGCAATGGTTGTCCGTGACCTGGCAGAAGAACTGATCGAGATGTATCATATTATTTACACTTGCAAAAAAGAAAAAAGCGCGGAGGTGCAGGATGAAGAAATTTGATAAATTTCAAAATATGTTGGAAAAGGCAATGACCCCGATCATTGACGTGATCGGAAAAAATAAATCTATTCAGGCGCTGACAAAAGGCTTCATGAATACGCTGCCGATCTCGCTTGGCGTAGTGGTATTGGCGGTCCTCATTAACCTTCCCTTTGAAGGATGGCAGACATTCCTTGCCAATACCAAGCTCCAGACAGCCGGTATGGAACTGATCTCCTCCACACTTTCCCTGCTTGCGATATATGCGCTTATTACCATCTCCTACTCTTTTACACAGCAGGAAGGAGAAAATGCTTTGATTGGCACGATCGTGACGCTTGGCGCGTTTCTGGCCATGATGCCGGTCTATACGGCTGAAATAGACGGCGCGCAGACTTCTGTATTCCTGACTGCAAATATGGGGAGCAGCGGCATATTTGTCGCCATGATCCTGGTGCTGATCATTCCGCGGCTTTACTGCAAACTGATGAAAAAGAATATCCGGATCAAACTGCCGGATTCTGTCCCGCCAATGGTTTCCGACTCACTGTCTCCTTCCATTGCTTCGGTTATCATCTTTACAGGCGTATTTTTCGTGAAGTGGGCTTTTACACTAACACCATGGGGAGATATATTCTCATTTGTTACAGATGTTATTTCAAAGCCAATTATGTTTTTCGGCGCGTCACCAATATCACTGATCCTGTTTTATACATTCTGTAACTTATTATGGTTTTTCGGCATCCATCCAAACCCACTCACCAATACCTATCACGGCGTTGTCATGGTGGCAGCTCTTACCGCGAATATCGAAGCATTTGTCGCCGGAGAACCGCTCCCATATATGAACCTGTTTATTGTGCTTTCATGTATTTATATCGGTGGAAATGGAAATACACTTGGTCTCTGTCTTTCCATGCTGTTTGCAAAATCAGAAAAATATAAATCCATGCGCAAGCTGGTTATCGTTCCGAATATTTTTAACATTAATGAACCGATCATTTTTGGCTTTCCTTTAATGCTAAATCCGATTTATTTTATACCTATGGTCACTACATCCTTAATTTCCGGGTTTGTGGCGCTTGGATTAACCCAGATCATTCCAGTGGCGTATAATCCAACGATTTCCATGTCATGGGTGGTTCCGGGTTTTATTGTTACATTTTTAAGAGGCGGGATCCCATTTCTTGGTATCTGGCTGATCTGTCTGGGAATCCATTTTATCCTTTACCTGCCGTTCTTTAAAATGGATGACAATAAGACATATAAAGAAGAGCAGGAACTCGCCAGACAAAAAGGATTACATACCGATATTGCATAAGGAGGATGAGCATTATGAAACATCAGAAACTGCTGCCCTTTCCAGAAAGTTTTCTATGGGGTGCAAGCACTTCCGCCTATCAGGTGGAAGGCGCCTCCCGAGAGGACGGCAAAGGATTAAGCTGCCAGGATGTTAAAAAAGTTCCGGAAGGAACCAGTGAACTGGATATCTGTGCAGATGAATACCACCGTTTTAAAGAAGACATTGCCCTCTACGCTGAGATGAGATTTAAAACTTACCGCTTTTCGATCGCATGGACCAGGATTTTGCCGGAAGGTACCGGTACAGTCAACCAGAAAGGCATTGACCACTATAATGATGTGATCGATGAATGTCTAAAATATCACATAGAACCGCTTGTGACTATGTACCATTTTGACATGCCGCATGCGCTGAACCAGCGAGGCTCCTGGTCAAACCGCGACAGTATCGAATGGTTTGCGGATTATGCGAAAACGCTTTTTGAGAATTTCGGCGACCGTGTGAAATACTGGCTTACCATCAATGAACAGAATATGATGACGCTTGTCGGTCCAGTGATTGGAACGTCGGTTCTTCCGAGCGATTGTACAAATGAAAAAAAGGAATTGTACCAACAGAACCACCATATGCTCCTGGCTCAGGCAAAGGCAATGATCTTATGTCATGAGATGCTGCCCGGGGCTAAGATCGGACCTGCCCCGAATATCTCTCCGGTTTATGCCGATTCATGCAGGGCGCAGGACGTCCTGGCGGCCCAGAATGCCAATGCAATACGCAACTGGCTGTATCTGGACGCTGCCGTATACGGCAAATACAATGCACTTGTACTTTCTTACCTGAAAGAACAGAATGCCATGTTTGAAATACAGCCGGATGATATGAATATTTTAAAACAGGCAAAACCGGATTTTATCGGGTTTAATTACTACGATACTTCTGTATGTAAATGGCCGGCTAATACGCAGGAGGATCATACAGACAGGAAAAAAGCAGACCAACAGAGCAGAATGCAGGTAGACGGTGCATTTGCTTCCTGTGTGAATCCGTATCTGAAAAAAACGGATTTCGGATGGAATATCGACCCGGAAGGTCTCCGTGTGGCATTGCGGGAAATATATTCCAGATATCATCTTCCAATGATCATTACCGAAAACGGATTGGGAGCTTACGATGTCCTGGAAGAGGACGGTACGGTTCATGATCCATACCGGATTGAATATTTAAAAAAGCATATACAGCAGATACAGCTTGCGATCACAGACGGATGCGAAATGCTTGGATATTGTCCATGGAGCGCGATCGACCTGATATCCACTCATGAGGGAATCAAAAAAAGGTATGGGTTTATCTATGTAGACCGTGAGGAATTTGACCTGAAAACAATGAAACGATACCGTAAAGATTCTTTTTACTGGTATCAAAATGTGATTAGATCAAATGGGGATATTTTATGATCTGCCGGGTATGAAAGTGCGCATAATCAGATTTCAGCTGGAAATAAAAGTGCGCATAATCAGATTTCAGCCGGAAATAAAAGTGCGCATAATCAGATTTCAGCCGGAAATAGAAGTGCGCATAATCAGATTTTGACCGAAAATAGTAGAATATAAATACAGGCGGCTCGGTAATCGGGCCGCCTGTCAGGTTCCATAAATAGGATATAAATATAAGATTACATAGGAACTATCCTGCCAGACAGCCCTTCATGACTTCATAAGCGCCCTTTGTCCGGATGTCTTCCAGATACCCGGCAACCGCAGTCTCGAATCCATCCAGCCGGCTCAAGTCCTCGCCCCAGAAGCTTTCATTGGTGCATACGGCATGGGCCAGCTCTGCGGCACTGTCATCCTTGTGTGCTTCGAAAAATTCCAGAACATAACGGTCATCCTTGATCGGATATTCTTCCGCGCCCCGGTGTCCCATCAAGGCATCCTCCGTCAGATGGTCCCCATTGAAAAACGCGATGTAAAACGCGAAGGAGGCGGTGATGCATGCCGGAAGCTTTCCTGTTTTTTCTAAATATCCTTTCAGGGAAGGCATGACGCGCGCTTTCCATTTTGAGGTGGAATTGAGAGAGATCGCCAGCAGCGCATGGTCGATAAACGGGTTTTTAAACCGTTCTGTCACGGACGCGGCGAAGTCCTCCAATTCTCCCTTTGGAAGCGTCAGTGTGGGAATGATCTCCTCATAAATGGTCTGATTCATAAATCCCTGGATCACGTCGTCATTCATGCAGTCACGCACGATATTCTGTCCCGCCAGATACGCCCCCAGCACAAACGAGGTATGCGCTCCGTTCAGGATACGGACCTTGCGCTGCTTATAGGGCTTGTGGTCGTCGGTGATCAGCACCGGAAGCCCGGCCTCTTCAAAGGGAAGCTCTGCTTTCAGGGACTGTGGGCCTTCAATCACCCAGAAGCCGAAGATTTCTCCGGTATCAATGAGCTGGTCGATGTAGCCGTTCTCTTTGTTGATGGATTCGGCCTCGGCGCGGGGATATCCTGTAACAATCCGGTCTACCAGTGTGGAACAGAAGATATTTTCGCTTTGGATCCAGGCTGTAAAATCCTCTCCCAGATTCCACTGCTCCGCATATTGGAGGACACATTTTTCCAGTTCTTTCCCATTGTTGTCGATCAGCTCGCAGGAAAGGATTACGAAGCCTTTTCCGGTTTCCTTTCCGAACGTCTGGAAACGGCGGTACAAAAACTGGGTCAGCTTGCCTGGATAGCTGTCCGCCGGAGTATCGGTGAACTGGCAGGAAGGGTCATATACGATTCCGGCCTCGGTCGTATTGCATGCAATGTATCTCAGATCCGGATTTTCCGCGCATGCCAGAAGCGCGTCAAATTCCGTATAGGGATTGAGGCACCTGCTGACACAGGAAATGATCCGCTTCCGGTTTACCTTCTGACCATCCTGGAAGCCGCGCAGATAAAGGGTATAGAGCCCTTCCTGTTCATTGATCATATCGGCAAGCCCCGGTGCGATAGGCTGGCACAGGACAACCTTGGAGTTAAACCCGGTCTTTTCATTTAATACATCGAAAAAATAGTCTACAAAGGCACGGAGAAAGTTGCCTTCTCCGAACTGCAGTACCCGCTCCGGCGCTTCGGGAAGCAGGTAGCCGTCATAATTTATATCTTTTAAGGTCTGATAGCATAATTTTTTCATGATGATTCCTTTCTTTCAATCAGTAAATGAAAACAGCAGAATATGTTACTGCCTGCGCTGTCTGTCTGCCATGGCGTGAGGGCGGCAGTACAGGCAATTCATTTTATAAGGTTACACCTTGCTTGAAGATGGCAAAATCGTGGAATCCGGCTTCCTCGGATTTTACCTTTTCTCCGGAAGCGGTTCGGATCACCTTGTCAAAAAGCTGCTCCGCCAGTTCATTCAGCGGTATCCCCTCTACCAAGGTCCCGCAGTTGAAGTCGATCCAGTTGGATTTCCGCTTATAGAGTGCGGAATTGGTGGAGATCTTCATGGTCGGCACCGGGCAGGCAAAGGGCGTGCCTCGTCCGGTGGTAAACAGGACGATATGCGCTCCGGATGCCGCCAGAGCCGTGGAGGCTACCAGGTCATTTCCCGGGGCGCTTAATAAATGCAGTCCCTTGCCGCGGATCGGCTCCCCGTAGGAGAGGACTCCGCGGACAGGAGCGCTTCCGGACTTCTGCGTGCATCCCAGAGACTTATCCTCCAGGGTGGAGATGCCGCCCTTCTTGTTTCCGGGGGAGGGATTCTCATAAATCGTCTGGTTGTGGCTTTTGAAATATTCCTTAAAATCGTTGATCAGATTTACGGTCTCTTGAAACAGTTCTTCCGTCTCGCAGCGGTTCATGAGCTGGGTTTCCGCTCCGAACATTTCCGGAACCTCGGTCAGGACGGTGGTGCCGCCCTTGGAGATCAACAGGTCGGAAAACGCGCCCACCACAGGGTTGGCCGTGATGCCGGACAGACCGTCGGAGCCGCCGCACTTCATGCCGATGACCAGCTCGCTGCAGGGGATGGGCTCCCGTCGGAACTGCCCGGCATATTCCGCAAGTTCCCGGATGATATCAAGGGCATCCGCAATCTCATCCTCAGATTCCTGGCAGACAAGGAAACGGACACGCTGAGGGTCATAGTCTCCAATGTATTTTTTCAGTTCTTCAATATTGCTGTTCTCGCATCCCAGGCCGAGCACCAGTACGCCGCCTGCGTTGGGATGCTGAATCAGGTCGGCAAGGATCTGCCGGGTGTGCTCCTGATCGTCACCCATCTGGGAGCAGCCGTAAGGGTGGGGAAATGCGGAAATCTCGTCAATCTGCTCCGTAAGGTACTCTTGAGCCTGCCGCTCGATGGCTGTGGCTATATTATTGACACAGCCTACGGTCGGGATGATCCAGATATTGTTGCGGACACCGACTCTTCCGTCTGCCCTGCGGTAGCCCTGAAAGAAGGCTGGCGCGGAAGAAGCAAGGGAAGAAATCTGCGGTTCATAATGATAAGTCAGTACATCGCCCAGGCCGGTCCTCAGATTATGGGTATGGATCCAGGCGCCGGCATCTACCGGTTCTTTGGTATATCCGATGGGACTTCCGTACTTGATGACCTGTTCCCCCTCCGAAAGGGCTGTCAAAGTAAACTTATGCCCCTGGGGAATATCTTCGGCCAGTATAACGGTCTGTGAGCCCACCTGGAATGTACTGCCTGCAGACAGGGGGCACAGGGCAACCGCTACATTGTCCTGCGGATGAATTTTGATAAATTCCTGCATAAAGGTTCCTTTCTGAAATAGAGAGCTTCTGTTAATAAGTGACAAGTGGTTTGGTTCGTTTCTTACTTGATGTAAGCGCTTACACAAAGTGTACTACAAAATAGGAGAAGAGTCAATAGAAAAAGAAAAAAAGTTGAAAATAATGTGAAAAATTTGGAGATAAGATTTGCTTTTTTATGAAAAATATTATAGAATTTAATGTAGTGATAGAATCGACGGTGAAAGAACTTACAATTATAACTTTTGCGAGCAATGGAAAGGATGGAACGATAAGCAGGTGTTTTGACCTGTGCGATCGGAGAGATAGACAAGTCAAGATGTATAAGTTATTTCCACATAATTCTTAAGAGGTGACAGGATGAATATTTACGATATAGCAAAGCTGTCGGGTGTTTCGATCGCTACCGTTTCCAGGGTTGTGAACGGAAGTCCCCGCGTCAGCGAAAAAACAAAACAGAAGGTCCTTGCGGTGATGGAAGAATCGGAATATACGCCGAATGTATTTGCCAGAGGGCTGGGGCTGAATTCCATGAAGACTATCGGCATCCTCTGCCCGGATATCTCCGACCAGTATATGGCGGAGGCGGTCTCGCATCTGGAAAAGCGTCTCCACGAGTGCGGATACGACTGTATCCTGGGCTGCAGCGGGAGCGCGCAGGAGGCCCGGGAACACCATACCAGGCTGCTGCTCTCCAAGCGGATTGATGCACTGATCCTCGTGGGGTCTCTGTATGCAGGATCGGGAAAGGATCCGGAAGAGACGGAATATGTCCGCGCGGCGGCAGAGCAGGTCCCGGTATTTATGATCAACGGATATGTGAAAGGAGAAAATATCTACTGCTCCTACGGGGATGACCGGCAGGGAGCGTATGACGTGACCCGGGCCCTGATCCGCCGGGGGAAAAAAAGGATCCTCTTTTTGTATGATTCGCAGACGTACAGCGCGCGGCAGAAGCTGGAAGGCTATGAGAGCGCGCTGACAGACGCGGGATATCCCATATTGGGCGATCTGAAGTATTATATCCGTCCATTCGGCATGCATCAGCCGGAGGGAGACGGTCTTGCTGAATTTTCAGAAAATTCAGCGGGCTATGTGCAGAACAAGGTGCTGTATGTAAAGGAAATGCTGCTGGCGCACCGGACATTGGAATTTGACAGTGCATTTGCATGCAATGACGGTCTGGCTGTCGGAGTGCTCAAATATGCCAGGGCAAGAGGGCTGGCCGTGCCGGAGGAGCTCAGCGTGGCAGGATATAACAATTCCACGATGGCTGTCTGCTGTGAGCCGGAGCTGACATCGGTGGATAATCAGGTGAAGCGGCTCTGCAACGATGCGGTTGACCGGATGCTGGAGGTGCTCCAGGGGAAAGAGGATGTGGAGCAGGATCATAAGGTGCGGTGTGAGATTGTAAGAAGATGTTCTACGGATTTTTGAGTGATTTAAAAAATCGGTTGCATTTCCTTGAGATTCTGCTATACTGTTCTTATAGAAGTAAATGTTTGCCGCTTGTTCTACGGCGGGGTATAAGTAGTATAACAGGTAATGTAGCCACTTGCCGATGGTGTGGGGTATAAATGATTCGGTGCGTAAATGATTGCCACTTGCTATACAGGTGGGATATAAGTAGTATAGTTCGTAAATGATCCCCATCAATTTTGGTGGGGATATTTTCATAAGGAGAGATGAACGGCTATTAAAAAATTCACATAAGGAGGTACATCACATGTTACACGAAGTAAAATTTCAGTCATTCAACGAGCGGGACGAGGTCTATGGATGGATCTATGTTCCGGCGGCAAAGCCGAAGGGCATCGTTCAGGTGATTCACGGCTACGGCGAGCATTCCAGGCGGTATCTGCATATGATCGTAAAGTTCATGGACGCAGGGTTTATCGTAGCGGCCGACGACCACGTAGGCCATGGCAAGACCGCACTGGAGAATGATACCTGGGGCGACTGGGGAGACAAGGGCTGCCATACCATGATGGAGGACGAGCATAAGCTGAAAGAACTGGTATGTGAGAAATATCCGGAACTTCCCTATTTCCTGTTCGGCCACAGCATGGGCTCCTTTATCGTAAGGGACTACATCGCAAAATACGGAAGCGAGCTTGCGGGCGCGACCATCTGCGGAACGTCCGGCGTATTTCCGGGAGCGGAGGACGTGGCGAAGGAACTGGAAAAGGCAGTTGCCGACGGAAAAGGAAAGGAATCCGACCCGGCGTATGCGGGCAGCCTGCTGGGATGGATGTGCGAGCGGTGCGGCGAGGTCAGCATTGGAAACGAATGGATCTGTGCGGATCCCTACGTACAGAGAGACCATGCGGAGGATCCCTTCGACGCGTTTACAAAGCCGACGTCGAACCAGTCTCTGCTTTATTTTGTACAGATGATGAATGTGATCAACGGCACGGAATGGGCTGAAAAGGTTCCCAAGGATCTGCCTATCTACAACATCGGTGGCGACCAGGACCCGGTAGGACAGTACGGGAAGGGAATCTATGAGGTCAGCAACTGGCTGTATGAGACCGGGCATACCGTGGATACAAAGGTATATTCCGGCTTCCGCCACGAGATCCACAACTACGCGGAGATCAAGGATGAAGTAGAATATGGTGTCATTGCATTTATGAACCGGCATCTGTAGAATGCTCTGTGGTCTCCCGCCGGAACAATATGGGGGGGACCACTTTGTGAACCGGCTTTTCTAAAGGAACCGGTTTTCTTTTTTTCTGTTCCGTCATCTGCTCTACAAGGAGGCGCACGGCTTCGTAGGCGAGTTGATCGATCTGCTGTCCGATCGTGCTGATGGGAAGGACAGCTTCACGGGATATGGGGGAATTGTCAAAACCAACCAGGAGATAATCATCAGGCAGTGTGCCGTATTTCCTGATGAGCAGATTCAGCATCACATTGGCGAGCGTGTCGCTGGAGATGAAAATTCCCTTCTTCTGTCCCGGATAAAGACTTTCCAGTCCATCAAGGATTGTCTGGATCTGCGTCAGTGCACTTTTGTAGTCATGTCCAAATTCCTTTTGGATGATCTGGTAATTCAGGCCGTTTTCACGGCAGAAATCGGAAAAGCCCCTGAGGCGTCCATAAGCAGGAACATCTTCTGATGCAGGGGAGTTGATATGGATCAGGATGTCACATTTATGCCTGGCAAGAAGGGCAGCCGCCTGATATCCGCCCATGTGGTTATCCGTATTTACGCTGCATACATACCGGTCCTCACGCTCAATCGTAACGATGGGGATCGAGAGTCCGGCAAGCTCTTTCGATGATATCGTATGGCTTAAAATGATCATCCCCTCAATCTTATAGGCAAGAAGCTCCTGAATATAACGGCGTTCCGTTTCTTCACTTTTATTGCCGACAAATATCAGGAATTTATAATTGAAAACCTCATATGTGGACAAAATCTGATTCAGTATTTCCGAATAGAAATGGTAATACAGGTCCGGAATGATGATACCGATAAATTCTGTTTTGCCATTTGCAAGGATCCGCGCTACTTTATTCTCCTGATAGCCCAGTTTAACAAGAGCATCAGAAATAATCTGCTGGTTTTCCAGCGTAAGAGAGTCCGGGTTATTAAAATATCTGGAAATGGTAGTTTTCGAAAAGTTCGTGTAATTTGCGATATCGCTGAAGGTCACATTCTTTTTCTCTTTCATAGTGGTAATGCCTTTCTTTACGAGCAGATCCTGCCGTATGCTCCCTTGCGGAGCAGATGCAGGCTCTATACAGATCAGTATATCAAAAACAAAAATTACAGACAAGATGTAATCGGTAAAGTAACCGGTTTTGTGAAATGTGCATAAATACAGGCGGACAAAATCGTCGCTTTTCATAAAAAGAAAATTGAGGTTTGACTTTGCTGCCTATCAATGTTAATATATCAATAAAGTAACCGGTTACTTTACCGGTTACTACAACAATAGAGTTATAAAGAAAAGGAGGATTGAGTCATGAGAAAGAAAGTATTAAGAGGCATTTCATTGGGGTTTGCCCTGATGCTGATGCCGACCATGCTGACCGGATGCAGATTCGGTTTTGCGAGTGACCCGGATGATCCGAATGAAGAGGTAAAAGAAGAACCGATCGATACCTCTGTGGACACATTCGAGTATGACAGTACCCTGTCAGGCACAAACATCACGCTGCTGAATTCAAAGGCGGAGATCCAGGTGGCACTGGAGAAGATGGGAGAGGAATTTGAGAAAAAGTCCGGAGTTCATGTAGAGGTGATGCCGGTAACAGATGATTCCCCCTATACAAAGGTAGTCAGCCTATACAATTCGGGGAATCCGCCCACAATGTCGATCCTGGACACAACAGATGTCATTGCTCTGGCGGAGGAAAAAGGAGCAGATCTGTCTGATGAGGACTGGATTGAAGAGGCGGAAGACTATCTGACAGAGGTAAACGGCAAGGTATACAGTCTTCCGCTGTGTATTGAGGGACGCGGCGTGATCTACAACAAGACAGTGATCGAGGAAGCTCTGGGAGAGGAATTTGATCCGGATTCGATCACTACGCTGGAGAAATTTACAGAGCTTTTGGACAGGCTGGTAGAAGCCGGCATCAAGTAGCCGGTCTCTATGGCAAAGGAAGACTGGTCTCTGGGGGCACATCACCTGCAGTTTGTCTATGAGACCTATGACGGAACGTCCGAAGGCGCGCAGGAAGTCATCAGGCAGATCAAGGATGGAACGCTGGATTTGCACTCCTATGACCGGATGCAGGAATTTCTGGATATGTTTGACGTATTGAAAGAGTACAATGTGGCCAAAGGAGACCCGCTGGGAGCAGATTATGACGAGATGGCGATTGACCTTGCAGATGGAAAGACGGCATTTTGGTTTAACGGAAACTGGGCATGGCCGAACCTTTCCGAAGCAGGAGCGGAAAATGAGGACGCATATGGTTTTCTGCCTTATTTTATGAACAATGATGAGGACGATTTTGCAAATCAGCAGATCCAGGGTTCCCCTTCCAAGCAGGTCATGCTGGACGGACAGCTTGCCTCAGAAAAAGAACAGGCCGCGGCAAAGGAATTTTTAAACTGGATCGTTTACAGTGAGATCGGGCAGCAGATGATGGTTAAGACCTGCAATCTGATCCCGCCGTTTCAAAATAATCCATATGAGCCAAGCGATCCGCTGAGCCGGGATATCTATGAAAAAGTACATGAGGGCCGTGCATTTAATGCATCTGCGATCGTACCAAATGACCATTGGGCTGTGCTGGGCGCCGCAATGCAGAAGTATCTTGCGGAACGCAGTGACAGGGAAGAACTGATCACGTCGGTTCAGGAATATTGGGATGAACAGGAATAGAGGAGGACATTATGAAGTCGAAAAATAATGGAAAGGATTTCTGTATTTTTGCGCTGCCGGGACTGTTTTGCTTTATTGCAGTCGTAATCATTCCGTTTGTATATGGAGTGTATCTGACAATGACAGACTGGAACGGAGTATCTGCCGTAAAGAACTTTGTCGGGCTGAAAAATTTCGGAGGGGTGATGAAGGACGTACAATTCTGGACCTCGCTGCTCCTGACATTTAAATATGTGATTTTTGTGGTTGTGATCGTAAATGTGATGGCATTTGGAATTGCCTATCTTCTGACCAGAGGGATGAAAGGACAGAATTTCTTCCGTGCGGGATTTTTCACACCAAATCTGATCGGGGGAATTGTATTGGGATATATCTGGCAGTTTGTATTTTCCAGAGTCTTTGTAAACATTGGTGAATCAACGGGATGGAGTGCGTTTGAGGTGTCCTGGCTTTCCGACCCGGCAAAAGCATTTGCGGCGTTAGTGCTTGTATCTGTATGGCAGCTGTCGGGCTATATGATCCTGATCTATGTGGCCGGATTTATGGGACTCAGTGAAGACGTTATGGAAGCGGCAAGTATCGACGGAGCTTCCGGATGGAGAAAGATGAGGAGCATTGTAATGCCGCTGATGATGTCTTCTGTGACCATCTGCCTGTTCTTAACACTTTCCCGCGCGTTCATGGTATACGATGTGAACCTGTCCCTGACAGCGGGTGCGCCATACGGGACTACGGAAATGGCGGCTATGCATGTCTATGAGAAGGCGTTTACATCCAGGCAGTTCGGTGTGGGTCAGGCAGAGGCATTGATCCTGTTTATCATTGTAGCCTGCATCAGCGGGATTCAGGTATATCTGACAAAGAAGAAGGAGGTTGAGGCATAATGCAGCAGACAGTAGTGGGCGGAACAAAAAAGAAAGCGGCGGATATGCTGGCGATGGCCGGATTGATCGTGATATTTATCGCGTACATGTTTCCATTCCTCATGGTTGTGATCAATTCGCTGAAACAAAAACGAGATATCATAAAAAGCCCGTTTTCCTGGCTGTTTACGATCAAGGGCTTATCTTTCGACAACTTTGTAAAGGCATTTACGCAGATGGATTTCCTGAACGCGTTTAAAAATTCTCTGATCGTAACGGTATCGGCAACGGCGCTCGTGACCCTGTTCGCGGCAATGCTGGCATACTATATCGTTCGTCATAAAAACTGGATCTCAAAAATCACGTTTGCCCTGATGGTGGCATCCATGATCATTCCGTTCCAGGCGATCATGATCCCGCTTGTGAGCATTTACGGCGGGACGCTGAATATACTGAATCATCGTCTGACATTGATTTTTATGCATACAGGATTTTCCATGGCAATGTCGGTATTTATGTTCCACGGGTTTATCAATGGAAATATACCGATCGCACTGGAGGAAGCGGCTTATATCGATGGATGTACACATTCCCAGACATTTTTCAAGATTGTATTTCCGCTGCTGAAGCCGATCATCTCCACGATGGTGATCTTAAATGCTCTGGCATTCTGGAATGATTTTCTTCTGCCGTCACTGGTACTGACAGATAAAGAGCTGCTGACATTGCCGCTGTCTACCTACAGCTTTTACGGAACCTATTCGGCAGATTATGGTACGATCATGGCAGGACTTCTGCTGTGTGTGATTCCGATCCTGATCTTGTATATGGTACTGCAGAAACAGATCATCAATGGTGTGGTAGCAGGCGCCGTAAAATAAGATTTATTCCATTCAACAGCAGGAAAGGGGAAGCATATGAAAAATACACTTCATTTAAAGGCTCCTGGAAATTGGATAAATGATCCAAACGGATTTATTTATTATAAGGGAAGGTATCATCTGTTTTACCAGTGCTTCCCCTATGCTCCTGTATGGGGAACCATGCATTGGGGACATGCGGTAAGCGAAGACCTGGTGCATTGGGAACACCTGGATATCGCTGTGTTTCCAACCAAAAGATATGACAGTAACGGGGCATTCTCCGGAAGCGCGATAGAAAAAGACGGAAGGCTGCATCTCTATTATTCTGCGGTGCGGTATCTGGAGGAAGAGGAAGAAAATATCCATATCCCGGTGCAGGACGTATATGAAACAAGCCAGGCAATGGTGGTCTCAGAGGATGGATTTCAATTTGACAACTGGAACGGGAAAAAACAGATCATTCCGGTGATCCGGGATGGACGGATTGCCGATGCAGGACATACACGCGATCCCAAAGTGTGGTATGACAGCGGAAATTATTATATGATCCTGGGCAGTACGGTCAGGGAAGAGGAAGGCCGCGCCGTGTTTTTTAAAAGCAGGGACGGAGAACACTGGCAATATGCCGCACAGTATAGGAATCAAAGCTTTGGAAAAATCCTGGAATGCCCGGATCTGTTCCGGATTAGAGATCGGTACGTGTTTACCGGATCCGCAATGTATGTGGAGGATGCGGCGAAAGGATATGAACACCAGTCAATCGCTGCACTGGCAGAGTTTGACAGCCATACATGCACCATGGAAATCGTTTCGGATTTTCAGTATGTGGACTATGGCATGGATCTGTACGCACCCCAGACCAATGTGGACAGGGAAGGAAGGCGGGTGCTGATCGGCTGGATGAGAATGCCCGAAGCTGTGCGGGAAGAAGGAAAAAAAGACTGGAACGGGATGATGAGCCTTCCCAGGATCGTGGAAATCGCGGAGGAGCATATTTATTTCAGAGTCCATCCGGAGGTGGAAAGATACTTTTCCGAGGAAAAGGAAGACAGGGGACATATGGATCCCGGTGTTCCATGCCGTATAAAAACAATGCTGTCAGAAGGAGAATATCTGGATATAGGAGGATACAGGATCTGGGTTGAAAATGGATATGTGAAAACAGACCGGAGCAGGGTATTTGCCCGTACCGATGGATGGGCAGCCGTATGCGGCACGCCGGTAAGCCTGGAACACTGCAGTCTGGATATATTTGTGGAATCGAATCTGATCGAGATTTTTATAAATGAAGGGGAATATGTGATCAGCAATGTGGTATACGGTCTGGAAAACAGAATTGCAGGATACGTGGAACATGTTTATACCGGATGAATATCTATGAAATATAGAAAGGCGCCTGCCGTGCCGGAGAAGAAAGAACTCTGGTGCGGCAGGCGCTTTCTGCAGTAGGGAAGGACAAGATATTGTTGACTGTGGTTTCCTGTATTTTGGCGCGGATGATCTCTTTGGCACTAACGGATGACGCCAAATTTGTTTTTCTATTTGTTGAAATAAAACACAGGGCAAGTTTATAATAAACATACGATGAAGAAAACGTGATTGGCCGATCGCACTTCTGAATACCAAAAGAAAATGAGGTGTGGAATTTATGAAAGAAAAAGTACAGTTATTTGGAAGATCCCTAAGCGGCATGGTCATGCCCAATATCGGAGCGTTTATTGCCTGGGGATTGATTACCGCATTGTTTATCGAGACGGGCTGGTTGCCCAACGAACGGATCGCACAGCTGGTCAGCCCCATGTCATCCGTACTGCTGCCCCTGCTGATCGCATATACGGGAGGAAATGTGGTCGCGGGACAGCGGGGCGGCGTGATCGGCGCCATTGCGACCATGGGTGTGATCGTGGGCTCGGATGTCCCCATGTTTATCGGGGCAATGATCGTAGGTCCCCTTTCCGCATGGGTGATCAAAAAGTTTGACAAGCTGATGGAGAATCATGTGAAAGCCGGATTTGAGATGCTGGTGAACAATTTTTCACTGGGGATCATCGGCGCCGTCCTTGCGGTTCTTGCCATGTACGGTGTGACGCCGCTGGTGGGGACGCTCAATAACTGGATGAGCATCGGGGTCGGTTTCTTTGTAGACCATGGCATCCTTCCGCTGACCAGCCTGTTTATCGAACCGGCCAAGGTTCTGTTTTTGAATAACGCCATCAATCACGGGATCCTGTCTCCGATGGGGATCCAGCAGGTGGAGGAAATGGGAAAATCCATCTTCTTCCTGTTAGAAGCCAATCCGGGTCCCGGGCTGGGTGTCCTGCTGGCGTACTGCATTGCCGGAAAAGGAAATGCGAAGAGCTCAGCGCCCGGCGCGGTGATCATCCATTTCTTCGGGGGGATCCATGAGATCTATTTCCCATATATCCTCATGAATCCCCTGCTCCTCCTTGCAACCATCGCAGGCGGGGCAGCCGGAGTGTTTACCTTCAACCTGATGGGCGTGGGACTGACGGCGCCGGCTTCACCGGGCAGTATCCTGGCACTGGTGATGATGGCGGAGCGGCATTGCTATGTGGGGCTGTTCCTTGGAGTGCTGATCGCGGCGGTGGTCTCCTTTGTGATCGCGGTTCCTCTTTTGAAGTTCATGGGAAAGGATACCTCCCTGGAGGAAGCACAGCAGAAAAAGGACGCCATGAAGAAACAGGCAAAGGGAATCCGGGATGACAGCAGCGCGGCGGCAGAGCCTGCAAAAGGACAGGGAAAGATCCGCAAGATCGCGTTTGCCTGCGATGCGGGAATGGGCTCCAGCGCCATGGGAGCAACCGTACTGAAAAAAAAGATCGCGGCAGCCGGACTGGAAGGGATTGAGGTGATCCATACACCGGTGTCCAGTATTCCGGCCGACGTACAGATCGTAGTGACGCACCAGGAGCTGGGAGAACGTGCGGAGCGCAGCAATCCCAACGCGGAGCGGATCCTGATCACAAATTTCCTGGCGGCACCGGAATATGACGTCCTGGTGGAAGATCTGAAAAAGAGAAATCAAGGATAATACAGAAAGCCTGTCACAGGTAGCTTTTCTATACAAAAGAGGGGGAGGGGCTATGGATATTTCGGCTCGTATGAGACAGATCCTGCTGGTACTGCTTCAGGAGGAAGGACCCATTTCCGTGAAGCTCCTGGCGGAGCAGATCGGAGTGAGCAAACGGACGGCTCAAAGAGAACTGGAATATATGGAAAGTACGCTCAAAGCGTATGAAGTCCGTTTTTCGTCAAAGACCGGCGTGGGCGTCTGGCTGGAAGGCAGCGGGGAGGAAAAGAAACGTCTTCTTGCGGAGCTCAGCCAGGGAGACCCTTACGATGTGAGCAACCGGGAGGAGCGGCGGAAGCGGCTCGTCCTGGAACTGCTGAGGGAAAAGGGGCTGAAAAAGCTGTATTATTACAGCAGTCAGTTCGGTGTCAGTGAGGCTACGGTCAGCGCGGACCTGGAAGCGGTGGAAAGCTGGCTGGCCGGGTATGGCCTGCAGATTAGCCGAAAGCCGGGAAGCGGGATTGAGACCAATGGAAGCGAGGAGGATTACCGCAGGGCGATCCGCGCGTTTATTGAAGAAAATATAGATACAAAGGTACTGCGGGAAGCCTATGAGGAGGAAACCACGGTGCTGGATCCCCAGGATCTTCTGCTGAAAAGCGAGATCGGGCAGGTGCTGAACAACGATGTACTGAAACGTGTGATCCGCTGTATTGCGGGGATGGATCATCTCCAGGTAAAGTCCCTGACGGAAAATTCCTATGTAGGGCTCGTGATCCATATTACCATTGCCATTGACCGGATCCTCAAGGATGAGACGATCGAGCCGGGCAGCAGCTGGGGGGAACAGCTTGAACGGGATGAGGATTACCTTCTGTCGGAGGAGATCGCGGCGGAGCTGGAAGAGGAATTCGGCATCCGCTTCCCGGCGATGGAGATTTCCTACATCTGCCTGCATATCAAGGGTGCCAAGCATGAGCGGATACGGTGGAATGCCGGGGAAGCCCTGACGATTGAAAACCGGGAGCTGCAGTATCTGGTCAATGAGATGATCGATGCCTTTGACCCGGTGCAGGCATGCCTGCTCAAACAGGACGAGGAATTTATCCAGGGGCTTTTGGCGCATCTGCAGCCGACTCTGATCCGGATCATATATGGAATGCATATTCAGAATCCCATGCTTGCGGAGATCCGGGAGAGCTATCCGGAAATCTACCGGAAATGCGTTTATGTGGCGGCAGTTCTGGAGAAGAAGACGCAGCGGGAGGTGCCGGAGGAGGAGATCGGTTTCCTGACGGTACATTTCGGTGCGGCGGTATTCCGCCTGGAGGGACGCCGGGAAAATATACGGAAGGTCCATGTGGGAGTGATCTGCTCCAGCGGGATCGGGATCTCCCGTCTGATGGTGTCCAAGCTGGAGAAAACCTATAAGGACCGGATGGTCCTGACGGCATACGGAAAAAATGATATCACGCCGTACATCATCGGAAAAACAGATTTTCTGATTTCCACGATTCCCATGGAACCCCAGGACATCCCGGTCGTTTCCGTGAATCCGCTTCTCAATAAGGAGAATATGGAAGAAATACGGGAGATGATCCTGCGGTACGAGAGAATGCCGGAAAAGCACAAAGAGGAAAACGAGTTTTCCGTGAAGCTGGAGGAAATCAATCTGGTTGCGGTGCAGATCAAGACGATCCTGAAAAATATGGAATTTTTTAAGGTAGACAATGACATTACCTTTGAGGAGCTTTTGATCGCGGTAGGGGAAAAAATGTCCCCCTATTCGGACCGAAGCGGACAGATCCAGGAAGACCTGATGCGCAGGGAACGGATTTCCTCCCAGGTCTTTGCGGAATTTGGGTTTGCGCTTCTGCATACCCGGACAAAGGGCGTGCTGCGGCCGGAGTTTGCGGTCTGTATGACGAAAGACCTGGAAGCATTTCAGGATCCTTATTTTAAGGGGATTCGGACCGTGATCATTATGCTGGTGCCGATTGATGAGAATGGACAGGTCAATAACGAGATCATGGGATATATCAGCAGCATGCTGATCGAAGAATATGAATTTCTGGAAGTGCTGGCACGGGGGGACAAGGAGGAGATCCGGGAGCTGCTTTCCAGGTATCTGAAGGAGTATTTCAACCGGTATCTGGCGAAGGTGTGATATCTGACTGGCTCTGCTGTTTACGGCATCTGGAATTACCGATACGTTCCGCAACGGATAAAGTTTCAGCCTGCAAGGCATCCGGCCGGTAAAACAGCGGTTTCTGGCGCTATCGGATAGCGCCAAATCCCATTTTCTATTTGTTGAAAAGAGACGTTTCCGGGGCATATAATAAGGATACAAGGAACCAACACCCCGGGGAAATGAAAGAGATAGAGAGGACACAGGTGGTCAATATGTTTTTTAAGAAAAAGGAAGAAAAAAAAGAAAAGAAGGAATTGCTGTACCGTGAAAACGTACATGTAAACTGCGAACCCGATACAAAGGAGAACATCATCCGCAAGGTGGGGCAGATGCTGGCGGATTCCGGATATGTGGAGCAGCCGTATGTAGACGGGATGGTGGAAAGAGAAAAAACATTTTCCACATTTATGGGAAACGGACTTGCGCTTCCCCATGGGATTGAAGCCGTAAAGGACCAGATCAAGGCATCCGGAATTGCCGTGATGACATTCCGGGACAGCGTGGACTGGGACGGGGAAGATGTGAAGGTCGTGATCGGAATTGCCGGAGTGGGCGAGGAGCATATGGATATCCTGTCGTCCATCGCAGAGAAGATGCTGGATGACGCGACTGCGGAACAGATCAAGACCTGCGACGCGGACACGCTGTACCAGATTCTTTCCGGAAAGGAGTAGAGAAGGATGATCATAACAGTTACGATGAACCCGGCCATTGATAAGACGGTGGAGATCGACGCGCTCAAGCCCGGCGGACTGAACCGGATCCGGAAGGTGGAGTATGACGCGGGCGGCAAGGGGATCAATGTATCCAAGACGATCCATGAGCTGGGGGGCGAAAGCATTGCTACCGGTTTTCTGGGAGGGAATGCCGGAAGGACCATAGAAAATGTGCTGGACGCGCGGAAGATCATGCATGACTTTATCTGGGTAGACGGGGAGACAAGAACCAATACCAAGGTGTTTGAGGAAAACGGAGCGGTCACCGAGCTGAACGAACCGGGGCCGGCTATTTCAGAAGAGCAGATACAGAAATTAATGAATAAACTGGAAAACTATGCGGGAGTGAATACACTGATCGTTCTTTCCGGCAGCATTCCGGGGGGCGTGGGCAAGGACATTTACGAAAAGATCATCCGAATGGCTCACGGAAAAGGCTCTCAGGTACTGATGGACGCGGACGGCGAGGTGTTCCGCCTGTCACTGGAGGCAGGTCCGGATATCATCAAGCCGAACCGTGTGGAGCTGGAGGAATATGCGGGAATTGATTACCGCGCGTCAGGAAAGGAGCTTCTGGAAATAACCCGGAAGCTGATGGAAAAGGGGATCCACACGGCGGCAGTCTCCATGGGGAAGAGCGGCGCCATGTTCGTGAAAGGCGGATATGAGGCAGTCTGTCCGGCCCTTCCGGTGAAGGCGCATTCTACGGTGGGCGCAGGAGACGCGATGGTGGCGGCGCTGGCCTACGCATGGGATCAGAAGCTGGGAGACGAGGAAACCGTCAGGCTGTGTATGGCGGCATCGGCAGGAGCAGTGACAACGATCGGAACGAAGCCTCCGGCGAAGGAACTGGTGGAAGAGCTGAAAATGCAGGTGAAGATTGAGAGTGCACAGTAAGATTTGCGGAAATAGATTTTATAGAAGGAGTAATCAAAAATGAAAACAAGAGCAGTCAGAATGTATGGAACGAGAGATTTGAGATTGGAGGAATTTGAACTGCCGGAGATCAAGGATGACGAGATCCTGGTGAAGGTCATGAGCGACAGTATCTGCATGTCCACCTATAAGCTGGCGGAGCAGGGCAAGAAGCACAAACGCGCGCCCCAGAATATCGACACCAATCCGGTCATCATCGGACATGAATTTGCGGGTGTGATCGTGGAGGTAGGAGAAAAGTGGAAAGACCAGTTCAAGCCGGGCATGAAGTTTGCGCAGCAGCCGGCATTGAATTATAAGGGAAGCCTGGCTTCACCCGGATATTCCTATGAATTTTTCGGCGGAGCCTGCACCTACTGCATCATCCCCCACGAGGTGATGGAGCTGGGATGCCTGATGCCTTATGAAGGAGAGAGCTTCTTTGAAGCGTCTCTGGGCGAGCCCATGAGCTGTATCATCGGAGGCTACCACGGGAATTATCACACCAACAAACGGAACCATGATCTTGCGACAGGCACGAAACCGGACGGCGATATCATCATCCTCGGCGGCTGCGGCCCCATGGGACTGGGTGCGGTGAGCTACGGGATCCAGATTGAGAACAGGCCGAAACGGATCGTTGTGACAGACATTGACGATGCCAAGATCGAGCGCGCAAGGGAAGTGATCCCGGAAAGCAAGGCGGCGGAAAACGGAGTAGAGCTCCTCTATGTGAATACGGCGAAGATGGAAGACCCGGTGGAAGGTCTGCGGGCGATCACAGGCGGAAAGGGGTATGATGATGTGTTTGTATATATCCCCAACCGTAAGGTGGCGGAGATGGGCGACCAGCTCCTGGCATTTGACGGCTGCATGAACTTCTTCGCAGGCCCCACGGACAACCAGTTCAAGGGCGAGATCAACCTGTATAATGTGCACTATACAAGCGCACATATCATGGGAACGACCGGGGGAAATAACGACGACCTGATCGAGGCAAATGACCTTGCGGCAAAGGGCAGGATCGAACCGGCCGTGATGGTGACGCATGTAGGCGGCATTGACAGCATTGCGGATGCGACCCTGAACCTGCCCAATATCCCGGGCGGAAAGAAGCTGACTTATACACAGTTCGATATGCCGCTGACAGCGATCGAGGATTTTGGAAAGCTGGGCGAGACGGATCCGCTGTTCAAAAAGCTGGATGAAGTCTGCAAAAAGAACCGGGGACTGTGGAGCGCAGAGGCGGAGCGGATATTGTTCGAGCACTTCGGCGTGGAGCAGTAACGGTGTAAAATAAGAATACAAATAAAAGCGGAGCTGTTCAAAGAAGATGATTCTTTGACAGCTCCGTTGTTATTTTTCCAAAAAGCCAAGGAATGAGAACAGGAATCCGACAACACCCAATGAAAGTGTGATTGAGTCCATTCCAAATGAACAAAGCCGAAGTAAAAGCGCAAAGAGCAGCATGGAAATTCCAAATCCGATTTTTTTCATAACAACCTGCCTTTCAAGTTTTTTTCTCATTTTAACACAATTCTTTCGGTGTGAAAATAGTTGATTTTGCACTGTACAAATTCTGATTTACACGCTATGATATCAAAGAAGTACAGATTATGAAAAATATTTCGAGGGCTAATTTTCCACATTGTTACATAACAATCCAACGCCAAACTATAAGAAGGAGTGCACTGAGATGGAAAATGCTTACGTATTGCAATTATCAGACCATAAGTTTCAAGACCTTTATCTCTGCTTCTGCGGCTACGCAAAATGCGAACCTCTGCACAGCTTCGGCCCTGCCGTCCGCCCCAACTATATTCTCCACTATATCCTGGAAGGAAAAGGCCGTTATTATGTAGAGGATACCCAGTATGAACTGCAGGCCGGCCAGGGCTTTCTAATCGAACCGGAGGTGCAGACCTTCTACCAGGCGGACCAGGAGGAGCCGTGGACGTATCTGTGGGTGGGCTTTCACGGCAACCAGGCCCGGGAATATCTAAAGGACATCGGCCTGAACAGCCATCAGCTGATCTTCCGCTGCAGCCATGCTGAGGAATTGAAGCAGATTGTGATCACCATGCTGAAAAATAATACCTCCAGCACAACGAACCAGTTCTTGCTGGAGAGTCTTCTGTATTCTTTTTTCTCGATTCTGTCACAGGATATCGATATCGTCCCGTCTGCGGTTGCGAACGAAGAAAATGTGTATATCCGCAGGGCGCTTGAGTATATCCACAACAACTATTCCGAAAGCATCAAAGTATCTGATATCGCGGATTATGTCTGCATTGACCGGAGCTATCTGTACAGGCTGTTCCGGCAGAGCATGGATATGTCGCCCCAGGATTATCTGGTCAATTACCGGATCACCCGTGCGGCAGAGCTGCTTTCCCTGACGGACCTGCCGGTAGGAGGGGTGGCGCTGTCCTGCGGATACCGGGATCCGCTTGTATTCGGAAAAGCATTTAAGCTGAAAAGAGGGATCACCCCTGCACAATTCCGGAAGAAAAACCGTAGGGATGCCAACGAACATCTTCGGACGAACCAGGATATGTTGGGAAAATTATAACGCTTCTGCGATCATCTGGGGATATTCTGTGGATGTGTGCAAAAACAGCGGAAAGCGGTGTCATCATTTTGACTGTTTTTCTAAACAAATGTGTCTACTTACTTATTCTGACTCCATATATAATAGACTTACAAGGAACGAAGAAATTGCGCAGCTTCTCCAATCCGAGTCTAAAAAAGAATTTGGAGGAAGAACTTATGAGCAACACAAATGCACAGACACAGAAGCCACAATACAAGCATGTTTCTGCAAGAGAAAAATATTGTTTCGGAATCGGTGCGATTGGAAAAGACGCGATCGTAAACCTGGTTGGATCTTTCCTGATGCTGTATTTTACAGACACCTTATATCTGGCGCCGGGATTTGTCGGGGCACTGTTCTTCGTAGCCCGGATCTGGGATGCAATCAATGACCCGATGATGGGCATGATCGTAGACAATACCCGGTCCAAATACGGCAAATTCCGGATCTGGCTGATCGTTGGAACCCTGCTGAACTCCGTAGTATTTATCTTCCTGTTTACCAGCTGCGGACTGACCGGAACGCCCCTGTACGTCTATGTTTCCGTGATGTATATTCTGTACGGCATGACCTATACCATCATGGACGTACCCTACTGGTCCTGGCTTCCGAACCTGACCAACGACCCTCATGAACGTGAAAAGGTGTCCGTCATCCCGCGTTTCTTCGCAAGCCTTGCAGGCTTTACAGTTGCCACCTTCGGCCTGTATATCATTAACGGATTCAACCGTATGGCAGGAAATGAAAACCTTTATGCGGAGCAGGGCTTTACCATGTTTGCAGCGGCGATCGCAGTGGTATTTATCCTGACCATCGGCATTACGGTATTTAATGTAAAAGAAGAATCCACTTTGAATGCAAAGGCTGAAAAGACCAGTCTGAAACAGGCATTGAATGTGATCGTAAAGAATGACCAGCTCCTTGCGTTCATCGGACTGCTGCTGACCTTCAACCTTTGTACACAGATTGCAAAAGGCTTTGCCGTATACTATTTCAAAAATGTCTGCGGAAATGAATATCTGTACTCAATCTTTGGATTTGCCATTATCGCGGAAATGCTTGGCCTGATCTGCTTCCCGAAGATCGCGGAAAAGATCAGCCGTGAAAAGGTATATGCCCTTGCGTGCGGACTTGTGATCCTGGGTCTTGCCGCACTGGGATTGATGGGATTTATCGCTCCCCAGAGCAAGGCGGCCGTGATCCTGTGCTGCGGACTGATGTTCTTCGGTTCCGGCTTATCCCTGGGTGTGACGACCTGCTGTATGGCAGATGTGATCGACTACGGGGAAGTGAAGTTCGGTGTCAGAAATGAAAGCGTAACCTGCTCTGCGCAGACCTTCCTGATGAAGGCGGCTATGGCAGCGGCAGGCGGGCTGACCGGCGTAGGCCTGCAGATTGTAGGCTACAATGCAAAGGCAGAGGTGCAGAGCCTTGGAACGATCACAGGTATCCGGGTTCTGATGATCGTGATCCCCATTGCACTGGCTGTATTGAGCTTCTTTATCTACAAAACATTTTACACCTTAAAGGGTGAAAAAATGGCAGAGGTGACGCGTAAAGTCAACGAAATGCATGCAATTCAGCAGAATGTGAATTGACAATACGGCATTTCGGAAGAAAAATATCTCCAGGACAGCAGGCTTATGAAGCTGTCCTGGAGAGAATAGTAATTTGCTATTATATTATTATACCAGGAGGAGGGTTCTATGAGCATTTTATTTTGCGAACGCACACGTACCTTTCATTTATTTAACAACGAGATCAGTTACATCATGACGGTTCTTCCCAATGAACAGATGGGCCAGCTGTATTTCGGCAAGAGGATCCATCATAAAGAAGACTTTTCCTATCTTCTGGAAACAGGCTACCGCCCCATGACCTCTTACGTATTCGAAGGAGACAGATCATTTTCTTTGGAGCACGTAAAGCAGGAATACGGTGTGTACGGTACGACGGATTACCGGCATCCGGCAGTGGAGATCCTTCAGGAAAACGGCAGCCGTCTTTCGGATTTCCGCTATCAGAGCCACACGATTACAGCGGGAAAACCGAAGCTCGCAGGGCTTCCAGCCACCTATACAGAGGAAGACAGTGAGGCGGAAACACTGACGCTGGTTTTAAAAGACCCGGTAACGGAGATCACGCTGCAGCTTTTCTATACGATTTTCGCGGGAGGCGGGATCCTGGCGCGGAGCGCGAAGCTGACCAATCAGGGAAGCAAAGATGTACATCTGCTGACTGCCATGAGTCTGTGCATGGATCTGCCGGACTGCGATTACGAGTGGCTCCAGTTCTCCGGCGCATGGGCTCGGGAGCGCCATTTAAAGGTACGGAGGCTGGAACAGGGTATCCAGGCGGTGGACAGCAGAAGAGGACATTCCTCCCATGAGCACAATCCGTTTATCGTGCTGAAACGTCCGGACACCAATGAATCTCAGGGAGAGGCCATTGGATTCAGCCTGATCTACAGCGGCAATTTTCTGGCACAGGCGGAGGTAGATACGCATGACATGACCCGGGTAATGCTGGGAATCCATCCCGATGGCTTTGACTGGAAGCTGGAACCGGGAGAAGAATTTCAGACGCCCGAAGCCGTGATGGTCTATTCGGATTCCGGGTTAAACCGTATGAGCCAGACCTTCCACAAGCTTTACCAGAAACGTCTGGCAAGAGGGTACTGGCGGGACCGTCCAAGGCCGATCCTGAATAACAACTGGGAAGCGACGTATTTTGACTTTACGGAGGACCGGCTGGTTGAGATCGCGTCCAAGGCAAAGGAATGCGGAGTGGAATTGTTTGTGCTGGACGACGGCTGGTTCGGGGAGCGCAGCAGCGACCACGCCGGACTGGGCGACTGGACCGCCAATCGGGAGCGCCTTGCAAACGGCATTACCGGGTTGGCAGAGCGCATCGAAGACCTGGGAATGAAGTTCGGTCTCTGGTTCGAGCCGGAGATGGTGAATAAGGATTCCGACCTTTACCGGGCGCATCCGGACTGGATCCTGGAGACGCCACAGAGAAGGGCATCCCATGGCCGGAATCAGTATGTACTTGATTTTTCACGGAAAGAGATCGTAGACTGCATCTATGAAATGATGGCGAAGATTTTACGGGAGGCAAAGGTCTCGTATATCAAATGGGACATGAACCGGAGCATCACGGAATGCTATTCCGCAGCGCTCCCGGCCGACCGACAGGGGGAGGTGTTCCACCGCTATATCCTGGGCGTCTATGACTTATACGAACGGCTCACCTCCGAGTTCCCGCATGTGCTTTTCGAATCCTGCGCAAGCGGCGGCGGGCGGTTTGACCCGGGGATGCTTTATTACGCGCCCCAGGGCTGGGCAAGCGATGATTCCGATGCGGTAGAACGTCTCAAGATCCAATACGGCACCACCTATTGCTATCCTGTCAGCAGCATCGGAAGCCACGTATCGGTTATCCCGAACCACCAGGTATTCCGCAGGACACCGCTTCACACACGGGCAAATGTGGCTTACTTCGGTACCTTCGGCTATGAACTGGACCTGAACCATCTGACGGAACAGGAGCAGGAAGAGGTGAAGCGTCAGATCGCATTTATGAAGGAATACAGGGAAGTGCTGCAGTTCGGTACGTTCTACCGCCTGTCCAGTCCCTTTGAGGGCAACATCACCTGCTGGATGGCGGTCAGTGAAGACAGGACGCAGGCGATCGTCGGATGGTATCGGGTGCTCTGCGGCGTGAACCTGCCCTTTGCGCGGATCCGTCTTCAGGGGCTGGATCCGGAGCTTTGCTACCGGAATCAGGAAACAGGAGAGTCCTATTACGGGGATGAACTGATGAATCTGGGCCTGATCACGTCAGACGCATTATCCGGCCAGGTGGAAGATCCGAATGCGGACTACGGCGACTTTGATTCCAGGCTGTTTATATTTAAAGCGGTATAGGGGGATCCCAATGGATACACAAAATAAACCTTTTCTCAAACGCTGCATCATGATGGTGACCGGCATCCTGTTTATCGGGATCTGTGTCGGCTCCTACCGGCTCAGTGCCTTCGGCGTAGATGCATTTACCTGTATGAACCTGGGGATCAGCGGATTTCTGCACATGACCTTCGGTACATGGCAGCTGATCATGAATGCGGCGATACTGGTGGTTGTGTTTTTTAAAGCAAGGCAGTGCATCGGGGCAGGCACCATCGTCAATATGGTCTGTGTCGGTTATCTGGCAGACTTCATATGCTGGCTGTTTCAGGACATCCTGAAAGTAGAGATGACGCTGCCGCTTCGGATCCTGGCCCTGATCATCGGCAGCATTTTCGCGGGGATGGGCGTGGCGTTTTATATGGTGGCGGAGATGGGGATCGCTCCTTATGACAGTGTAGCGGTGATCATCGAAAATGTGACCCGTGGCAAGATTCCCTTCCAGAATGCCCGCGTCATGAGTGATGTTACGGTGGTTGTGATCGGTGTGGTATTCTGCCTCATGTCTCATGGAGATCTGTGGCTCATCATCGGGATCGGCACGATCTGCAACGCACTGCTGAACGGACCTTTGATCCAGTTCTTTAAGACCCATGTCGCGGAGCCGGTTATGAATGGAAAATAGTGCTGAAAACAGGGTGGCGGGAGATAGAACGGTTTCCCGTTATCCTGTTTTGTATTTATTTTACCAAATGGAAAAAATAAGTGTAAACCCGCTCAGGAAAAGTATTTTCAAATCGCGCATGACATGGTACAATAGTCACAGATTTTTTTACTTATTTTGCGCAGAGTGCGGGAGCAGACGGTATGGACAGGATCGCTCAGAATATTTTCAAAGCAATACATGAGGGAAAATGGCTCAGCATAGAATATAAAAACCAGAGAGACCAGATCACAAACTACTGGATCGCCATCCACGGGATTGACGTCAGGAAACGCAGCCTCAGTGTGGAAGGCTTTCATCTGATGATGCATACCGTGGAGCGGTACGATTTCATTTATATAGACTCCATCCTGTCTGCCGCGGTGGTGGAGGCTTCCACGTACAAGATCGAAGAACAGCTTGTGGAGGACATCGAACGGAATCCGGAAAAATACGAACCCCTTTTCGGGCAGACCGTGAACCTGAAGATCCTCAATTACCTGATCGACTGCAACCGTTTGGACACCCAGCCCTACCAGTGCGAGTATTCCCTGCTGGAACACCTGGACGGCAGTTCTTTCAAAAATGGAGAGTATCCTTTGGACAAGGACCAGTTCCGGCAGCTGGTCCGGCAGTTCCAGGAGGAGAGCACCCGGCCGGAGAAGCACAAAAGCTGGCAGTACCGCCAGCTGGTCATGAATGAGCTGAGCATCCTGGTCAGGGGAAGGAGCAGCCAGAGGGAAGCGCTGTACGTGCTTGCGTACCGGAAGCTGTATCTGGATGTGAAGCGCCGTGTCCTCAAGCCGGACGGGGAGATCACGATCAGTCGGGAATTTACTGTCAACGGAGAGAAGGAAAGCATCCGAAAATATATGGATCCGGCGGATTCTGACCTGCTTGCGGAATTTGCCCGTCACAAGGAGACGATCAAAGACCGGATCACGCATTACAATTCGTTAAAGCAGGGCGTGGATGACCGTCCCTATATCATTGCTCTTGCAAGAGACATCAAGGTCGATCTGAACAAGGAATATGAGCCGGTCATCAAAAGCCTGGAGGAAGGAAAAGAGACCCAGCCTGTCAAGGCATTTTTCGGGAAACTGCTCAGCAAGCCGCAGCGGAGAAAAGACTACCCGCTGGCGCTTCTGGAGCACCGTGCCAATCTGGACCAGCTCCTTGCCATCCACAACGCCGTAAAATACCCGGTCACTTATGTTCAGGGTCCGCCCGGCACCGGGAAGTCACATACCATCCTCAATACCATCATTACCGCATTTTTTAATGAGAAGACAGTGCTTCTGGCATCCTACAACAATCACCCTGTTGACACGGTGGTGGAAAAGCTGAAGTCCATTCCCTACAAGCAGGGAGAAAATATCCCCTTCCCGGTGATCCGCCTGGGAAATACAAGGCTTGTAAAGCAGGCACTTCTGGATATCCGGGAACAGTATGAGCGGATCAAAAACAAGCCGGTTTTTGAAGGGACACTGGAAAAAAATAAAGACCATAAGATCAGCCGAACCAGAAAGCTGACGGAGCTTTTGAAAAAATACGAGAATACACTGGCGCTGCGGGAAAAGCAGGAGGCCATCCAGTGTCTGCTCGGCAATACACAGCATCTGACCTTCCAGACGGACCTGCAGGGCAGGCAGCTGGAAGAGATACGCCGGGATCTGCAGGAGATCGGAGAGATCACCAACGAACAGGCACTGGCACTGTTGGATCAGGATGAAGCGGGATTCAAGCAGTACCTGAATTTTACCTCCATCAAATACCTCAAACGCTTGGGAGAACCGAAAAATGAAGACCTGCGCAAGATCCTGGAGATGGAGGATGAAGAGGAAAAGGTGAAGGCATTTCACAGATATCTCAGTGAGACGGAGAATGTAAAAAAGTTCCTCCGCATTTTTCCGGTGGTTGCGACCTCCTGCATCTCCTCCTGCAGGCTGGGAAGCCCGGAGGCGCATTTTGACCTGACCATCATGGATGAGGCCAGCCAGTGCAGCACGGCCATGTCCCTGCTTCCCGTTATCCGGGGAAAGAACCTGATGCTGGTGGGAGATCCCCAGCAGCTGAACCCGGTGATCCTTCTGGACAGTAAGGACAATGAGATCCTTAAGCAGCGTTATCAGATCCCGCAGGAATATGATTATCTGGAAAACTCCATTTACAAGACCTTCCTGGCAAATGACGCCGTCAGCGAGGAGATCCTCCTTCGGCATCACTACCGCTGCTGTAAATCCATTATTGAATTCAACAATGTGAAATATTACAACAGTAAGTTAAAAATCGAAAGCAGGGCGAAGCCGGAACAGCCTCTAGTCTATGTGGACGTGAAAAACAACGAGACCGAATTAAAAAATGCCGCGCCCCGGGAGGCGGAGCAGATCGTCCGGTACGTGATGGACAACCGGGATAAAAAGATCGGGATCATCACGCCCTTTGCCAACCAGAAGGAGTGCATCAGCCAGATGCTAAAGGACAGGGGGATCCAGGATGTGTCCTGCGGTACGGTCCATGCGTTTCAGGGCGATGAGAAGGATATCATCTTATTTTCCACCGCAGTGACAGACCAGATGTCGGAAAAGACCTACGGGTGGCTGAAAAACAACCGGGAGCTGATCAACGTAGCCACCTCCCGGGCAAGGGAAAAGCTGGTTCTGTTTTCCAGTACAAAGAATCTGCAGCGGCTCCATGATGAGGCGGACAAGGATGATATGTATGAGCTGGCCCGGTATGTGAGCAGCAAAGGACTTTGCCGGGTATCGGCAGACGAGGTCCATTCCCGTGCACTGGGCATCAAGCCATACAGCGCGCAGATCGAGGAGGATTTTCTCGTCAGCCTCAATCATGCGCTGGGGAATATCCTCAACAACGGGCGGAGATGCAAGGTGGAAAATGAAGTGGAGATATCCCGGGTGTTCCGGGACGAGCATACAGGGGAAGGGCTGTTCTACAATGGAAGATTTGACTTTGTCATCTATGAAAAGGAGTATGGAGGCGGGGAACAGCCGATCCTGGCCATTGAACTGGACGGAAAGGAGCATCAGGAGGAGTCTCTCGTGAAGCAGCGGGACAGGCAGAAGACGCAAGTTTGCAGAAAGCATGGATTTGAACTGATCCGGGTGGAGAATTCCTATGCCAGACGCTATTATTATATTAAGGGAATCCTGGAAGAATATTTCCGGAAGGTCAGATAAGACAGATACTCACGGCCGATGCAGCAGTGTTCAATATAAATTCAGATAAAAAGGAATGAGGCTCCCAAACGCATCATAACTTAAAAAGCAGGACAAAGGGAAAGGGGAGGGCACAGAACAAATGTTAAAAATGTTTCGGAAAAAACAGCCGGTAAAGAAGGAATATGACAGGGCAAACCAGAAGCCCATCCTGCGCTGCAGCATCTGTACAGGAGAGCAGGTGGCAGGCTTTAAAAATATCCATACAGGACAATGGGAAGAGGTGATGCTGATCAAAAATGAGGAGGATCTGGAGACATTCAAGCGGATGTATGATCTAAAGGAGGTGACGAAGGAATACTGACCAAAAAAGCAGGAAAAATTTGTATATTATTTACAGTGAAAAGTGCTTGTTAATTTATTGTCAATGTGTTATTATAATTGAAGCGAAAGCAAAATACGACAGGATTTGCTGACCGCCGAAAGATAACTTTCAGTAAAAAACAATAGGTTAAAGGAGAAAAAAACATGAGCAGCAAAATCACAATCATTGGAGCCGGAAGCGTAGGCTCAACAATTGCGTACACACTGTCTGGAGAGGACATCGCGTCTGAGATCGTCATGATCGACATCAACAAGGAAAAGGTTGAGGGCGAAGTGATGGACATCGAGCAGGGAACCTGCTTCAGAGACCCCGTTTCTATCGTTGCGGGCGAGTATGAGGATGCAAAAGATTCCGATATCGTCATCATCACTTCCGGAATCGCGCGTAAGCCGGGACAGACAAGAATTGAGCTGACCCAGACCAACGTGAACATCTTAAAGCAGATCACGCCGGAGATCGTAAAAGCAGCGCCGAACGCGCTTTATATCATCGTAAGCAATCCGGTTGATATCATGACCTATGTATTTACCAAGATTTCAGGGATTCCGGAGAATCAGATCATCGGTTCCGGAACAATTCTGGATTCCGCGCGTCTTCGCTGCGGTCTTTCCGAACATTTCAAAGTTGCACAGAGAAATATCCATGCGTATGTATTCGGCGAGCATGGCGACACCTCCTTTATTCCATGGTCAGCGGCAAGGATCGCGGGCGTCAATGTAGATGACTACTATGAGATGATGCCGGGCTTTGAGAAGCTGGATAAAGACGCAATGCTTACATATGTTCAGAAATCCGGCGGCAAGATCATTGCAAATAAGGGAGCTACCTTCTATGCGGTAACAAGAGGCGTGTGCAAATTATGCAGCATCCTGATGGCTGCTTCTGAATCCGTATCTACCGTATCTTCCATGATGCACGGCGAATACGGCATTGAAGATGTCTGCCTGAGTACGCTTGCACTGGTCGGACCGAAGGGGATCCACAGCAAGGTTCCGATGACCCTGACGGATGAAGAGGTAGCAAAACTGAAAGCAAGCGCGGATGCGCTCAAGGCAGTCATTGCCCAGATTGAATTATAAGAGGAATTGCGCTGACGCGCAAGCAGGTCATCAATTTTCAAGGAAAATTGGTGACAAACAATAAATAAAGAAAGGATAGCGAGAACTATGAAGTACAGTTATTATCCGGGATGCACTTTGAGAACAAAGGCAAAGGATCTGGATGCTTATGCCAGGGCTTCCGCAAAAGCGCTGGGATTTGAACTGGAAGAGATTGAAGACTGGCAGTGCTGCGGCGGCGTCTATCCGCTTGGTACTGACGAGATCGCTACGAAGCTGTCTTCTGTCCGCGCTCTGAATGAGGCTAAGGTAAAAGGACAGAGTCTTGTGACCCTGTGTTCCGCGTGCCATCATGTGATCAAGCGTGTCAATGACGACATGAAGAACGTAGAGGATATCCGTACCAGGGCAAACAACTATATGGAGCTTGAAGAGCCTTATGCAGGCGAAACAGAGGTCCTTCATTTCTTAGAGGTTCTTCGTGACAGGATTGGATTTGACGAGCTGAAGAAAAAGGTGACCAATCCTCTGACGGGGAAGAAGATCGGCGCTTACTACGGGTGCCTGCTTCTGCGTCCGAGCAGCCTTTTGGCTTTTGACGATCCGGAGAATCCGAAGATCATCGAGGACTTTATCCGTGCCATCGGAGCGGAGCCGGTCGTTTACCCGTACCGCAACGAGTGCTGCGGCGGTTACATTTCCCTGAAGGAAAAGGAAATGTCTAAAACGATGTGTGAAAAGATCACGGACAGCGCAGAAGGCTTCGGAGCCGAGATGCTGATCACGGCATGTCCGTTATGTCTGTATAATCTGAACAAGAGCAGCGGGAAGCTCCCGGTGGTTTACTTTACGGAGCTGCTGGCAGAGGCTCTTGGCGTGAAAGAGGAGGTGCAGAAGTCATGAGTTCTGAAAAGAAACAGGCCGAGCTGATCAAAGAGATCAGCGGGGTCAATCCGTTGAAATGCATGAAATGCGGGAAATGCTCTGCAACCTGTCCGTCTTACAATGAGATGGATATCAAACCGCATCAGTTTGTATCCTATGTGATCAATGAAGATATCGAGAGCCTTGTGAATTCCAAGTCTCTCTGGAAATGCCTTTCCTGCTTTGCATGTGTAGAGAGATGCCCACGCGACGTAAAACCGGGCAAGCTGATCGACGCGGCAAGACAGGTCGTGGTACGTCAGAAGGATCAGGATTACCTGTCTCCGAACGAAATTCCGGAGCTGATCGACCCGGAACTTCCGCAGCAGTTATTAGTCAGTGCATTCAGAAGATACAGGAGGTGAGGTTTAAGTGCAGAGGATCGGAGTATTTGTCTGCCATTGCGGAAGCAATATCGCCGCAACGGTGGATGTAAAAAAAGTCGTAGAGATGGCACAGATGGAGCCGGGCGTTGTCCATGCCGAAGACTACCAGTATATGTGTTCCGAGGCAGGACAGGCAAAGATCGCGGCGGCCATCCATGAGAAGGGACTGACAGGAGTCGTTGTATGTTCCTGTTCCCCGCGTATGCATGAGACCACATTCAGAAAGGCAGCAGAGCGTGCCGGATTGAATCCATATATGGTAGAGATCGCCAACATCCGTGAGCATTGTTCCTGGATCCACAAGGATATGGAGGAAGGGACGAAGAAGGCCGTCATCCTGATGCGTGCGGCGGTCGCGAAGGTGAACTTAAACGCGCCGCTTCAGGCAGGGGAAAGCCGTGTGACCAAGAGAGCGCTCGTCATCGGCGGCGGTATCGCGGGAATCCAGACCGCTCTGGATATCGCGGACGCAGGCTATGAAGTGGATATCGTGGAGAAGACGCCCAGCATCGGCGGAAGGATGTCACAGCTGGACAAGACATTCCCCACGCTGGACTGCTCCGCATGTATCCTGACACCGAAGATGGTGGAAGCATCGGCCCACGACAAGATCAAGATCTATACATACAGTGAGGTAGAGAAGGTCAGCGGGTTCGTAGGCGACTTTACGGTAGATATCCGCAAGAAGGCAAGAAGCGTGGATATGGACAAATGTACGGGCTGCGGCGTATGCCAGGAGAAATGTCCGTCCAAGAAGGCGCCCAGCGAATTTAACCGGGGGCTGAACACCAGAAGCGCGATCTATACCCCGTTTGCGCAGGCTATCCCGAATGTTCCGGTGATCGACCGCGAGGCCTGCATCAAGTTCAAGACCGGCAAGTGCGGACTCTGCTCCAAGGTCTGCCAGGCAGGAGCCATCGATTACGAGCAGAAGGACGAGATCATAACAGAGAAGTACGGCGCGATCGTGGTTGCGACCGGATTTGACACCATCAACCTGGACAAATATGACGAGTACGCGTACAGCCAGAGCAAGGACGTCATCACATCCCTGGAACTGGAGCGTGTGATGAACGCGGCAGGACCGACTCACGGACACTTAGAGCGTCTCTCCGACGGAAAAGCGCCCAAGGAGATCGTATTTATCCAGTGCGTGGGAAGCCGCTGCTCCGACGACAGAGGAAAACCGTACTGCTCCAAGATCTGCTGTATGTACACCGCGAAGCACGCCATGCTGATCCGTGACAAATATCCGGATGTGAACGTGACCGTGTTCTATATTGACGTCCGTACACCGGGCAAGAACTTTGACGAGTTCTACAGAAGAGCGGTAGAGCAGTATGGAGTGAATTATATCAAGGGACAGGTCGGAAAGGTCATTCCTCAGCCCGACGGCAAGCTGCTGGTTCAGGGCTCAGATCTTCTGGACAACCGGCAGATCCTGAAAGAGGCGGATATGGTGGTCCTGGCGACAGCCATCGAGCCGAATCCGGATGTGCGCAAGATCGCGACCATGCTGACCGCAAGTATTGACACCAACAACTTCCTGACCGAAGCGCACGCGAAGCTCCGTCCGGTAGAATCTCCCACAGCGGGTATCTTCCTGTCCGGCGTATGCCAGGGACCGAAGGATATTCCGGAGACGGTTGCCCAGGCAGGTGCTGCGGCGGTGAAGGCGATCGGGCTGCTGGCGAAGGATAAGCTGCTGACCAACCCATGCACCGCGCAGTCGGATATCCTGCTGTGCAACGGATGTTCCACCTGTGAGAATGTATGTCCGTATGGTGCGATCACCTATGAGGATAAAGAAGTCAATGACCATGGAATCCGCGAGACACGCCGGGTAGCAGTCGTGAATAACGCGCTCTGCCAGGGCTGCGGCGCATGTACCGTTGCATGTCCGTCCGGAGCCATGGATCTGCAGGGATTCTCGAATAGACAGATCATAGCGGAGGTGGATGCAATATGTCGTTAGAAAAGAAAGAATTCAAACCGAAAATTGTAGCGTTCTGCTGTAACTGGTGCAGTTATGCAGGAGCTGACCTGGCAGGAAGCAGCCGTCTGTCCTATCCTGCCGACGTAAAGATCATCCGCGTTCCCTGTTCCTGCCGTGTGAATCCGATGTTCATCTTAAGGGCATTTGAGAAAGGCGCGGACGGCGTGATCATGTGCGGATGCCACCCGGGAGACTGCCATTACAGCACCGGCAATTACTACGCAAGAAGACGTATGACATTGCTGTTCTCCATGCTGGACTACATCGGTGTGGAAAACGGCCGTACACGCGTAGAGTGGGTATCTGCAGCGGAGGGTGTGAAGTTCTCTGAGACAATGAACAGCTTTGTAGAGAAGATCTATTCTCTTGGCGAAAACGTAAGATTGGGGGATCTAAGATGCAAGAATTAGTAAACCGTGCAAAAGAACTGCTGGCAGATGGGACTGTGGCACGGGTTCTCGGCTGGAAGGCCGGAGACTTGCCTTATAACCCGGAGCCGGCTTACTTTGAGACAGCGGAAGCTCTGGAGGATTTCGTGTATAACGGATTCTGCGGAGCCAACCTGAGTAAATATATGATCGAGGCATCCAAGCTGGAAGGAAAGACCCTTGTCTGCCTGAAGCCCTGTGATACATACAGCTTCAACCAGCTTTTGAAGGAACACCGCGTAGACAGGGAAAAAGCCTATATCGTAGGTGTGGGATGCAAAGGAAAACTGGATATCGAACGGATCAGAAAGCAGGGGATCAAAGGAATCGAGAGCATCGAAGGCGCAGAGCTCACCGATGATGCAGAGACCCTTAAGATCCAGACCATCTACGGAGAAAAGACCTGCGCCTATGCAGATGCCATGCTGGAAAGATGCCATGTCTGCAAGGGCAAGGACCACATGGTCTACGATGAACTGATCGGAGAGTCCAAGGAGACCAAGGACGGAGAGCGTTTTGACGAGGTGGCAAGGATCGAGGCCATGAGCCCGGAGGAGAAGTTTGCGTTCTTCCAGAGTGAATTGAGCAAATGTATCCGCTGCAATGCCTGCAGAAATGCATGTCCGGCCTGCAGCTGCCGCAAGTGCGTATTTGACAGCAACAAGTTCGACAGCTCCCAGAAGGCCAATGTGGACACCTTTGAGGAAAAGATGTTCCATATCATCCGTGCCTTCCACGTGGCAGGAAGATGTACGGACTGCGGAGAATGCAGCCGCGTATGTCCTCAGGGAATCCCGCTCCACCTGTTCAACCGTAAGTTTATCAAGGATATTGACGAGCTGTACGGCGAATATCAGGCAGGGGAAGATACCGATTCAAAAGCACCGCTCACCAACTACACGTTTGGAGACGCGGAACCAAGTATTGTAGGAAAGAGGGGATAATGTATGTATAAGATAGCAAAAAAAGATCTTTCCGCATTATTCCATTTAATCGCGGAAAACCGGGAACTGTATCTTCCGGTAAAGACAGCCGGACAGACCAATTTTGCCGCATGGACCGAGGATGCGGAGGTGGATCTGGATACGCTGAAAACCGTGAAATCAGCAAAGGACGCATTTTTCCCGCAGAGCGAGGGGCTTTACACGGTCAAAAAAGAAGGTAAGAAGATGTCGGTAGAGCCGGAGACATTGAAGGAGCAGGACTTTGTCGTGTTCGGCATGAAGGCATGCGACGTCAAGGGCCTGGAGGTACTGGACAATGTATTTCTCGCGGATCCCATTGATACCTTCTACGCGGCCAGAAGAGACCACGGAACGGTCGTGGCCATGGCCTGCCATGAGCCGGAGGAAACCTGCTTCTGCAAGGTGTTCGGCGTAGACGCGGCACAGCCTGCATCAGACGTTGCTGTCTGGATGGTGGGAGAGGACCTGTACTGGAAAGCGCTGACCGAAAAGGGAGAGACGCTGACAGCCGCAGTGAAGGAACTGCTCTCAGACGCGGATGAAGCGGCCGTAGAAGCGGAAAAGGAAGCCATCCGCGGGATCGTGGAAAAGCTGCCCTATATGAATCTTTCCTTAGAAGGATGGAACGGGGATGCCCTTACGGAAAAATTTGACTCCCCGATCTGGGAAGAATTATACAAGCCATGTCTGGCATGCGGCACCTGTACCTTTGTGTGCCCTACCTGCCAGTGCTATGATATCAAGGATTATACCGCAGGAAACAGCGTTTCCCGTTACAGATGCTGGGATTCCTGCATGTACTCAGACTTTACGATGATGGCTCACGGCAACAACCGTACCAGCCAGATGCAGCGGTTCCGCCAGAGATTTATGCACAAGCTGGTGTACTATCCGGCCAACAATGACGGGATGTACTCCTGCGTAGGCTGCGGACGCTGTGTGGAAAAATGTCCGTCCGCCCTGAATATCGTGAAGGTCGTGAAAGCATTTCAGAATCAGGGAGGTGAAAAATAATGGGTGAATGTACATGTCATAAGAATTATACATTAGATACTCTGATCCCCCAGGTAGGCGTGATCACGGATATCCGGGAAGAGACGCCGGACGTCAAGACATTCCGCGTCAACGCGCCGGAGGGCGGCAAGCTCTTTGAGCATATGCCGGGGCAGTGCGCCATGGTCTGCGCGCCGGGTATCAGCGAGGGTATGTTTTCCATTACTTCTTCGCCTACGAATAAAGAATATCAGGAGTTCAGCATTAAGAAATGCGGGATCCTGACTGATTATCTCCACAGCCTGGAGGTGGGCGATGAGATCACGGTCCGCGGACCCTACGGCAATTCTTTCCCGGTGGAGACGGAGCTGAAAGGCAAAAACCTTCTGTTTATCGCAGGCGGTATCGGCCTTGCGCCGCTTCGTTCCGTGATCAATTATGTGCTGGATAACCGCGCGAATTACGGTACGGTAGATATTGTCTATGGTTCCCGTTCTGCAGAGGATCTGGTTCAGCTCAAGGAGATCCAGGAGGTCTGGATGAAGGCAGAGGGCGTGAATGTATACCTGACCATCGACCGTGAGCAGGAAGGCTGGGACGGCCATGTTGGATTTGTTCCCAATTATGTGAAGGAGCTTGGATTTGATACGGACAAGACTGCGCTTGTGTGCGGGCCTCCGATCATGATCAAGTTTGTGCTTGCAGGCTTAAAGGAGCTTGGATTTACCACAGAGCAGGTCTACACGACACTGGAGCTTCGGATGAAGTGCGGAGTCGGAAAGTGCGGACGCTGCAACATCGGCTCCAAATATGTGTGCAAGGACGGCCCGGTATTCCGGTATGATGAGATTGATGAACTGCCAAACGAGTATTAAAGTGAAAGGACATGAATAACATGGAAAAGATGGTAAATGTATATTTTTTCGGTAAAAAATACAGCGTACCTGCAGAACTTACGATCATGACTGCGATGGAATATGCCGGATATACACTTGGAAGAGGATGCGGCTGCCGTCATGGTTTCTGCGGAGCATGTGCGACGATCTACAGGATCAAGGGAAAAAATGAATTAAAGACCTGCCTTGCCTGCCAGACACAGGTAGAAGAAGGAATGTATGTGGCAAGCATCCCCTTCTTCCCGACAGATAAGAGGACCTATGATATTGAAGAGATCAAGCCGACCCAGCAGATCATGATGGAGCTGTATCCGGAGATCTACAGCTGTATCGGATGCAACGCATGTACGAAAGCATGTACCCAGGATCTGAATGTTATGCAGTATATCGCATACGCGCAGCGGGGCGAATTTGAGAAATGTGCGGAAGAGTCCTTTGACTGTGTAAGCTGCGGATGCTGTTCCGTAAGATGTCCGGCGGGAATCTCCCATCCGATGGTTGGACTCCTGGCAAGACGTCTCACCGGCAAGTACATCGCGCCTGAGACCGAGCATCTCAAAAACCGTGTGGACGAGGTGAACCGGGGCGAGTACGACAGCCTGATCGAGCAGATCATGCAGAAGCCGATCACAGAGATGCAGGAACTTTACAACACAAGAGAGATTGAGAAATAGGGGAGGGTCGAATATGTATACACCATATCCAGAAAATATGATGGAATCCATCAAAAAGGTAGAGGCTACAAGGGCAGAGCGTATGTCTACAGAACCGAGACGTCTGACTGCCGACGAAAAAGACGCTCTCCTGAAGGAATTCCATCCGGATTATAATCCAGATGCATTTGCAGAGATTAAAGTAGGCCCGAACAAAGGACAAAAAGCACCCCTTGAGCTGGCTGAAATGCTTCACTCCACAAGCCGTCTTGTGCAGGAGAAGGTTGACATCACGAAGGTAGATTATGACGTAGATGTACTTGTGATCGGCGGCGGCGGAGCAGGTTCCTCCTGCGCCATCGAAGCGCACAATGCAGGCGCAAACGTGATGATCGTGACAAAGCTCCGTATCGGCGACGCGAATACGATGATGGCGGAAGGCGGTATCCAGGCGGCGGATAAGGAAAATGATTCTCCGGTTCAGCATTATCTGGACGCGTTCGGCGGCGGACACTTCGCTGCAAAGCCGGAGCTGGTAAAACGTCTCGTAATGGAAGCGCCCGACGCGATCAAATGGCTGAACGAACTGGGCGTCATGTTTGACAAGGACGCGGACGGACGGATGGTAACGACCCACGGCGGCGGTACCTCCAGAAAGAGAATGCATGCATGTAAGGATTATTCCGGAGCAGAGATCATGCGTACACTCCGCGACGAAGTATTGAATCTTCAGATTCCGGTGGTAGAGTTTACTTCCGCGGTAGAGATCATCAAAGATGAGAAGGGCCAGGCAGCAGGCGCGGTACTTCTCAATATGGAGACAGGAGACTATTCCGTTGCAAGAGCAAAGACCGTTGTGATCGCAACCGGCGGCGCGGGAAGAATGCATTATCAGGGATTCCCGACCTCCAATCACTACGGGGCAACGGCAGACGGGCTCGTACTTGGATACCGGGCGGGAGTACCGCTTCTTTACCAGGATTCCATCCAGTACCATCCCACCGGCGTTGCGTATCCGGTACAGATCCTGGGCGCGCTTGTGACAGAGAAGGTTCGTTCTGTCGGCGCTCAGCTTGTCAATGCGAACGGGGAAGCATATATTCATCCGCTGGAGACCCGCGACGTCAACGCTTCCGGCGTAATCCGGGAATGCAGGGAAGGCCGCGGCGTAGAGACGCCTGACGGAGAGCACGGCGTATGGCTTGATACACCGATGATCGAAATCCTCGGAGGTGAGGGAACGATCGAAAAGAGGATCCCGGCCATGTTCCGTATGTATATGAAATATGGAATCGATATGAGAAAAGTACCGATCCTGATCTACCCGACACTGCACTATCAGAACGGCGGCCTTGAGATCGACGGAGAAGGCTTCGCAAAGAACATTCCGAATCTTCTGGCAGCAGGCGAGGCAGCGGGCGGAATCCACGGAACAAACAGACTGATGGGCAACTCCCTTCTTGACGTGATCGTATTCGGCCGGAACGCAGGCAAGAAAGCGGCGGCAAAGGCGAAAGAGGTAGAGCTCGGCACCATGAATCTGGATCATGTGGCAAGCTATGATGAGGAATTAAAGAACGCTTGCGCGGCGACAGGAGAGGTATCACCGAAGCTTCTTCCGAAGTATGCGCGCCATGAGAGATAATCGATAGCAGTATTAGGAATGGGGTGTCGGGAAGGGATGAGTCGGTTGGAGGCTCTTTAGAGCATCCAACCGTACAGGTGGCAATATTTCGAGTGAGAAAAATCAGTTCCCGACAGCCCTGCCGTGAATATAAAGAAGGAGATTAAGTTATGCGAGAGATAGAAGTAAGCAAGATTACGGACGTCGTAGAAAAGCTTTGCATCGAAGCAAATGAGCATCTTCCGGAAGATGTGAAATGTGCGATCAAGGACTGCCGTGCCTGTGAGGACGGAGAGATCGCAAAGGGCGTTCTGGACAATATCATCGAGAACTTCGAGATCGCGGACAGCGAGTGCGTGCCGATCTGTCAGGATACCGGCATGGCATGCGTATTTTTAGAGATCGGACAGGATGTGCATCTGACAGGCGGCAGCCTTGCAGAAGCGGTTGACGAGGGTGTGCGCCGCGGCTATGACAAGGGGTATCTCAGGAAATCCGTTGTAAAGGATCCGGTGCGCCGCGGAAATACAGGCGACAATACACCTGCAATGCTCTACACAGAGATCGTTCCGGGTGAGCAGATCAAGATCACGGTAGGACCGAAGGGCTTCGGAAGTGAGAATATGAGCCAGATCCGCATGTTCAAGCCGTCTCATGGCCTGCAGGGGATCAAGGACTTCATCCTGGAGGTTGTAGAGACCGCAGGACCGAATCCCTGCCCGCCGATGGTAGTCGGCGTAGGAATCGGCGGAACCTTTGACAAGGCTGCCCTTCTTGCGAAGAAGGCATTGATGCGCCCCATCGACTCCTCCAATCCGGATCCGTTCTATGCAGACCTGGAAAAGGAGATGCTGGAGAAGATCAACAAGCTGGGGATCGGACCTCAGGGCTTCGGAGGAAAGACCACAGCCATCGGACTGAATATTGAGACACTGCCAACCCATATTGCAGGCATGCCATGCGCAGTGAATATCAACTGCCATGTAACACGTCATAAATCGGAGGTGATCTAAGATGGCAGCAAAAAAGATTACATTACCATTGACAGAGGAACTTGCAAAGACACTGCACGCAGGCGACAGCGTCCTTGTGACAGGAACGATCTATACATCCCGTGACGCGGGCCACAAGAGGATGTGCGAGGCTCTGGCAAAGGGCGAAGAGATCCCGTTTGACCCGACAGACGCGACCATCTACTATGTAGGGCCGACTCCGGCAAAACCGGGACAGGTCATCGGTTCCGCGGGACCGACCACCAGCGGCCGTATGGATGCCTATGCGCCGACCATGATGTCTGTGGGCGCGCGCGGCATGATCGGAAAAGGCGCACGCCTTCCGGAAGTGATTGACGCGATGAAGAAGTATTCCGGCGTTTACTTCGGCGCCATCGGCGGAGCAGGCGCGCTGCTTGCAAAATGCATCAAAAAGGCAGAGCTGATCGCCTATGAGGATCTGGGTGCGGAAGCGCTGAGAAAGCTTTATGTAGAGGATATGCCGCTGGTTGTCATCATCGACAGCGAGGGAAATAACCTGTACGAGAGCGGACGGGCTGCTTATCTGGAAGAGCATAAATAATCATTGTAGAGTTTCGTGCAGACAGCGGGCCGCTGGCGGCTTGCTGTCTTTTAGTATAGTATACAGAAGGGAGTCATAAGACATGGAGTTATTTGGAGGAATATTGGCAGTAAAGGCTGTAGTATTTCTTACATTTTCGGTCTTTGCGATCGCGGCCATCGGGTATGCGGTCGGTAAGATCACCGTAAAAGGGATCAACCTGGGAACGGCCGGAGTATTTATCATCGCTCTGGTTTACGGATGCCTGCTGTACACAAAACTGTCGGACAACCTGATGGCGGGTGAGACGACCTTTGCTACAGACGCACTGAAAATCGTGGAAAATATGGGACTGATCTTCTTCGTGACCTCTGTCGGTTTTATAGCGGGGCCGAACTTTTTCGGAAACCTGAAACGGAATTTCAAATCCTATGTTCTGCTGGGTGCTGTGATCATTCTTGCTGCGGCAGTTACCTGCGTCGCATGTATTCTGATCGGTTCCAATTTTACGGATCTGGATCACGAGCAGTTCCGTGCGATCATGGTGGGCCTGCTTTCCGGAGCACTGACCAGTACGCCTGCATTTTCCGCATCCAAAGCGGCTGTCGGCCTGGATCTGGAAGCGCTGGTATCCGTAGGGTATGGGATCTCCTATCTGTTTGGTGTGGTCGGCGTGGTCCTGTTTGTGCAGATCGTTCCGAAGATCATGAAAGCGAACATGAATGAAGAAGTGGCCAAGATTACCGCAAAGGAAGGCGAAGGCAGAAAAAAGAACAGCCTGATCCTGACAGAAGTAGATGAATTTGGATTTTTCGCTTTTTCGCTGGCGGCAATTGTTGGAATCCTGGTGGGAAGCCTCAGCTACAGGAACTTTTCGCTGACTACCACAGGAGGCTGCCTTCTGACGGCTCTTGTGTTCGGACACTACGGACACGCCGGAAAGATATCCATCGTCCCGAAAAATTCTACCTTAAAGATGCTCCGGGAGCTGGGACTGATGCTGTTCCTGATCGGGGCGGGAGTATCCGGCGGCGCGAAGTTTGTACAGTACTTTGAACCGGTGTATTTCCTCTATGGAGCGATCATGACGATCCTTCCGATGATCATTGGATTTATCGTGGCGAAGAACATCTTAAAGCTGCCCCTGCTCAACAACCTTGGTTCACTGACCGGAGGTATGACGAGCACACCGGCCCTTGGTACGCTGATCAACATGGCCGGTACGGAGGATATCGCGGCTGCCTATGCGGCGACCTATCCGATCGCGCTGATCGCGGTGGTGCTGGCGTCGCAGCTGATCATATTATTCTGTTAGACATGAAAGAACCGCCTGGACTTTCTGATGATGACCTTTCGCGGAGATATCTATAAGAAAATGAGCGGAATGAAATAGTCCCCATCTGCATGTAAAACACGCGGAGGGGACTAAATTTGTCTATTAGATTTTCATTGTTTCATACTAATGCTTTGCGTAGACAACCTCTTTTCCAGGTGCCGCGGAGGGCTGTCCGTCGTTGGGAACATCTTCGATGACCCGGTTGCTGAGGGTGCCGACCTCCATCGCGTCTGCAAAGTTGATCGGGTGATTGCGCATATGCACCTTCATCAATTCGAACAGCCGGAGGGTAGGACGATTGGATTCAAACACACCGGAGATATCAATGCATTTGCATCCGGTCTGTGCGGCCAATGCTTTCAGGCGCTGATTGATCTTGAATGCGGCCGGGCTTTTGGATACAATTGGCACGATATAGATGGAGGCCTGTGTCTTTGTATGAATCATATAGAGCAGCCATTCATATTTGGAAATAAAATTGTCTACGTCTACATTTTCATCCCGGATATCCACATCTCCCATATTTACAAAGATTTTACGCGGATTCAGGTCGTACAGGCAGACCTTCAGGTAACGTTCGATCTGGTCGATCCGAATGTCCTTGACGCTTCGGTTGTAAATGGGCTCCGTGATACGGAAAGCCTGTGAGAGCTCCCCGACCGGAAGGGAAGCAAATGTGTTGGATCCAAAAAGTACAACGCCGCCTGCTTCTGTAATACTGTTAAGTTCACGATAAGTCTGCATTTCATCATCTCCTTGTTCATGCATGGATGGTTGGAAGGGGTTAGAGGTATGGGCATTTTCTGCAGATGCTTCTGCAATGCCTGTTTCCGTGCTGCCTGTGTGTCCTGATATCTGCCTGCTAAGCTTGACGTTTGCCGCCTGTGCCTGCCTGTCGTAACGGGTATTAATCATGTAGACAATGACATTGGCGGATACGACGATCAGGTTTAAGAGATACACAACTAATACATAATTGAACCTGTGGCTGTAGATCTTTGCCGAGATTCCTGCGATGTATCCCGTGATGATAAGCAGTATAAACTGGATGCTCATGTTTCTGGCTGATTTGGCTTTGATGTTCTTGGCAAGATTCATGGGCCAGGATAATCCAAAGCAGATCAGCATGGTGGACTCTAAAAGTTCGGCCATTTTTCATTTCCTCTCTTTCCTTTTGAAAGCTCTGTGCAAAAAAGGCTTGCCGGGTAGGATTGGACTTTTTGATTTCAGGTTTCGGCATGTGCCCTTCTGCATCATTCTTGTTTCATCGTTCGAGTATAGTTTAGCATTGACGTTTGATTATGTCTAATATATAATATTTATGAAAATGATAATGTTTATATTATGGAATGGTTAAAATTTTGTGTCGTGATGAAAACAAAATCCAAAGGGTGTACACTGTAAAACGGCCGAATGGACATAATGGGATGTGCCTGGGCAATATTCTATTCATATGTGAGAGGAGGGTGTCAACATGGAATTGATGCAGATACGGTATTTTCTGGAGGTAGCGAATACGAAGCATATGACGAACAGCGCGAAGAACCTGCACATTACACAGCCTGCGCTGACCCAGGCCATCCGGCGGCTGGAGAATGACCTGGGAGTTCCGTTATTTACGGCAAAGGGCAGGAATATTGTGCTGACAGAGTACGGGAAGTATCTGCAGAAAAAGCTGGAACCGCTGATGGCGCAGTTTGACGATATTCCAGAGCAGCTTAAGATGATGGTCGCTTTGGAGAGCGAGACGATCCACATGAATGTTCTGGCAGCGTCAGGACTTGTCATGGAAGCGATCATAGAATATAAAAAGGACCATGAGGATATTCATTTTCAACTGCAGCAGAATTCGGAGAGTGAGCTTTATGATATTGCCGTGAAGACAAAGCTCTTCTATCAGGCCGTGAATGAGGAGAACAGCTTTACCTGTGCGGAAGAGATCTACCTGGCCGTGCCAAGGAAGGGAAAATATAAGGATCGGGAGTCTGTCTGCCTGGAGGAAGCGGCGGAAGAGGGGTTCATCAGTCTTTTGGGATCCCGGGAGTTTCGCTATATCTGTGACCGGTTTTGCCAGCATGCGGGGTTTACGCCGAGGATTATTTTTGAGAGCGACACTCCGTCTGCCGTGAAGAATATGATCGCAGCGAATATGGGGATCGGTTTCTGGCCGGAATTTACCTGGGGGAGTATTGAAAATGAGCAGGTAAGGCTTTTGAAGATCGAGGGTCCGGTCTGCCAGAGAGATATTATCATTAACTATAACAGGAATAAGATGGACAGTCAGAATGTGATTGATTTTTATGAATTTTTGACGGAGTTTTTTGAATATCGGAAAGATCGGAGCAGGAATATATAAAAAGGCTCTGAAATACAAGTATTCCAAGAGGATTCTATACTGTACTTCTGTAGAGAGGGGACGTTATCTGCGAACACAAGAATCACCTCGATTCCGCTGCGCTGCATCTCGGTCATTCTTGCGTTCCAATGAACAGAAAAGTATATAAAAAAGCCCTTGAATGCAAGCATTCCGGGCTTTTCCATATACTTTTCTGTTCGCAGATAACTGCTTATCTCTTGCTGAACTGTGGTGCTCTACGAGCCGCTTTGAGACCGTATTTCTTTCTTTCCTTCATTCTCGGGTCACGGGTCAGGTAGCCGGCTTTTTTGAGGATCGGTCTGTACTCCGGATCTGCCTCGAGCAGAGCGCGGGAGATGCCGTGACGGATCGCTCCGGCCTGTCCGGTGTAGCCGCCTCCGTGTACGTTGACAAGAACATCGAACTTATCTGTCGTATCTGTCGCAACGAGCGGCTGACGAACTACAACCTTCAGTGTCTCCAGACTCAGATAATCATCGATATCTCTTTTATTTATAGTGATCTTACCTGTACCAGGTACCAGGTATACTCTTGCGATAGATTTTTTTCTTCTTCCTGTTCCGTAATATTTTGCATTAGCCACTGTAATGTCCTCCTTTCAACCTTTCCTTAAAATGTCAATGCTTCTGGCTTCTGAGCCTGCTGAGCATGCTCCGGACCAGCATATACATGAAGCTTCTTAATCATTGCCCTTCCCAAAGGTCCCTTCGGAAGCATTCCTTTGACTGCCAGTTCCACTACCTTCTCCGGCTTCTTCTGCATCATCTCTGCCAGAGTGGTCTCTCTCATTCCGCCTACATACTCGGAATGATTGTAGTAGATCTTCTGCTGCTGCTTCTTGCCTGTTACTTTTACCTTCTCTGCATTTACGACTACTACATAATCGCCTGTATCAACATGTGGGGTGAATTCCGGCTTGTTCTTGCCTCTCAGTACCTTTGCGACTTCGGAAGCAAGACGTCCTAATGTGCAGCCTTCAGCGTCAACCACATACCATTTTCTCTCAATCTTGTCTGGATTAGCCATATAAGTTTTCATGGGGGTTCCTCCTGTTATTTTCTGTTAATCTCTCATTATAATATCTGTTTTTATATGAAATCAGCATACTCCGGGGCTTTGGCGCATACTGTTTCTCCCGTTTTCACGCTGTAATATTATAGTACGCTTAAAATGGAATGTCAACATTTTTTGCAGATAAACTTTACTTTCTTCAATGCGAAATATAAATATTGAAATCATACTCCTGTGGGAGTATAATGTATGGAGCATAAGATAAATCCGGAGATCAGTATCATGTGATGCGCACAGCCGCATAAGGAATTATGCCGCTTTGCGGCCGGCAAGGGAAGTGAGACCTTTTGACGGGCGGATCCTATATTATGAATGCGGGGAATTCGTATGAAAAAGAATATATATCATGGATCAGCGGATGTGATCCGAAAACCAATGTTCGGCAGGGGAAAGCCTTATAATGACTATGGACTGGGCTTCTACTGCACGGAGGAAACGGATCTGGCAATGGAATGGGCAGTGGATGCCGAACGGAACGGATATGCCAATCATTATGTGATCGAATGTGCAGATCTGATGATTCTGGACCTGACAGCAAACGAGTGGACGATTCTGCACTGGCTGAGTATTCTGCTGGAGAATCGGGAATTTGACTTACCATCGCCGTTGGCCAGGGAAGCCAGATCATATATAAGAAGAACATTTCATGTACCATATAAGGAATATGATATTATCACAGGTTACCGGGCGGACGACAGTTATTTCTCGTTTGCGCAGGATTTTCTGAATGGAACCATTTCCTATCGGCAGTTGAATCAGGCAATGCACCTGGGGAAGCTGGGCAGGCAGTTTGTGGTGAAAAGTGAGCGCGCATTTGAACGGTTGGAATATGTGGGAGCCGAGCCGGCGGAGAAGACGATATGGTATCCGAAAAAGGAGCACAGGGATCGGAAAGCAAGGAGAGATTACTTTGATATGGACAAGAATCGTTACCAGAAAGGTGACCTTTATGTAATCTCTATGATTGATGAGGAGATGAGAGCAGATGATATGCGCTTACGATAGGCTATATTTGGACAAGGCGAGAATATCCATGGGGAGAATGCTGGATTTCGCGGTTCATGAGTTAAAGTATAACATAGAACTTTTTTTTCAGATGTTTATCGAATCCGGGACTGCGGGACGGTTTGAACGGGGGGACTCTGCAACGATCGCGGGAAAGTCCGGTGTGGAAACAGCCTATGATGTCATAGACTATATTGTAAGAAGCCAGGGGAAGGAGAAGTGGGAAGTGCGTATGGAGGTATCCTGTCCGATGGAGCGAAGCCCGGAGTATTGGGCGGGGTGGGCACTGGCATATTATCAGTGGAGAACAGGGCTTGGATACCAGGAGATCAATACGTATGTGCCGATTCAGGAGATCGTGAGGATGTATCATCCTTATCATGAGATGGATATACAGCAGTTTTGTGACCGAATGAATGAATTACTCCGGGCGAGAAAGAAAGAGACAAATCTAAAGCGATACCGAATGGATGCCGGCATGAGCCAAAGGGAGCTGGCAGAAGCCTCAGGGGTGCCGCTTCGCACGATTCAGCAGTATGAGCAGCGTCAGAAGAATATGAATCATGCATCGATCAGTACTGTTGCAGCTTTGGGGAGGGCGCTGGTGTGCCCTCCTGAGAAGCTCCTGGAGGCAGACGCAGTGTGGGAGCATATCAGATAGGGAGCAGCCGTTCCATTTTGATCAGCCATTCCGCTGTCCCCTCCTGCAGCCTGCGCTCCTGTGTCTGTGAAAATCCGTGGGACTGATAAAACCGGATGGCTCCGTGATTTTTTTCCAGTACCCACAGATACCGGACGCGGTATCTTTGTATTGCAAATTCAATGAGCTGTGCGCCGATCCCCGCATGATGAAAAAAATGATCCACATACAAGTCCTCGATCCAATCCTGCTCTATGTGGATCATTCCTTTGACGATCTCCTCCTCATCATAGACCCAGATATGTTCCAGCTTCTTCGGATCTGCGAGATAGCTCTGTGCCAGGGGAAGAACCTGGAGTTCTCCAAAGGAACCCTTATCATCCTGAAAAATGTGCCGGTAATTCATCCTTTTGGTAAAAACTAATATTTCCGCAATCCGTGACGCGTCTGCTGGCGTCGCTTTTCTAATGCATTCCAATGGTAGATCCCCTCCATATTCTGTGATTCATTGAGAAAACTATAAAGGTATGATATGATGTTCCTGCAGAGAATGCAAGAATTATTTGAGCACAGGGCGGTCATGGCGCGCTCCATGATCTGTCTGATGGTTCAGGAGGATAAAAAATTGAAACAGATTTTTTTAGTGGAAGATGATATGACGATTGCCAAAAATCTGACCCGCCTGCTCAGCGCGGAGGGCTTTGCAGTCGTTCACGCGCCGACGCAGCAGGAGGCATTTGACATGCTGGGAAAGCAAAAGTTTGACCTGGGGCTGGTGGATATCTCTCTGCCGGACGGAAACGGATTTACGGTCTGCACGGAGATCAAAGAAGTGCAGGATATCCCCGTGATCTTTTTGACGGCTTCCGGGGATGAGGCCAGCGTAGTGACCGGACTGAATATGGGAGGAGATGACTATATCACCAAGCCCTTCCGTCCCAGGGAGCTGGCGGCGCGGATACGGACCGCTCTGCGGCGCAGCGAACGGGTTTCCGCTGTCTATGAAGCGGACGGGCTCTATGTGGACACAGCTTCTGGTATTGTAAAAAAGGACGGCAGGGAGATTCCGCTTTCCGCCCTGGAATACCGTCTGCTGCTGATGTTCGTCAGTAATCCGAAAGCGATCCTCACAAGGGACCGCCTGCTGGGGGAGCTTTGGGACGCGGCAGGCGAATTCGTCACAAACAATACACTGACGGTATACATCAAACGTCTGCGGGAGAAGATGGAAGAAGATCCGTCCAACCCGGAGATGATCCTGACGGTCCGCGGGACTGGCTATCGATTGGGGGACAGGTATGCTTCGAAATAAAGAATACCGGCGGTTTGCCGTTTGCTTTTTCGTGACCGCGGGAGTTTTTGCGGCAGCGGGATTTCTGATCAGCAGTCCGGCGGGGCTGCTTGTCCTATTGTCTTCCGCTGCACTCGGGATCCTGTTCTATGTGTTCAACAGAGCGAGGTATCGAAGCATTGCGGAGATTTCAGAGCAGATCGATATGGTCCTTCATAATGCGGACTATCTGTTCATCAGCGAGTCCGAGGAGGGAGAGCTTTCGATCCTGCGCAGCGAGATCACGAAAATGACACTGCGCATCCGGGAGCAGAACGCGGCCCTGAAAAAAGAAAAGGAAAATCTGGCCGATTCGCTGGCGGATATTGCCCATCAGCTCCGTACCCCGCTGACCTCCGTAAACCTGATCCTGTCATTGCTGGAAAACAACCCGGAGGAAACAGAGCGCAGGGAATTGCTGCAGGAGACGGAGGAGCTGCTGGCACAGATGGACTGGCTCATCACTTCTTTATTAAAATTGTCCCGTCTGGACGCAGGCATTGTCGTATTCCGAAGCGGACCGGTGGATGTGCGCGGCCTGGTAGACGCGGCTGTGCGTCCGCTTCTGATCCCGATGGAGCTACACAATATTGCGCTGCAGGCAGATGTGCCGGAGGGGATGGAGATTCTGGGAGATTCGGACTGGCTGGCAGAGGCGATCCGGAATATTTTGAAAAACTGCATGGAAAGCGCCGGCGATCAGGGGAGGATCGAAATTGCCTGTGAAGACAACCTGCTGTATACGGAGCTTACGATTCATGACAGCGGGGCTGGATTTGAAGAAAAAGAGCTGCGCTCCTTATTTGACCGTTTTTACAGGGGAAAAAATTCCAGGGCGGCAGGATACGGCATCGGACTGGCGCTTTGCAAAACCATCATCACCCGGCAGGGAGGGACAGTGACCGCAGAAAATCATCCTCAGGGCGGCGCGGTCTTTATCATCCGTTTTCCCAAATAATGGGGAAATGTGACGGATCTCTCACAAAAAAGTCACGAAAATGTAAGTGTGAAATCCTATGATAAGAATAAGTTCAGAACCGGATGGCTCTGAACGTCTATAAATAAAGGAGGTTCACATTATGGATTTTTTGAAAGTGGAAAATTTATACAAGGTTTACGGCAAGGACGAAAATCAGGTCGTCGCGCTGAACGGTGTATCGCTGACGATTGAAAAGGGCGGGTTCACCGCGATCATCGGTTCTTCCGGTTCCGGAAAAAGCACGCTGCTCCATGCCATTGCCGGGGTGGATGTGCCCACAAAGGGAAAGATCTTCCTGAACGGGCAGGATGTATACGCTCAGAGCAGCGAGAAGCTGGCCATCTTCCGGAGGCGGCAGGTGGGGCTGATCTATCAGTTCCACAACCTGATCCCCACCCTCAATGTGGTGGAAAATATCACCCTGCCGGTGCTGATGGACAGCCGGAAGGTGAATCAGAAACGGCTGAATGACCTGCTGCATCTGCTTGGCCTGGAGGATCGTCAGACCCATCTTCCCAACCAGCTTTCCGGCGGACAGCAGCAGCGTGTCGCCATCGGGCGTGCCCTGATGAACGCGCCCCAGGTGATGCTGGCGGATGAGCCTACGGGCAGCCTGGACAGCCGGAACGGACATGAGATCGTAAAGCTTTTGAAAAAGAGCAACAAGGAGTATGGGCAGACATTGATCCTGGTCACACATGACAAAAATATCGCCCTCCAGGCAGACCGTATCATCCGCATTTCAGATGGGATGATCCTGCAGGATGAACGGCAGACGGCTTCGAAGGCCCGGATCCCGGACAGAAAAGAACCGCGGCCGGACAACGAAGCTGAGGTGAACGAAAGGCAGGTGAAGCGGTCATGAATATCTTTCATAAGATTGCCCTGGAGGGGCTGAAAAAGAACCGCACACGGACCCTTGTAACCATCATCGGCGTGGTATTGTCCACGGTGATGATCACCGGAGTGACCACCTTCGGCGTATCACTGCTGGACTATATGGCGCGGGGAGCCATACAGAAGTACGGAGGGTGGGGCGCCGCGTTTTTGAATGTAGATGCTTCCTTTGTGCAGGAACGCTCCGAGGACAAAGAGGTAACGGACACAGTGACCTTTGAAAATATCGGATATGCAGAGGCAGAGAACGGGACAGATCCCGGCAGGCCCTATCTCTTTATCGCCGGATTCCAGGAGGAGACGTTCCAGGCCCTGCCCATCACGCTGCTGTCCGGGCGGCTTCCGGAACATGACGGCGAGGTCCTTGTATCCGGAAGCGCCATGAAAGAGTGCGGTATTTCCGGCAAAACAGGCAGCACACTGGAGCTTTCTGTGGGAAGCCGTATGCGGGGAGAGCAGGAGCTGAGCCAGGCCGATCCATACGAGGCCGGAGCGGAGACCTTTCTGCCCCGGAAGGAGAAGACCTATACGGTAGTCGGAATCTGCAGGACCCCGGTGTTTGAGACCGAGGAATCCCCGGGATGTACACTGATCACAAAGACAGACGCGGCGGCCGGCTACAATCCGCTCACCCTGTTTGTCACACTGGACCAGATGCGAAAGGTGTATTCCTATACGGATCAGGTAAAAGCCGGATATCCCTGCATACTGAATTATGATGTGCTGCGCATTATGGGAATTTCAGACAGGCCGTCGGACAAGGTATTCATGGCGTTTTTATATTCCTTTGGGGGAATCGTGCTGGCGATCATCATGATCGGTTCGGTGTTTCTGATCTACAATTCCTTCAGCATCTCACTGAGCGAACGGATCCGGGAGATCGGGGTGCTGGCCTCTGTGGGGGCTACGGAGAAGCAGCTGCGTAATTCCGTCCTTTTTGAAGGACTGTGCATCGGTGCGGTGGGGATTCCCATCGGTATCCTGGCAGGACTGGGATGCATCCGGGGTGTGATCTCCGTCGTATCCGGCCGGTTTGGAGCCGTTTTGTATACAGGGGTTCCGCTGACCACGAAGGTATCTCTCCCGGCGGTGGCCGGCGCGACCGCGGTCAGCCTGGTCACGATCCTGATCTCAGCCTGGCTGCCGGCAAAAAAGGCAGTCAGCCTGCCGGTGATGGAATGTATCCGGCAGACCAATGAGATCAAAGTGGAATCCGGGTTGATGGAAATCTCTCAGAGAAAGCAGCGCATGTACGGTCTGGAAGGAACCCTTGCCCTGAAAAATTTCAAACGAAACCGGAAGCGTTATCGGAGTATCGTGCTTTCCCTGGTACTGAGTATCGTATTGTTTGTATCTGCCAATGCTTTGATCGAAAGCATGCAGCAGTCGGCGGACGGGTTCAAAACCGTGTCGGATTATGATCTTGGGTTCGGGACGCAGGAGATGGAGGATGAAGAGCTGTTCCGCCTTTATGACAAGATGAAAGCAATATCCGGTATATCGGAAAGCTCCTGCCGGGCGGCCATCGCTTTTTCCTGCAAGACTTCACCGGATCAGCTTACGGATGCGTACCGGGAAGCGGCGGGCGGAGAATCCGCACAGGAGGACCAGGAGCTTCTGCTGGAAGTGCATTTTTTTGACGACGCGTTTTATCAGAAGCTGGTTGAGAAGCTGGGACTGCCGGCGGCAGAGTACATGGGCCAAAACGGGAAAATGCTTGCCGTTGCCAAGATCAACGACGACAGCGATGATGTGAAAGGCGCCGAGGATCTTGCGGACCTGTTCCAAAGTGCTTCCGTGGAGCTTGCCATTTCCCCAAAAATGACGGATGGAACAACCGGACAGGAGCAGAATGTCACCATAACGCCGGCAGAGTTTATTCCGCCTGACATTCCGCCGCTTGTGGATGCCGCGGGTCAGGAAACACTGCCCTATACGTTGGAGATCATTGCCCCCTGGTCCGTGAAGGAAACACTGGTGCCCCCGGATGTTTCGGCAGAGCTTAGAGTCAAGGGGATGTGCTTCAACACGGAAAACGCATCTCAGGCTGTGGAGAAAATGCGCAGGATCATAATAGAAGAAGGGATATCATGTTCCTATACACTGATAAACAGCAGCGAGGCATTTGAGCAGCATCGGAATTATCTCTTTATCGCCAATGTATTTGCCTGGCTGTTTATTGCCCTGATCTCACTGATCGCGGCAGCCAATGTGTTCAATACGATCTCCACCAACATCAAGCTGCGCAGGCGGGAGCTGGCAATGCTGCGCTCCGTGGGAATGTCGGATAAGGATTTTAATAAGATGATGCGTTTTGAATGTGCGTTTTACGGCATCAAGGCGCTGGCCATCGGGATCCCTCTGTCACTGCTGTCTTCCGTGCTGATCGTTAAGACCATGTCAACGGACGGCACAGCGTTTATTCTGCCGTGGGCCGGGATCGGGATCAGTGTTCTGAGTGTATTCCTTGTAATATTCGTCACAATGATGTATGCTGTAAGTAAGATCAGAAAGGAAAATATCATTGACGCACTGCGGGATGAGATGACCTGATACCGGAAACGGCAGGGCGGATCATCTGATCAAAAAAACGGAAAGGAACTGACAGGAGATTGAGAAGAGTAAAAAAGAGACATCCTGTCCGAAAACTCATATTAAAGCTGCTTCTGATGTGTGTGTGCCTTGCAGCGGCAGTCGGCGTGTTTTTCGGGGTGAAAGGATATCGGATGTACCAGGAAGCCATATCTCAGACTTCTATCGAGGAACGGGTGGAGGAGATCCGTGCGAAGGAAAATTTTACAGTCTATTCGGAGATGTCTGATTTTTATATAGAAGCCGTCATATCCGTGGAGGACCACCGGTTTATGTCCCATTCGGGAATCGACCCGATCGCGGTCGCGCGCGCCGCATGGACGGATATCCGGGAAATGTCTTATGTGGAAGGCGGAAGCACGATCACGCAGCAGATTGCGAAAAACATGCTGTTTACGCAGGAAAAGCGAATGGAGCGGAAGGCCGCGGAGGTATTCGCGGCATATGATATGGAAAAGAACTATACCAAAGAGGAGCTCTTCGAACTGTATGTCAATACGGCCAATTTCGGCAGCGGCTATGAGGGAATCTATGCGGCTTCTATGGGTTACTTCGGGAAGCTGCCGAAAGAAGTGACGGACTACGAAGCCGCCATGCTGGCCGGGGTGCCCAACGCGCCATCCATGTATTCCCCGGATATCAGCCGGGAGCTGGCCGCCCGGCGCGTGGTCCTGGTGCTGCAGAGCATGGTCAGGCACCATGTGATCACGCAGGAAGAGGCAGAGCAGATCCAGCAGCAGAAATGCAAATGGTAAATTTAACCGTAAAATCCTGTTTCTTAATTGTTATTTTGGAAATGATATGTTAGAATGAGGTGACGTTTAGTACAGGACTGTGCGATAGGATATAAAATAAGATATCTGTTTTGTACAGGACGATCGGATAAGATGGAAAAAGTATTTTGAGAGAAGATAATAAGTGAAACTCAAAAAGAAGGAGAAGCAGGACTATGGAGAACTATAAGAGAGAATTTATTGAATTTATGGTGGAAAGCAAGGTGCTTCAATTCGGTGACTTCACATTAAAGAGCGGCAGAAAATCCCCGTTTTTCATGAATGCGGGCGCGTATGTGACGGGAACCCAGCTCCAGAAGCTGGGGGAATACTACGCAAAAGCGATCTATGACAATTACGGGCTGGATTTTGACGTGCTGTTCGGGCCTGCATACAAGGGGATCCCCCTGTCTGTGGCGACGACGATCGCGATCAGCAGGCTGTACGGCAAGGACGTGCGGTACTGCTCCAACCGAAAGGAGACCAAGGACCACGGGGATACGGGAATCCTGCTGGGAAGCAAGCTGCAGGACGGAGACCGGGTGGTGATCATTGAGGATGTGACCACCTCCGGCAAGTCCATTGAGGAAACCTTCCCTATCCTGAAGGCGCAGGCTGACGTGGAGGTGAAGGGGCTGATCGTGTCCCTGAACCGCATGGAGGTCGGAAAAGGCGGACAGAAGAGCGCGCTGGATGAGATCAAAGACCTTTATGGATTTGATACAGCGGCGATCGTAAGTATGGAAGAAGTAGTAGAGTGTCTCTACAATCAGGAATGCGGCGGACAAATCGTGATCGATGATACATTAAAATCAGCGATTGATGCATATTATAATACATATGGAGTGAAGGTTACAGCGTGACCGGTAACGGAGGCCATTATGAAAGCGGCGGCTTTTGGACTGCCGCGCACAAATACTATCAAAGGAGCATGATTGCATGGAGAGAGCATATAAAACAATGACGTCATCCGGCGGGATGAATATTGCATTTGGGATCGTGATGATCGTGATCGGGATCACATCCGGGGTGATCACCATCGTGAACGGAGCACGGCTTTTGAAGCATCGGGGAGAGATCACATTTTAAGGGGCTGTCCGGCCGGGACCGGACGGGAGACAATCTGAAGGAGTATTATTTTGAGTCAGAGACAAGTTAGAAGGTACCGCATTCTTGGAAAAGTAATGTTTGTACTTTATATTGCATTTCTGGTGTATTTTTTGTGCTTTGCGGAGTGGTACGGACGCACGGAGCCAGCGGAAGGGTATCGGTATAACCTGGTGCTGTTCAAGGAGATCATGCGCTTTATCGAATACAGGGAGGAGCTTGGGGCATTTGCCGTATTTGCCAATCTGTTCGGAAATATCCTGATCTTTGTGCCGTATGGATTTTTTATATCTATGGCAAGCACGAGCAGAGGATTTTTCCAGACACTGTTCTACAGCTTCGCTCTGAGCCTGGGGGTGGAGATCTTTCAGCTATTTGCCAGGGTCGGAAGCTTTGACGTGGACGACCTGCTTCTGAATACCCTGGGAGGTGTTCTGGGATACATTTTATTTTTGATCTGCAATATCATAAGGAGAAAGTGTTATGGCCAGAAGCGCAAACAATACAAAAAAGCGGATTCGTGACAGGGGGAGAAAAAAGCGGGGGACCAGGAAGTACGGACAGGCCCCTATGAAATATTCCCACATGGGCGCGCATTCCTGCTGGTATGCTTCCGGCTCTTTTCTGCTTCTCGCGGGGGCAGTGGGGATTGCGTACTGGAAGCACGGCGCGGCCGCGGGATTTATCGGCGGATTCGGTATCATGGCAATGATATTTTCCGTTCTGGGAGTAAGGGCAGGTGTAAAAGGATTTCGGGAGAGAGAAAAGAGATATATCTTCTGCAGGCTCGGGATCGCGGCGAATCTGCTGATCCTGCTCGGCCTGATCATTATTTTTTGTGGAGGAGTTAGGAAATGAGTGAAAACCAAGGCCGGATTCCGGAGGGAGCGCCGGAGTCTGAAAAGGAAGGATATCAGGAAAGGTATGACCTGTCGGTCGCAAGATTGAAGGAGATGCAGGCGGAGGACACTACGGCGGAGCCGTTCCGGGATTATTTCCGGCAGATGGCGGGATTTTCCCTGGGGCTGACAGAGATCACCAGGCAGATCATGGACGGCTCCTGGCACAAGCTCAGCCTGGAAGAGCTGCAGGAGGGGAATCATGCCTTATATGCGGACATCCTGCCGGACCATTATGAAAAAAGCTATGCCAATCCGGAGTATGCCGTGTCCGTCTTCGGGGAAGAAATGGGAAAGCTGCTCAGCTTCCTGTATACGGAGCTTCGCGGCGGGATCGCCTATGCCTTCGAGTGCAGGCCCGATTATCTGACGATCCTGAACGAACTGCTGATCCAGGTCTACAATCATTTTGAAGGCGGGATTCCAAAGCCTGAGAGCATCCGGGACATCTTCTACTGGTATGCCAGCGACTACTGCGATGTCTTCCTGACAGAGCGGATCGAGGAACAGCTCTATCCCATGCAGTCCTTTGCGGCGGATGTGGTGCTCTGTGAAGACCTGGACGATGAGAGGTATCTGTACCGCTTCGGGGAATACATTACAGAAAATGAGCTGGGGACCGCAAGGCATCTGAGAAGCCTGCCGCTGGAGACTCTGAAAAAGATGGCGGACGTCTATACGGAAGGCTATCGGATCGGCTTTATCAATACGGGAAAGGACCTGTCTAAAAAATCGGTGGTCGATATCCGATACCGTCTGGGATTCGAGCGGGTAGTCAAGCTGGCCATCGAGAATTTTGAAAAAATGGGCCTGGCTCCGGTCATTTACCGCGCGGCTTCCGGCGTGGTGACAAAGCGCGGTCAGAGAAAGGTCGGTTTCTGGGGAGCCGCCGCGAATAAGCAGTACGAATACGACCACCGTCAGGATGAGGCGCTGATCCTGGACAAGCGGTATATGGAGCGGAAGCTGGATGTGCTCCGGCATGTGTATGAGGAGAGCGAAAGACAGGCGGCGCAGTATGCAGGCCCGGCCCTGATCGAGACATTTGGAGAGAAGCCCTTTTCTCCGCAGGTGAAAAAGGAAGCCAACACCTATACGGAAGCGCAGCGAAGCTTATCCCTGACCTATGACAGCAGATCCGGGCAGATCACGAACCAGTATATCAAGGGGGAGGAACGGAGCTTCACGATCATCGCATTTCCGGTTCCGGAGATCGGAGAGCAGTATGCGGAGATCTTTGATGAAGTCATCCGGATCAATACCCTGGACGCCAAGCTTTATGAGACGGTACAGCCGAGGATGATCGACGCGCTGGATCAGGGAGAGTACGTCCATGTACTGGGAAAAGGGAAGAACGAGACGGATATCAGGGTGAAGCTGTATCCTCTGGAGGATCCGGAAAAAGAGACAGTCTTCGAAAACTGTGTGGCAGACGTCAATATCCCGGTGGGCGAGATCTTCACCTCCCCGGTCCTGGAAGGGACACAAGGGGTTCTGCATGTAAGCAGGGTGTACCTGAACGAGCTGCAGTACAGGGATCTGAAGCTGACCTTCCGGGACGGCAGGATCACGGATTATACCTGTTCCAACTTTGAAAATGAAGAGGACAACCGGAAATATGTCAGCGACAATGTGCTCCACGACCATCCGACGCTGCCGCTGGGAGAGTTCGCGATCGGGACCAATACCACCGCTTACGTGGCAGGCAGGAAGTACCAGATCGAGGAAAAGCTGCCGATCCTCATTGCGGAAAAGACAGGCCCCCACTTTGCGGTGGGCGATACCTGCTACAGCTGGAGCGAGGATGTGAGGGTCTACAATCCCAACGGAAAGGAGATCGTGGCGAAGGACAACTCCATTTCCAGGCTTCGGAAGGAAGACCCGGAGAAGGCCTATTTCCAGTGTCATACGGATATCACGATTCCCTATGAGGAGCTGGATGAAATCAGTGTAGTGACAAAAGAAGGAAAAAGAATTATACTGTTGAAGAACGGAAGATTTGTACTCCCGGGAACGGAAGTGCTCAACGAACCATTAGAAAGGTGGGAAAAGGATGCCGAAGGTAGGAATTGTAATGGGCAGTGACTCGGACTTAAAGGTCATGAGCAAGGCTGCAAAGCAGTTGGAGAAGTTTGGGATCGAGTATGAGATGACGATCATCTCCGCTCATCGGGAACCGGATGTGTTTTTTGAATGGGCGAAGGCGGCAGAAGGAAAAGGGATCAGGGTGATCATCGCAGGGGCAGGTATGGCGGCCCATCTGCCGGGCATGTGCGCGGCGCTGTTTCCGATGCCGGTCATCGGGGTTCCGCTGTCCGGAAAGAATCTGGACGGGACGGACGCGCTGTATTCCATCGTACAGATGCCCCCCGGCATTCCGGTGGCAACGGTGGCGATCGACGGCGGCATGAACGCGGCGATATTGGCTGCGAAGATCCTGGCCGTATCGGAACCAGAGCTTTTGGATCGGCTCAAGGCATATACGGCGGAAATGAAAGAAACCGTTCAGGCCAAGGCAGCGAAGCTGGACGAGATCGGTTATGAGGCGTATCTGGCACAATAAAGCAACTGTACACAGAAGAAGGAGAAAAAGCAATGGCAATAGACTACAAAGCTGCCGGTGTGGATATCGAGGCCGGCTATAAGGCAGTGGAATTGATGAAGAAGCATGTGCAGGGAACGATGCGTCCGGAGGTTCTGACGAATCTGGGCGGTTTTTCCGGAGCATTCTCCATGGAACGATTTAAAAGCATGGAAAAGCCGACCCTGGTATCCGGTACGGACGGCGTGGGGACCAAGCTGAAGCTGGCGTTTCTCATGGACCGGCACGATACGGTGGGGATCGACTGTGTGGCGATGTGTGTCAACGACATTGCCTGCGCGGGGGGCGAACCGCTGTTTTTCCTGGATTACATTGCATGCGGCAAAAATGAACCTGAGAAGATCGCGGCCATCGTAAGCGGGGTCGCAAAAGGGTGCAAGCAGTCGAATGCCGCGCTGATCGGCGGCGAGACCGCGGAGATGCCGGGCTTTTATCCGGAGGAGGAATACGACCTGGCCGGATTCGCGGTGGGGATCGTAGATGAAAAGGATCTGATCACCGGAAAGGACTTGAAAGCGGGAGACGTGCTCATCGGCATGGCGTCCTCGGGCGTTCACAGCAACGGGTTTTCTCTGGTGCGGAAGGTTTTTGATATGACCAGGGAAGCGCTGGAAACGTATCATGACAGTCTGGGATGTACTCTGGGCGAGGCGCTTCTGGCTCCTACCAAGATCTATGTGAAGGCGCTTCGGAGCATCCGGGAGGCCGGGGTGACGGTGAAGGCGTGCAGCCACATTACCGGAGGCGGTTTCTATGAGAATATTCCAAGGATGCTAAAGGACGGCACCCGGGCGGTCATCCGCAGGGACAGCTATCCCATTCCTCCGATCTTCGGACTGCTTGCCAGGACCGGCGGCATCGAGGAGCAGATGATGTACAACACTTACAACATGGGCCTGGGGATGGTGCTTGCGGTGGATCCGGAAGACGCGGACAAGGCCATGGAAGCGATCCGGGCAGCAGGCGAGACTCCTTATGTGGTGGGAGAGATCGAAGCCGGTGAAAAAGGGGTGTCCTTATGTTAAATGTCGTAATCATGGTTTCCGGAGGCGGGACAAACCTGCAGGCCATCATTGACGCGGTGGAAGCCGGAACCATTACCAATACAAGGCTGGCAGGCGTCATCAGCAATAATAAAAATGCATATGCCCTGGAGCGCGCCGCAAAACACGGCATTCCAGCAGCATGTGTTTCACCGAAGGATTTTGAGGACCGGGGGCAGTTCAATCAAAAGCTCCTGGAGACGGTGGACGGCTTTGAGCCGGACCTGGTGGTGCTGGCAGGTTTCCTGGTAGTGATCCCGCCGGAGATGACAGCAAAATACAGAGACAGAATGATCAACATCCATCCTTCTCTGATCCCTTCCTTCTGCGGAACCGGATATTACGGACTGAAAGTGCATGAGGCGGCTCTTGCCAGAGGGGTGAAGGTGGCCGGCGCCACGGTGCACTTTGTAGACGAGGGCACGGATACCGGGCCGATCATCCTGCAGAAGGCGGTGGAGGTGCGGCAGGGAGATACCCCTAAGGAGCTGCAGCGCAGGGTCATGGAGCAGGCGGAATGGAAGATCCTGCCGCGGGCCATTGACCTGATCGCCAACGGGAAGGTCACAGTGGAAAACGGAAAAGCGATCATAGAAGAACCAACGAGAAGCGGACAGGAGGCAGAAATGAACGTATTAATTGTGGGAAGCGGAGGCAGAGAACATGCGATCGCGGCCAGCGCCGCGAAAAGCCCGAAAGTAAAGAAGATGTACTGCGCGCCGGGAAATGCCGGGATTGCGGAGTATGCCGAGTGTGTGCCGATCGGTGCCATGGAGTTCGATAAGCTTACGGCATTTGCAAAGGAGAACCGGATCGACCTGGTCATCGTAGGAATGGACGATCCGCTGGTAGGCGGGCTGGTGGATGAGCTGGAGGCAGCCGGAATCCGGACCTTCGGACCCCGGAAGAACGCGGCGATCCTGGAGGGCTCCAAGGCATTTTCCAAGAATCTGATGAAAAAATACAACATTCCTACAGCGGCCTTTGAGAACTTTACCGACCCGGATGCGGCGCTTGCCTATCTGGAAACGGCCAAGTTCCCGATCGTACTGAAGGCGGACGGACTGGCTCTTGGCAAGGGCGTGCTGATCTGCCAGAACCTGGAAGAGGCAAAGGAAGGCGTCAAGACGATCATGCTGGATAAGAAGTTCGGTTCCGCGGGAAATGAGATGGTAGTGGAAGAATTTCTGGTGGGCCGGGAGGTGTCGGTGCTCTCCTTTGTAGACGGCAAGACCATCAAGACCATGACCTCTGCCCAGGACCACAAGCGGGCAGGAGACGGCGATACGGGTCTGAATACAGGCGGAATGGGAACCTTTTCTCCAAGCCCCTTCTATACGGAAGAGGTGGAGCAGTTCTGTGAAAAATATATCTATCAGGCGACCGTGGACGCCATGGCAGAGGAGGGACGGCCGTTCAAGGGTGTGATCTTCTTCGGGCTGATCCTGACGGAGGACGGACCCAAGGTGCTGGAATACAATGCGCGTTTCGGGGATCCGGAGGCGCAGGTGGTACTGCCCCGGATGAAGAATGACCTGATCGAAGTGGTGGAGGCCTGCATCGACGGCTGCCTGGGACAGGTAGAACTGGAATTTGAGGACAATGCGGCGGTCTGCGTGGTACTGGCATCGGACGGATATCCGCTCAAATACGAAAAGGGCTTTGCCATCAGCGGGCTGGAAAAATTTAAGGAGCATGAGGGTTATTACTGCTTCCACGCGGGAACCCGATTCGACGGGGACCGGATCGTGACCAACGGCGGCCGCGTGCTGGGCGTCACCGCCAAGGGAAGGAACCTGAGAGAAGCCCGGGAGAATGCATATGCGGCCACGGACTGGGTGGAATTTGGAAATAAGTATATGCGGCATGATATTGGGAAAGCTATAGATGAAGCGTAAGGAGGAAGAACAATGGCAGTAATAACAATCACGGCACAGAATTTTGAACAGGAGGTCCTGCAGTCAGACAAGCCGGTCCTGGTAGATTTTTATGCGGACTGGTGCGGGCCCTGCAAGATGATGGCTCCGGTGATCGAGGAGATCGCGGGGGAAGCGGACGATGTGAAGGTCGGCAAGCTGAATATCGACAATGAAATGGAGATCGCGCAGAAGTACGGCGTCATGAGCATCCCGACCCTGATCGTGTTCCGGGACGGCAAGGAAGTCAAGAGAGATCTTGGTGCAAAGCCTAAGAAGGCAGTGCTGGATATGCTGAAATAGACAGGGTTAAAAGAAGGCTCATACTCTGCGGCTGCAGAGCTGTATGGCAGCATGGCGGCGAGAGAATAAACCACAAAGTTTATGGGATATGTTTCCGGTTGAAAATTTATATTGAAAATACAGGGGAGAAATAGTAGAATAAGAACGTTATATGTTGAAAGGCGTTTTTGGGGAGATTACAAATGAGAACAGGGAAGAGAACCCATTTACCGGATATTAAGATTATTTTATTGGCGGCAGGGATAATCATTATCACTGTCGTCATTATTGCGTTCATTTATAAAGATCAGAAGCAGGAGAAGAATAAGGAAAAGGTAGCCCAGGGGATCCGTTATCTGGAAAGCCTGGAACAGCAGAATGTTGCGGAGATCAATGAGACGATCAAGGCTATTCGGGTCAGGCACAGTCTGGACCTGGCGGATACAGATGAAAGCGTGGTATGGGGAGCATTTGAGAACTGTGCCGTTATGGGGGATTCCCGTGCGGTAGGTTTTTCTTTTTATGAGTTCCTCCCCGAGGACTGGGTCATTGCGGAGAGCGGCAGCACGGTCAAGGATGTGTCCGAGCATTTGGAGCAGTTAAAGAGACTGGATCCGGTGCGGGTATTCCTTTGCTTTGGAATCAACGACATTGCCTGCGGTCTGTGGCCGGAGCCTGCGGATTACGCGGCGGAATGTGCCGCACAGATCCGTGCGGTCGCGGGAGCGCTGCCGGAGACTGAGATCTACCTGAACTCCATTCTGCCGCCGGGAGCCGCTGCGATGTGGAATGAGAGCTATGCGCGCCTGGGAGAATACAATGACGCGCTGAAAGCGATGACAGAGCAGAACGGATTCCGCTATATTGACAATACATACGTAGCGGAGGAGCACCAGAATCTGTATCAGGGTGACGGTCTGCATCTGCAGCCGGATTTTTATAAATACTGGGCGGCGAATATGCTGACAGAGGTGAATGAGCAGTGAAGATAAAAAAACCTGATTTTCCAAAAATACAAGAGCTTCCCTATCATTATATTAAGTACGCGCTGGCGGCGGTCCTGCTGGTATTCATTGTGTTGGATATGGCCAATGATCCTATCAGCAATGCCGATATTGAGACCGTGGCGGGGCAGGTAGTGAAGGCGGCGGAGTTCCAGGGCATGGAAGAGGCAGAAGCCAGGATGGTCAAGCGGTTCTACGGACTGAATCCCAGGGACTATGAGGGGGCGGTTCTGTATGCGCCGGTCGATAATATGGATGCCCATGAGCTGCTTCTTGTAAAACTGAAGGACAGAAGCCAGAAGAAGCAGGTGCAGGATGCCATTCAGGAGCGGCTGGACACGCAGCTGAAAAGCTTTGAAGGCTACGGCGCGGAGCAGACCGCGCTGCTGAAAAAGCATGTGTTGCTGGAAAAGGGCAATTTTGTGCTGTATGCAGTCGGGGAACATGCGTCCGATGCACAGGAAGCCTTTGTAAAAAGCTTGTGAGGTAGAGATTATGATTTTCAGCAGTATCTTTTTTATCTTTGTATTTTTACCCATTGTGCTGGTGATCTATTATGTGATGACGTTTGCCGGAAAGAATCTTGTGCTGCTGATCTCCAGCCTGATCTTTTATGCATGGGGGGAACCGGTATATGTGATTCTGATGCTGCTCAGTATCGGGATCAATTTCGTCAGCGGCATGGAGCTGGAAAGCCATATCAACGCGGGCAATATGGCAAAGGCAAAAACAGCGTGTATCGTGACGGCGGTGATCAATTTCCTGATCCTGGGATTTTATAAATACTATGGATTCCTGATCGAGAACCTGAATGCTGTCCTGCCCTTTGAAATACCGTATAAGGAGCTTGCGCTTCCGATCGGGATCTCCTTTTACACCTTCCAGACCATGTCCTATGTGATCGACGTGTACCGCGGCAAGGTGAAGGCGCAGCATGATCCGGTTGCCTTCGGCGCGTATGTAAGCATGTTTCCGCAGCTCATTGCCGGGCCGATCGTGCGGTATTCGGATGTGGAGCGGCAGCTTATGAAGCGGACTATTTCCTGGGAACGGTTCGGGGAAGGTGCCGTGTGGTTCCTGCGGGGACTTGGAAAGAAGGTTTTGATCGCCAACAATATCGGAAGCATTTACGAATCCATTGTGTCTCTCGGAATCTCCCAGACGTCCGCGCTGACGGCATGGATCGGATGCTTTGCCTATACGATGCAGATCTATTTTGATTTCGGCGGCTATTCAGACATGGCGGTAGGACTCGGGAAGATGCTGGGGTTCGATTTTATGAAGAATTTTGACTATCCGTATATTTCCAAGAGCATCACGGAATTCTGGCGGAGGTGGCATATTTCCTTAAGCTCCTGGTTTAAGGAGTATGTCTATATTCCTCTGGGCGGCAACCGGGGCGGCACATTAAAAGCTATCCGGAACCTGATGATCGTGTGGATGCTGACCGGATTGTGGCACGGCGCCGCATGGAATTTCATTTTCTGGGGATTGTATTACGGTATCATCCTGTGTCTGGAAAAATATGTGCTGGGGGATGTGCTGGAACGCCTTCCGCAGGCGGCCAGGCATGTATATACCATGGTTCTGGTGATGTTCGGCTGGGTGCTGTTCTTCTCACCGTCCATGGGAAGCGCGGTGTCTTATCTGGGCGCCATGTTTGGAATCGGCGGAAAAGGCCTGATCGATATGACCGGCTTCTACTACCTGAAATCCAGCCTGCTACTGGGGATCATTGCAGGAATCGGAAGCACTCCGTTCCTGCGCCGGAAGTTCTCGGAGCTGCTCTGGAGGGAAGAGCGGTATATGCAGATTGCCGGCGTTGTGATGTATGCAGGGATTTTTTTGATCTCTACGGCGTATCTGGTCAATGATACCTACAATCCGTTCCTGTATTTCCGGTTCTGATCTGCTGCACAGTTCCTTATATTGGGATGCCGCTGCAGCCCGGAAGCGGACGATGCCGCGGCAGGAATGTTTTCGGACAGGAAAAGGGAAACAGAACCAGTTCAGTGGATTATAAATATACATTAAATTTGCGGCAATAAAAATCAGGCGCTGTTTACTTCGGAATGAATGCGGCGGCGTACCGGAGGCTGCGAAAAGTATTGTATGAAAACCTACAATGTGGGCGGGAAGGGAAAGACGAATGGAATTAAAAAGGGGAAAGGAAAGACGGAGAAAGGAAAATAAAAATCTCAACCGAGGTATGGCCTGGTGCTTTGCGGGAATGGTTTTGCTGCTGGTGGCGGCAAGCATCATACAGCCGGACAGAAAGATTTCGGATGAAGAGAACCGCGTACTGACCACATTTCCCAAGCCGGGTATAGAAAATATAAAGAATAAAGAGTATATGACTGCCCTGGAGGACTATTCTTCCGACCAGTTCATCCTGCGGGATCTCTGGATCCGCCTGAAAGTGCGCTGTGACCTTCTCGTGGGGAAGCGGGAGTTCAACGGGGTCTATCTTGGCAAGAAGAAGTACCTGATGCAGATTCCTGTAGGAATGGATGAAAAAAATACGAAGGAAAATCTGGAGGCGATGAACCGGTTCCGCCAGAAGAACAGCAATCTGCGGATGAATGCTCTGATCGTACCCAATGCAGCCTATATTATGAAGGATTATCTGCCGCTGGGGGCTCCGGTGCGTGATCAGGGAGAGGATATGAACTATATCAAAAAGCAGCTTTCCGGGGGGATCGGCCTGATTGATATTACGGAGGCCCTTAGAAAGCATGTGGATGAGGGCATCTATTATAAGACGGACCACCACTGGACGAGCAGAGGGGCGGCTTATGGCTTCAACGCTGCCGCAAAGCAGCTGGAGATCGAAGGGCTGGTATCGGATTATAAGATCTATACGGTGGCAACAGATTTTTCAGGTACGCTGGCGTCAAGGAGCGGATACCACAAGGTGAAGGATACCGTGGAGGTGTACCAGCCGGAAAATGTGGAATATCAATATCTGGTAAGCAATTCCGACAATGAGGAGAAGCGGCCGACGATCTATGACCGGAAGGCTCTCGAGGGAAAGGACAAGTATCAGGTGTTTTTCGGCGGCAACCACGCCATGGTGGATATCGTTACGACCAACGACAACCAGAGGCGGCTGCTGGTATTCAAGGATTCCTATGCAAACAGCTTCGTGCCGTTTCTGATCCCTTATTATAACGAGATCATCATGATCGACGCCAGATATTATTATGAGAATGTGAATATGCTGATCGAGAATAAGGGAATTACGGATGTGCTGTTTTTGTATAATATGGATACCTTCTTGAATGATAATTCGCTGGGGGATGTGCTGGCGGGGGAATAAGGTATATCGGGAAATGTTTTTTTCAAAGGAAAGGAGTTTGTGATGGAGGAACGCAGGGCAATCGGCAGGGTAGGCTACTCTGCCAATGCAGTGATCGTGGTATGTGATACGCAGGAAAAATATTATGTGCATACGGAAAATGTGAGTCCGCTTGGGATGGCGCTCCGGGTGCCGGAAGAAGTACCGGATATCCTGGGGAAGGACATTATACTTGTGGCGGATACGCTGATCATGTATGCGGATGTGACACGGCAGGAAAAGCAGGAGGACGGAAGCGGGATATTGGGGATTGCGGCGCGGAAGTTCTCGGAGGATGTGCTGCAGTATCTGTTTGAGCGGATCGGGACAGGGGAAGAGGAAGCAGAATAGAATAAGAAATTGAGAGAATGCGGCGAAGATTTGGGTAGCCGCATTTTTGCTGTTTACAGAATGTTTTGACAGATACGATTATAAAGCAAACTTGATTTTTGGAAGGGTTATCATTAAATGGAGTTTTGCCGATATAACAATAAAGACTGGAACGTAAAAAATTGTAAAAATATGGAAAGGGTGAGATAATGAAAAAAGATCTAACGAACAGAAGGGTTGTTAATTCAATCGGAATTGGGATTTTAGCTGTGATTACTTCCGGAACTCCGGTTTTAGCAGCGATTAATAATGCAATGAGTGAAAATGATACGGTCGATCCGGCAGTGGGGGCTGATATGCAGACAGAGACTGCAGATGCGGCGGCGATACAGAATGCGGAAATTATTGATGTACTCACCGATACCCAGAATGTGATTCAAAATGTTCAGGATGAATTGAATCAGCAGGGGGGGGATTTTGGAGACAATACAGGAGATAATTCCCAAGGTGCTGGAGATATGGCTACACCGCCGGCAGGAGAAGGTACGGAGGGCGGAGAGGTTGTGGATCCGCAGCCGCCGACAGAGGCAGAAGTTCCTTCGGACGGAACTCAGCCAACGGAGCCGGGCGAGAGCCAGCCGCCGGTGGAGCCGGAAGCACAGCCGGGAGAAAACACTCCGCAGACCACGCCGGAGGATGTACCGCCGACGGATTTACAGCCGGAAACTTCGCCTGCAGCTCCGGTGGATACTCCAACGACACCGGAAAATGTTGAGTCTGTGCAGCCTGATGAAGGATCAGGAACAGAGCAGGAAAAAACATATGCACCAAATCCGGCAATCAATGAACATCTGGAAAATGCGAAGGACGCGATTGGGAATATTAAAGAAGATATCAAGGATTTAGATAAAGAGAATAAGAAAGCGGAGGATGCGGTAGCTGAGTATAATGAAGCGGTAGCAAATCCGAATAATTACATTGGTTCTATTGCAGACAGGGTTTCAGATGCAAGCTCTGCGATAGTGGATGCTGTGGATTCTGTAACGAAAGATGAAAACACAGCGAGAGAACAGGCACAGATTGCAATCGATATACCGAAGGTCGGATATGAAAGCCGTGAGGAGGCAATAGCAGCCCAGCAGAAGGCTCAAGAAGCAGCGGCGGCGGCAGAGGAAGCTTACAAATCGGCACAGGCTGCGGTAGAAGAGGCAGAGCATAATAAAAAGATTGCAGATGAAAACCTTTCTGAACTGAAAAGACAAAAAGATGCGGCAGAGACAGCGCTGGAAGAAATGAATGCAAGAGTACAAGACGCGCAGGAGAAACTGCGGGATATACTCGAAAGTAATGGATTTAGTATGAGTGACCTTGATTCAGGAAGTTTTCTCCCGGGACAACTGAAAGGCGATGCTGCAATAGCCTATCAAAATGCTCAGGATGCTCTGACAAAAGCCAGAGAGGACTTGGGGATTGCTCAAAGTAATTATGCTGTTGCTGCTGAAGGGGTAGGAGCTGCTGAAGAGAGTTTTAAAAATGCGGAACAGGCTCTGGAAACATTAATAGGCGACCTGACAAATGCAGAAAATGCAGCTAATGATAGAATCCAGGAGTTGAATCAAGAGAACTATAACGCTCTTTATACAGAGTATAGTGAAAAACATGAATCTAAGGAGCTTACAAAGTTAGATGTGATAAAAGCGCAAGCAGCATTACAGGAGGCAGAAGAAGCATTAAAGGAAGCGCAGAAAGTCAAGGATAAAACACATGATGTAGTAGAAAATGCACAAGCGGCCGTTTTGACTGCAAATAATAAAGAAGATGATGCAAAAAAAGCTGCAGAGGAAGCGAAGAAAGCAGTTCAGGATAATGCTGAAAATATAAATAATGCTCTTGAACGTGCTAAATCTGCGGAAGAAAAAGTGAAAAAAGCCGCAGAGGAAGCAAATCGGGCCGTAGAGTGTCTCAAAAGTGTGAAAGAAGCTGCGGAAGACGCAGAAAAGAAGCTGGAGGAGGCAGAAAAAAACAGGGATTCAGCAGAGATTGATTGTAAGGAGAAAGAAGATGCGTGTAATGCTGCCGAAAGTGCTTTGGAAGAAGTTCGGAATACGTTATTGAAAGAAGAAACAAAAAATGTTCTGAAAGCACAAAAAGCTGCAGAGGTGGGTGGTGAAACAGAAGAACTTGCATTAGCAGTAGCATTAATTCGATATGTAACAAGTAAGGCAGATGTTATAAAAAATATTGAAATTATAGAAGACTCTCAGAGAAAATGGGATATAAAAGTTACATATTTAGATGGTGATATAGAAACATATTGGTATTCAAAGAAAGAGGAAGGCTTGGTGATTTGCAAAGGAACTGAGTACTTCTTTTCGGAGTCTGAGTTCGAGCGGAATATGGAAAGGGAGGAAGAAACACAACCTCAGTTATTGGAAAAACGACAAGCATTAAACAAGGCACAGGAGGCGTTCGCAAATGCAAAAAGTACTCTTAAAGATGCTGAGAAGGAGGTAGATGCCGCAGAGCAAGAAAGGGATAAAGCAGCTGAACAGATGGCAACAATAAAAGCATTAGAGAACGTGGCGAAAGCACTTGAGATGGTTAGCGCAAATGCAGGAGCTCTTGTACAAGCAGAAGAGAAATATCAAAAGGATTATGAGGAAAAAGCAGACAATATAATTGTTAAGTTGGATAATTTATTATCGAAGGGAACAGACCTTAGGAAAGCAAACGATAAGCTGGAAGAAGTTAATAAAGCGAAAAATGCAATAGATAACGCAATTCTTTCATTAACTGAATTGACTGCCCAAGATAATGCAGACCAGAGTGCATATAAAAATTTGGTAAATGCATATAATACGGCAAAGGCAGATTATGATGAGGCACTGGAAGCGTTGGAGAAATGTGTAGCGGGACGGGAGCGTGCGGAAACGGAGAAAAATCGTGCCAGAACTGCAGCAGATGCAATATTCCGCTATGTTTCAGGAGAAGATAACGTGCAGCCAACGCAGCCACAGCCACAGCCGGTCAATCCGATACAGCCGGTATACGGCACCCTGATAGATACCGTGACAACGCCCATTATTGCGAACCGAGGAGTTCCAACAGGAACGGGCTATACCGGTTATACATATACAATCGGCGGACAGCCTGCATTTACAGTTGGTGAGACGACAGCGCCCGGAGAGGAGACAGCAGACGAATTGGTCAATGTAGAAGACAGTGCAGTTCCATTGGCAGCGGTTGGTGAAAATAACAAGAATAAAACCACCAATACAAAGAACACTCGTGCTGTCAGTGACGAAAAAATTCCATTAGACGATATGAAGACAGAGAATAACAAGGCTTCCTGGTGGTGGATCCTGGTCATTGCATTGCTCGGCGCAACTGGAACGGAAATGTACATCAGACATAAAGAAAAAACAGAGCAAGAGAGAAAATCGAAAACTGGTAAGCAAAGTTACGCGAAAATCTAAACATTAAGAAAAAAGGGTGTGGGGACGAAATAAACGTTTTCACACTCTTTTCTGTTGATTTCTTTGGATGCACAGGCCAAACCAGAGCCAACAACAGTATCAGAGGTAAGAACTGATTCGGCGGCGGATATTGTGACGCTTGTCGATGTGTACTTTGGAGAGTACCGCATGATAAAAAAATATATTGATTTTTCTTGCCATCTATGTTAGTGTAAATACACTCGAAGTTTACCGAGCACATTTCAAGCATTCTAAATATCTGAAAAGAGAAATAATCTATTCCATTTTCAAGGCTGTATCGCCTCTATTTCAATGTTTGAAAAATTATTTCATAAAGGGAGGAATTGCAATTGACAAACAACCTACGAAACTTTTTTCCTATGATTCGGACAAGAAAGGATTTGCTGGAAGAAATTGGGGACAGCTCCAGCCTGTCAGATTTGTTTCATAGCTGGTCCGAGGAACAGCGGGAGGATTTCCTGGATTTTTGTACAGGGAGCAAGGGCGTAAAGATTTTATATGATTCTTTTTTCAAAGAGATCATGAACCCTGAGACGACACCGGAAAGGCTGGAAAGACTATTGTCTTTGATCTTGAAGCAGCAGGTAAAGATCCATACGATCCTTCCGACAGACAACAGCCGGATTGCCGATGAAAGCTCTCTGCTGGTCATGGATATACTGATTGAATTGGAAGATGGCAGCCTTGCAAACATCGAAGTACAGAAGCTCGGTTACAAATTTCCGGGCCAGCGCTGTGCCTGCTATTCTGCGGACCTGCTGTTACGGCAGTATAAACGGATCCGGGGAGAAAAGAAAAAATCATTCAGCTACAAGAATATCAAAAAGGTATATACGATCGTGTTATTCGAAAAGAGCGGCCGCATTTTCCACAAATTTCCGGATGTTTACCTGCATCATATGAAACAAAAATCAGACACTGGATTGGAAATAGAATTGCTTCAGGAATACATATTCATTCCTCTTGACATTTTTCAGGAAAGCCTGCAAAATAAAGGTATCAAAAGTGATTTAGATGCATGGCTGGCATTTCTGAGTACGGATAAGCCGGAGTGGATTGAAGGGTTGATTCGTAATTACCCGGAATTTATCCCGATGTACACAGATATTTATGAGCTGTGCAGAAATACGGAGAAGGTGATGGAATTGTATTCAAAAGAGTTAAGTCTGCTGGATAAGAATACTGTACAATTGATGATCGACGAGATGCAGGATACGATAGACGGACAGAGAGGAACGATTAACGAACAAAAGAGCATAATTGATGATCAGCAAGGTACTATAAATAAACAAAAAGAAGAGATCGAGGAACTACGCAGACAACTGGAATCCCAGAAATGAAACCATCAACAGCAGATAAACAACATCTAAAACATAAAGCATTCCGAATCCACCATCTGCCCAGGCTGATTGCCTTGACAGATGGTGGATTCAGAGCCGGATCTGAGAATCTCATTCCCCATCCAGCAGCGCCCTCGGCGCGATCTTCCGAACCTTCATTGACAGCAGGCACGCCGCCGCGAAGGCAAAAATGACCAATCCGATTCCAGCGGCGATGCTGAACCCGACAGGAATATGGAAGGTGCATTTTACAATCCCGATCCCACGCAGGAACAGGGCGGTAAGGGGATTGATGATCAGCATGCTGACGGTAATCCCCGCCGCAGTTGACACTATGACGGCAGGCATGAAGCTGAGCGCAGTCTGCAGGACCAGCTGTCCGGTTGTAAATCCAAGAGCCTTCATGATCCCGTAATCCCGTTTTTTGCTGTTCAGCATGGTTTTTACAAGAAGATACAGTACAAATGTAATAATACATGCGCTCAGCACGAGGACGGCAATCACGATGATCGTCATGAGCGAAATATATACGGCGGTGGTGCCGTTCATTACAGAGAGAATATTGATCGTTGTATAGATATCCAGGCCAAATTCTTCGCCGACCTCTGTGTTGAAGGCGTCAATATCTACCCCGTCCGCAACATTGATATAATAACTTTCATTCTGCAGCCTGCCCATGCGTTCATAGCCGCTGCGGGTGAGCAGGCAGTCTTTGCCCAGATTATTGGAAATCTGCGTGAATCCGGAGATCAGATACCGTGCCTCATTTCCATCCGCGGTCAGCGCGATCTCGTCCCCGATCTTCAGATCATGCTCCCTTGCGTATTTGGCGGCAATGGCCATCTCGTTGTCGTATTTTGGAAAACGTCCGTCAAAGCAGACGTTCTGATTATTCACATCCGCATAATCATCGGAAACCGTTGCCATCAGAGCGATACCGCCGATGTGGCGTACTTCTGCGGTATGATATAGATAAATGCGTTCGATTCGCGGATCGCTGTTCATGCTCTGTAAAAAACGGTCTTTGATCTCCGGGTTAATGTTGATACAGGAGTCCGCCGTTTCCCCTACGATCAGATCGATGAAGGGATTGATATCGGCAATCATATTTTCCACCATAAGCCCGGAAAAAACGACGACAAGGGAGAGAACAAGCATCGTGACGCACACAGTCACATTCTGTTTCATTCCCGAAAGGGTGGTCTTCAGCGCAAGAGCCAGGTGAAGCGGTGCGTTGGTGCTGTCCAGAGGAACATGGTTCCGCTTGAAGCTGTGTGTCTGAACACCCTGGCGCAGAGCCACGATAGGCTCAATTTTTTTGATCCTGCGTGAGGCAAGCCATACGGCAAGGGCAACCGTACCATTTGCGGCGGCCAGCGTGAGCAGGGCCGGAATCGGGAGAAACCGGATCTCATAGGGAATTCCTGTCTGTGAGATCATCATTTCGTTGACAGACGGGAACGCACAGTAGGAAAGACCGATGCCGGCCAGGGAGGTAACCAGCGTGATCCCCAGAAACTGGAGCATCAGCGCAAGGACCAGCTGCCCGGAGGTGTAGCCCATTGCCTTCCATGCGCCTAAATTTTTCATATTCTCCTGAATATAGTTGATGACATTGGATACGATCACCACCAGGGCAATGAGGGTGACCAGAAATGCCATTGCACAGACAATGCCGGAACAGATCATCTGTGATATATAGCGGGAGGAGGAAACCAGCGCATAGGAATTGCTGACGGTGAGGACATCAGGAAAACGGGAGGATACGGTATTTTTCAGATACGCCTCAAAATCCTCGCTCTCGGATCTGTCGCGGAGCCGGACGGAAACTAATGTGGAGTCTGGGGCAATCTTCCGTTCCTCCAGTTCTTTGTACAGATCCTTCGTGAGCGGCATCGCGCTCATGGTGCAATTGTGGGAGCCTGCCATGGCGCTGTTGAAGGAGCCGCATATGGTATAATTTTCCGTGTGGTTCCCAATGGCAATGTCGATCGTCCCGCCGGGCGAATATTTTCCCGTGCTGTAGATCATGGGAAGATAGATCCCGCTGGAACAGTTACTGTCTTCTACCAGTTCAAGCTTTCCGATGGAGCGATGGAAGGCAGCCTCTTTTTCCAGGAGGATGAACACGGTGTTGACTTCCCCGCTGTTATATGCGAAGGAGCCGACCGTGGAGAGACAATCTTCTATGCGGTATTCTGCGGTACGGGAATCCTTTTCCAGTGTTTCCGTTACAAAATCTCGCAGGCCGGCATCATTGCTGCTCAGGATCAGCGTGACATGTTCCGCGTTCAGCCGGTCATGGCAGCGGTCAAAATTGTGTTTATAGTCCAGGGAAAGCATCAGCCACAGGTTCAGCATGAATGAAGCCAAAAGTATCAGGATGGTGATCGCTGCCGCCTGGCCCTTTGCCCGGCGCAGGTTGGAACGGGCTATGAGGATCGACTTTTTCATGCTACCACCCCATTTCTTCCAGAAAAGCGGCCAGCTTCCGGTGACGCTTTGGATCGCCGCTGACATATCGTCCCAGATCACATTCTCCAAGGATCACGCCGTCCTTTAGATATAAAATGCGGTTTCCGCGTCTGGCGGAGCGCATATCGTGAGTGACCATGACCACACTCTGTCCCTGTTCATTGAACCTGGTCAGGGTATCCAGAACATCCAGTCCGGTCCTGGAATTGAGCGCGCCTGTGGGTTCGTCGGCAAAAAGGATTTCAGGATTGTTGATCAGTGCCCGGACGATTCCCGCACGCTGGGCTTCACCGCCGGAGATCTGGGCGGGAAATTTTTTCTGCGTTTCTTCGGAAATGCCGACTGCCCGGAACAGCGCTCCGGCACGTTCCAGAAGTGCCTTTTTGTCCCTGCTTACCAGGAGACCTGCGGAGAGTACGTTATCCATTACGGACATTCCGTCGATCAGATAGATCTGCTGAAAGACGAAGCCGCAGTGCTCCCGGCGGAATACTGCCAGACGGTCCGGACTGCAGCCGGATATCTCTGTTCCGGCAAATGTGATGGTGCCGAGGGTCGGCGTATCCATTCCTGAGAGAGCGTACAGGAGCGTAGATTTTCCGGCGCCGCTGGCGCCCATGATCACGGTAAAATCCCCCTTGTAGAGCTGCAGGCCGATATTTTTCAGAACATGCTGCAAGGTCCCGCCGGTGGAAAAGGATTTGCTGAGACTGTCTGCTTTGAGTAAAATTTCTTTCATAATGAACCTCCTTGATACAGGATCACGTACTTACGTCTGCATGAATGCATAAAATTTCCCTGGATACGCTTTCTTACGAATGACGCAGTAAATGGGTGATCCTGCTCTGAATCGTTGCGTCCATTGTATAAATTGAAATCTTAAATGTCTTTACTCAATCCTTAAAGATTTCTTAAATCAAGCAGACAATGGCGGGCTGCTCAGGAGCAGGTATTAAGGGATGTCCCCGGGGATTAAAAGCCGCTGAATGCGATGCAGACAGTCACTTTCAGCCCATTCAGCCCATTTTCCAGAAGAAGCTCTCCGTGCATTTCCTTCATAAAATAGTCCGAAATATAGAGTCCAAGACCGGCGCCTTCTGTGTTGGCGGCATTGCTTCCGCGTTTGAATTTCTCCATCAGGAGAGGCAGTTCATCCACCTGGACACCGCCGCCGTAGTCCTCCATGCTGACGGCAAGACAGCGCTCCTTTCGGGAAACGGACAGAACGATCTTCGTACCCGCATATTTGTAAGAATTGGCAAAGAGGTTGTCAAACACCTGCTGCAGACGGAGACGGTCTGCGTATAAAAGACAGTCAGGGATGTGGGGAATGGCCGCGCGGTGAAGATAATCTGCACTTTCAAAAATTTCCCTCAGTTCATGGCTTGGCATGTCCGAGGGAGTTACGGTCAGCTGGCGGAGTTCCTCCAGCGTGGCGGTAAACAGGTTGGTTATGAGCGAATTGATCTGGTCGGCCTTGCGGATGATCTGTGTATAATTGTCGAGAAGCTGTGCTGGCAGCGGATCGGGCGCCAGCTCCGACGCAGCCTTTTCCGCAAGTGCGGCGCCGACTTCGGAAGCAGCTTTGATGCTTGCGACCGGTGTTTTGATGTCATGGGAAAGCTTGGCTACCAGCTCTTTTTGGCCGCATTGGCTTCGGCCTCTGCGATCCGCGCCTTTTTCAGCTCAGAGCGCATGATGTCAAAGCTCTCCGTAAATGCGCCGAAGAGGTTTCCTTTGTCCATTTCCAGAGGAACGTCCAGATTGCCGCCTGCGACCCGTTCTGCAAACCCTTTCAGCTTCTGGAAGGGCCGGATCACGGTGCGATTCAAATAAAAGAAATACCAGATCATGATGCAGCATTGTATGCATAAGACAGCCGCTAAAAAGAAGATTACTGTCTGTTTCCGGGCCTGCAGGATCTGTGCATCGTTATTGTAAATGAGGATTTTTCCCACAATGGAACCTTCCGTTTCGATATCCAGGATGGTATCTCTGTGAATGACCGCCGCATGGATGCTTTCACTTAATCCGGATTTTGTCTGGAACAGGACTTCTTCATCCTGGTTCAGTACGACAAAATCCAGGTCTGTCGGATTCTGATATCCGGCATCATTTTCTGGAGTTATTCCACCGTCGGGATGCGGGATTGCCTCGTTCAGGGGAGCGCTTTTTAAGTCTGTCCAGTGTTCCTGTACAGATTGGACGGCTTCATTGACGGCTATGGCGTCCAGGGACACATCAGGAGCTTGCGCCGCAAATATCAGCAGAGCCGCAATCTCGATTGAAAAAAGGAAGATCAGGCTGATCAATAGTCTGCGTGTTTTCATTTTCGTCCTCCGCAAAATCTGTAGCCATCGCCCCAGACCGTAAGAATATATTCCGGTTTGCCGGGAGTCCGTTCAATGGCTTCCCGTATTTTTCGAATATGCACGTTCAGCGTCCCGTCGCCCGTGAATTTATCCTCCCAGACATTTTCAAACAGCTCCTGCTTTGAGATGACCTTATTTTCATGCAGGATCAGGTAAGAGAGCAGCCGAAATTCCAGCGCAGTCAGTCTGGCGGGCTTTCCCCCGGCGGTTACCTGCCTGGTATCAAGATCAACGGTCAGCCAGTCATCAGAGTAGACGGAGCAGGCAGCTTCGCCGTACCGTTTCAGCACGACTTTTACTTTTGCAAGCAGGACACTCAGGGAGCAGGGCTTTTGGATATAGTCGTCGCCTCCGATATTGAGCGCGATGATCTGGTCGTCATCGCTTGTGCGAGCGGAGATGAACAGGATGGGAACGTCTGTCTTTTGGCGCAGCTCCCTGCACAGTTCAAAGCCGCTGCCGTCCCCCAGGTTGATGTCCAGCAGAAGAAGCTGGGCACTATTTTCCTGAAAAAACTGCCGACATTCGGATACGCTGTATGCCGCTGCCGTTTTTACGCCGAACAGGTTAAAATATTCGGCTGTGCTGTCTGCGAGGAGCTTTTCATCATCTATAATGATGCAATCATATTTCATGGCGGTCCTCCGGATTAGAATCATATGCGGCGATTAAAAAAGCCGCTGGCAGCAGGTTTTCTGTAGGACCTGCAATGATGTGCTTTCAAGTATATAGTATAACGGTTTATGGGATGGATGGCAACTTATGAATTATAATTTTAAAGAACATATGTTCTGAATAGCGTTGACATGATATCAAGTGTGTGGTATAGTAAAAGACAGAAAATTACTGAAAAAGTAAAAAAAGAAGGTGCCCGTTATGAAAAAGTATAAAGCAATCGATATTGCAAGATGGTTTATTAACAGGAATCAAGAAGATTTTAATAGTGGGGAAGATGAAAAAATGACCCTTCTTAAACTATTAAAACTTTTATATTATGCAGAAGGATGTTCACTTGCTTTGGAAAACAGAAGTTTATTTGATGAAAAAATTGTAGCATGGGAACATGGACCGGTCGTAGAAGAAGTCTGGAGAAGCTTTGACAATGCTTATGATCTGAGTGTTGATGATACGGATATGCATGAGAGCCTGGCGAAAATTTCCAAGGCAGATGATGAACTGCTGGAGGATGTGTACTCGGTATTTGGAAAATATTCGGCTTCCGGATTGAGGAACAAAACTCACTCGGAAAGCCCTTGGCTGGACGCAACTCAAGGAGGCCGGATTTTTAATTCAGAGATACCACGGTCTGATATAAGAAAATATTTTGAGGAGAATTATGTCCAGGATTAAAGATACTCAGGAAGATTATATAAATAAACAGATTGAAAAGCGTTTGAGTGAAGTGCTTTCGGAGAAAAATACGGCTCTCAGTTTCGAACACGAATTACCGAATACAAAATATAGCCCGGATGGTATCAAAGATAAAAATGACAGATTGAATTTTTATGTGGAATTTAAAAAGAAATTGAAAAAAGTGTGTTGCAAAACATGGAGAGACTTTGGCAGAGAACCTAAGACAACTGGATTTGAGACCATTCCATTTAAGCAATTTTCGAAAAATATGCAGGCATCCTTAAAAGGTACAAACATTGTTAGTCCTGATTCAAAGCTAGATGTGATTCGAGTCACGGCACAGTATAGAGTGATTGGAAAATATTTAGCAGGTGTGTTTTATATTCTTGCATATGACATTGATTTTTCTGCATATAGGCATTGAACTTATATGGTTTTGTACATGAAAGACTTGGTGTAGATTATGGAATTTAGTCATGAATTGATCATGCCGAACCAGGGCCTTCCGTTCAAAGTATTTCTGTTCGAAGGCGGGGAGGGTAATTATTTTCGGGATAAGCACTGGCACAGATCCATAGAATTATTTGCGGTATATGAGGGCGCATTAAAATTTTATCTGAATGAGGAGATATTTCCTCTGGGGACAGGAAAATTTATGCTGGTGAATTCCAACGAGATCCACTCAGTAGACTCGCCCGAACCGAATCGGACGATCGTGCTGCAGATTCCGTTGAAAACATTTGAGGATTATTACACCGGAGAGCAGTTCATCCGGTTCACACACGATCCGCTGCCGCAGGACGGGCAGGTCATGAAGCTGATCGGGGATATCTTCGGAGCATACGAGGAACGGGCCTGCGGGTATGAGATGAAGGTAAAGGGGCTGTACTACATGCTGCTTCATCTTCTGGTGACGGAATACCGGGAGACCGATGTGACGCCGGATATGGTGAAATGGCACAAGAAGCTGAACCGTCTGTCACTGATCGCGGATTACATCAAGGAAAACTATGCGTCGGAATTATCTCTGGAAGCGCTGGCGGAGATTTTTGGATATTCTCCCACCTATCTGTCGCGGATGTTCCAAAAATACGCGGGCATCAATTACAAGTCATATCTGCAGAGCATCCGTGTGGAGCGTGCGTTTCAGGAGCTTGCCAATACGGAGCATACCATCAGCGAGACCGCGATGAACAACGGATTTCCGAACAGCAAGGCTCTGGCCAAGGCATTTCAGAAGAAGTATGGGATGCTGCCCAGCGAGTACCGTGGTATGCAGAGAGAGAAAAAAAGCCACATGTCACACCCTGACCAGGTGTGACATGTAACAAAAAGACAAGAAAGTGACATGGATTAGCTAAGTTATTGGTGGATAAGTATAAAAAAAGCTGTTATTATGGTTTCATAGAAGTGAAAACTGACAAAAATACAAGGAGGAACCATGATGAACATTCAGAAAGTAACAGACCATTCCTTTGGCAGGTATGGAAAGGTTCTGGAAGGCTATGACCTTGCCAGGATTCTGAAAGAGATGGAGCATACGCCTCTGCCGAAAGAAGTGATCTACGTTCCGTCCGTGGAAGAACTGGAAGCGCTGCCGGAAGCAGAGAGCTTTCGGAACCGTGCCTTTGGCGGACTGCCCATCCAGATCGGATACTGCAACGGGGATAATCATAAGCTCAATGCTTTGGAATATCACCGTTCCAGTGAGGTCAACATCGCAGTGACAGATATGATCCTGCTCTTAGGTGCGCAGCAGGATATCCAGGCGGACTATACGTATGAGACTTCTTTGGCGGAGGCATTTTTTGTACCTGCGGGTACGGCAGTGGAGATGTATGCCACGACCCTGCATTATGCGCCCTGTACGGCGGCGGAAGGGGGATTCCGCTGCGTGGTGATCCTTCCGGCAGGGACCAATACAGAACTGACCTTCCCGATTGGAGAGTCAGGGGAAGACCGGCTGATCACGGCAAAGAATAAATGGCTGATCGCACATTCGGAAGCCGGGATTGAAGGAGCATTCTGCGGGCTGAAGGGTGAGAATATCAGTATTGTGTAGGGGAGGATACCTTGTGAACCGGCCGGATGGCCATAATGGGGTGCCCTCGGGTATGAGAGATCGGATGTTGTTTTTGTGACTGTATGGTGAGCTGCCGCAGCTGTTCAGAGCAGCCAGGAAGCTGTGTATGGGCGGTTTCGGGCAGATATCAATAAAAAAGAAAGGTGAGTACATATTATGAAGAATATGCCAGAATTGAAAATCGGTGTTGTAGCAGTGAGCAGAGATTGTTTCCCGGAGAGCCTCTCCGTATCCAGAAGGGAAGCCTTGATGAAGGCTTATAAGGCAAAATATGGGGAAGAGGATATCTATGAATGTCCGATCTGTATCGTGGAGAGTGAGATCCATATGGTACAGGCTCTGGAGGATATCAAAAAAGCAGGCTGCAACGCGCTGGTAGTATACCTTGGAAACTTCGGGCCGGAGATTTCCGAGACTCTGCTTGCAAAGCATTTTGACGGACCGAAGATGTTTGTAGCCGCTGCGGAGGAGACAGGGAGCAACCTGATCCAGGGAAGAGGGGATGCTTACTGCGGTATGCTCAATGCCAGCTACAATCTGAAGCTGCGCGGTGTAAAAGCGTATATTCCGGAATATCCCATCGGGACTGCGGAGGAATGCGCGGATATGATCGCGGAATTCCGTCCTGTTGCAAGAGCGGTCATCGGGCTGAGCAGCTTAAAGATCATCAGCTTCGGACCCCGTCCGCTGAATTTCCTGGCATGCAACGCTCCGATCCAGCAGCTTTACAACCTGGGCGTGGAGATCGAGGAAAATTCCGAGCTGGATCTGTTTGAAGCATTTAATAAGCATGCGGGAGACGAAAGGATTCCGGCTGTTGTAAAGGAAATGGAAGAAGAGCTGGGCGCAGGCAATAAGAAGCCGGAGATCCTGGCAAAGCTGGCGCAGTATGAGATCACATTGAAGGACTGGATTGAGGACCACAAGGGCTACCGCAAATATGTGGCGATCGCAGGCAAGTGCTGGCCGGCGTTCCAGACCCAGTTCGGATTCGTACCCTGCTATGTGAACAGCCGCCTGACCGCACAGGGGATCCCGGTATCCTGCGAGGTAGACATTTACGGGGCACTGAGTGAATTTATCGGAACCGTAGTCAGCCAGGATGCGGTAACGCTACTGGATATCAACAACAACGTTCCGGCAGATATGTACAAGGAAGAGATTGAAGGAAAGTATTCCTACACCCACAAGGATACCTTCATGGGCTTCCACTGCGGCAACACGGCATCCAGCAAGCTGTCCTTCTGTGAGATGAGATACCAGCTCATCATGGCAAGGTCTCTTCCGGAGGAAGTGACGCAGGGAACTCTGGAAGGCGATATCAAGCCCGGCGATATCACGTTCTACCGCCTGCAGAGCACTGCGGACAACAAGCTGCGTGCATACATTGCACAGGGCGAGGTGCTTCCGGTAGCCAGCCGCTCCTTCGGCGCCATCGGTGTATTCGCGATCCCGGAGATGGGCAGATTCTACCGCCATGTCCTGATCGAGGGCAATTATCCGCACCATGGCGCGGTGGCATTCGGCAACTATGGAAAAGCATTGTTTGAGGTATTCAAGTATATCGGGGTACCGGTAGAAGAGATTGGATATAACCAGCCTGCAGGAGTACGCTATCCGACAGAGAATCCGTGGAAATAAGAAGCAGGACAGAATAGATTTTGAGAATGGATGAGCAGGTCGGAGGCTCCCTGGAGCATCCGGCCTGTTCAGGAGAAAGAGAGGAAAAACAGATGTTATATATCGGAGTAGATCTTGGCACCTCGGCTGTGAAGCTGCTTCTCATGGATGAAAAGGGAAAGATCCACAATATCGTTTCGAAGGAGTATCCGCTGTATTTTCCGCATCCGGGCTGGTCGGAGCAGAATCCGGAGGACTGGTATGCACAGTCTGTCAGCGGAATCAAGGAACTGATCCAGGACTGCGATAAAAGCCAGATCGCAGGCATCAGCTTCGGCGGACAGATGCACGGGCTGGTCGTATTGGATGCGCAGGATCAGGTCATCCGCCCGGCAATCCTCTGGAATGACGGACGGACGGGAAAGGAAACAGATTACCTGAATGAGGTGATCGGAAAAGAGAAGCTGTCGGAATATACGGCAAATATCGCATTTGCAGGATTTACGGCGCCGAAGATCCTCTGGATGAAGGAAAAGGAACCGGAAAATTTTGCAAAGATCGTAAAGATCATGCTGCCCAAGGATTATCTTGCCTATCGGCTGAGCGGCGTACATTGCACGGATTATTCCGATGCCTCCGGCATGCTGCTTCTGGATGTGAAGAACCGCTGCTGGTCAAAAGAAATGATGGAGATCTGCGGAATCACGGAGGCACAGCTTCCGAAGCTGTTTGAAAGCTATGAAGCGGTCGGCACGGTAAAGGAGGAGCTTGCCAAGGAACTCGGTCTGCCGGGGCAGGTGAAGGTCATTGCCGGAGCCGGAGACAATGCGGCTGCAGCCGTAGGAACGGGAACCGTGGGCGATGGGATGTGCAACATTTCTCTGGGAACCTCCGGAACCATCTTTATTTCCAGCAAGTCCTTCGGAGTGGATGCCAACAATGCGCTTCATTCCTTCGACCATGCGGACGGACATTATCATCTGATGGGCTGTATGCTGAGTGCGGCGTCCTGCAACAAGTGGTGGATGGATGAGATCCTGAAGACCGCGGAGTACGCAAAAGAGCAGGAAGCGATCCAAAAGCTGGGAGAGAACCAGGTGTTCTATCTGCCTTATCTGATGGGAGAACGCTCCCCGCATAATGACCCGCAGGCAAGGGCAACCTTTATCGGAATGACCATGGATACCACCAGGGAGGATATGACTCAGGCGGTTCTGGAAGGCGTGGCATTCGGACTGAGGGATTCTCTGGAGGTAGCCCGGAGCCTGGGGATTCGGATCGAGCGCACCAAGATCTGTGGCGGCGGCGCAAAGAGTCCGCTTTGGAAGAAGATCATTGCAAATGTGATGAATCTGAAGGTGGATGTGATCGAAAGCGAGGAAGGCCCGGGATACGGCGGCGCAATCCTGGCTGCGGTGGGCTGCGGAGAATACAGCAGTGTGGAGGAAGCGGCAGAGAAGCTTGTGAAGGTGGTAGATACCGTGGAGCCGGAGGCGGAGCTTGTGGCGAAGTATGAGGAGCGGTACCAGAAGTTCCGTCAGATCTATCCGACTGTGAAGGGGCTGTTCCGGACGCTGGCGGAATGATTTTGGAAAGCTTAGGGAGAATTACGTTTGATCAATCATTTTATTTTAAATTCAGATCTGTTTGTACAGCGATGGAATCCTGCGGGAAGAGCCGCGATACTGTGTCTGTTTTTTGGTGTGCTGACGGCAGCGGCATGGACCGATGGAAAAACAAGGACAATCCCGGATAAGCTTGTGCTTGCCGTATTGGGTGTCAGTCTGTTTTCCATTCCTCTTTTTCCGGAGATCGGATTGCCGGACCGGCTGTTTGGCATGTGTTCCGCCAGCCTTTTGCTTCTGGTGCTTACATTGTGTGTACCGGGAGCTTTCGGCGGAGGGGATATAAAGCTCATGGCGGCCTGCGGTGCATTCCTTGGGTGGAGATACAGCTTGCTGGCACTGGGAATTGCGGTATTTTTGGGGGCGGCGTATGGGAGCTGGCTGCTGTTCATAAAAAAAGCAGACCGAAAGACCCGGATCGCTTTCGGGCCGTTCCTGTGTGCGGGCATGGCTGCTGCAGTTCTGTGGGGAGATCCGATGATTTCCATATTTTTTTGATCATGAGGTGTTCCGGATATGCTGATATTCGGAACACCGTTCCTATACGTGACGAAAGCGCAGTTTAAATTTAGAAGCAATTTCTTGCACAAAGCGGCAAAAAAAATTTCCAACCCTGCAGTTGGAAATCTTTTCAAGAGCTTTTCTGGTTCCTCCAGGTTAGGAAAATCTTTCCGCATAGTTTTTTACATAATGTTCAATCTCATTCATCTGCTTCGCCGTGTTCGGATTCGAATAGGGAATCCGTCGGATGATCCTGGAGATATAATCATTTTCTACAATGATATCCATACTTTCCCGAAAGTTAATATCAAAAAAATAGGCAATATACGAGACCCAATAATCCATCAGAGTCTTGCGGTCTGCGGAGAGGATGCACTGGTTTCGGAATATAGAAGCATAGATCGCGGGAGAGATCTCCTGTGCCCCGATTTCTTCCGGGGAAGCCCCGAGAAATGTTTCCGTGGCATCGGCCAGCTTTACCCGGCAGTTGTCCAGCTTGTCTGCGTCACGGATGATCTGGGCGTGGAGCAGAGTCCTGGTATCGGTCACACCGGACAGGCAGTAATCGCTGTGCTTTGCAATGGCGGTACGGATAATGGGGTCCCAGGTGTTTTCCGGCAGGAATTTTCGGATCCTGTGTTCCTCAAAGAGCACCTGCACTCCATAGGCCGCATGATCCATCGTATCAGGCTCGAAGCTGTCAAAACGCCGAAGCTGTTCAAAACGGCCCAGATCATGGAGGAGGGCGATCAGCTTCGCCAGTTCTGTATCTTCATCGGAAAGCCGCATCCGCCGGGCAATACCCGCGGCCTGCCCCACAACGCCGTAGGTATGGATGATCTTTAAACGGACCTTGTCATCTGTGCGGTCATAATCATTTAAGTAGGATTCAAAAATTTCTCTGGCAAATGTATAGTTTATCATGGTTCAGCTCCCTGTTTTTTTGTATGGACTGCGCATAGCCGCTTAATTATGCTGCTTTGCACTTAGATCAGCAATGCTCCTCTTAGATTATAGTACAGCTGTTCACAGGATTTCAACAAGGAATTTCACAGTGTTTACGAATGGATATTCCTGTGTCATATGGCACGATCCTGTTGGCACATTCAACCATACAGGCGGAATTTTTACAGTTTCAGTGACATATTTTATGGAAATCCGCGCATGCTAAACGGAAAGGCTGTCAGCCGATCTTTTATACTATTGTGAGGCTGGCAGTTCCAAATAGAAGACGGCAACAGACGATCATATAAGAGAGGTGCAGCGGCATGCATAGGGAATCAATCTGGCAGCGGTCCACAGCCATACCGGCGAGGCCGGAGCTGCCTGGAAATATCAGCACGGATATTGCAATCGTAGGAGGCGGGCTGGCCGGGATACTGACGGCTCATTTTCTGGAGCAGAGCGGGCGGCAGTGCGTCGTTCTGGAGGCGGACCGGATCGGGAGCGGACAGACCGGGCATACAACGGCAAAGGTGACGTCACAGCACGGCCTGATCTACCAGAAGCTTATGAAATGCGCGGGCAAAAAACAGGCGGAGCAATACGCGAAGATCAATCAGGAGGCGATCAGGCGGTACAAGATCCTGATTGATAAATATAAGATCGACTGCGACTGGGAGGAATGTCCTGCCTGTCTGTATACGAAGGAAAACGGCAGGACGCTGCGGGACGAATACTATGCGGCAAAGGAGCTGGGGCTGCCGGTAGAACTGAAAAAAAGGACAGAGCTCCCGTTTGCAGTGGAGGAAGCGTTGTTCTGTTATGATCAGGCATGCTTTCATCCGCTGAAATTTCTGCAGGCCATTGCGGAAAATATCCAGGTCTATGAGAAAACAAAGGTGCTGCGGATGAAGCCCCACCTTTTGACAACAAGCAGGGGGACCGTGGAGGCGGAAAAGGTAGTATTCGCCTGCCATTATCCGTTTGTCAACCGGCCCGGGTATTATTTCCTTCGGATGCACCAGGAACGGAGTTATGTTCTGGCATTGAAAGAGGCGCAGACCCTGCACGGGATGTACCTCGGCATTGACCGGGACGGGCTGTCCTTCCGGCCTGCCGGAGACATGCTGCTGCTGGGAGGCGGAAACCACAGGACCGGGGAAAATCCCATGGGAGGGCAGTATGAATTTCTGCTGCATCAGGCGGAAATGTATTGGCCGGAAAAGTGCTGGAACAAAGAAGAAAATGTGATCCCATGGTCCGCGCAGGACTGTATGACATTGGACGGGATTCCCTATATCGGACAGTTTGGAAGGAAGACGGAGGACTGGTTTGTGGCAACGGGATTCGGAAAGTGGGGGATGACTTCGTCTATGGCCGCCGCCGTGCTGCTCACAGATCAGATCTGCGGACGGGAAAATCCATGCGGGGAGGTATTTTCTCCCCAGAGGCTCCATCCTGTGACGTCCGCGAAACCATTTCTTACGGAAGGAACCTATGCGGCAGCGAATTTATTGAAACAAAAATGGATTCCTCCGAAGGAAAAGCTGGACCAGTTAAAACCGGGACACGGCGGGGTGGTAGAGTACCACGGGGAAAAGGCTGGAGTCTATAAAGCGGAGGATGGTCAGGTATTTGCAGTGTCCGTAAAATGTCCCCACATGGGCTGTCAGCTTACCTGGAACCCGGATGAGAAGAGCTGGGACTGTCCGTGCCATGGATCCAGGTTTGACTATCGGGGAAGGCTGATCGACGGGCCGGCGCAGACGGCGGTGGACGGGGAGTTCCCGCAGAAACACTGAAACATATGGGCGTCTGTTCATATGGTGCCGTGCATTCGCTGTATGGCATCTGGTCAATACAGTGATGGGGCGGAGAGGGCAGATGAACTTTTTCTGAATGACAAAATATTTTCACACAAGCGGGAAGGCATATGATATAATTTTAATATCTGCTCCGTATTTACGTTACTGTTTACACTCTGGCCGGATGCCGTGCAGCGAGTGTACGACACTGTGTGAACAGCAATGTATTTACACAGATATTAAGATATTTCCCAACAGTTTCTGGGAAACAGATGGAGGCTGGTATATATGGCAATTAAGTCAATCGAAGTCATGAATGTTATGGTATTTAGACGGCAGTGGAGAAATCAGAATGATGATTGCAAGACCGGAATAAAAGCAGGGGATGTGCTCCGCGATGCATTCCAACTGGAATTTTGTGATGGAATCAATGTTTTGATCGGCGAAAATGGAGTGGGAAAGACCACATTGCTTAAGATGATCTATGCAGCCACCCAGTGGTCCAATGAACAGACGGATGAAAGAAAGACAAATCGTTTGCTGCATTTTTTCTCAGATAAACTGAAAGATAACGAAGCATTAAAGAACACGACGAATAAGGAAGATTTTTGTTATTATAAGATTTCTGACGGAGAGCACAGTTTTGAGGACAGCCTTTCTCATAACGGGATTTTCCATTATGACGAATGGCTGGGACTCAATATCCAATCCGTATTTATCCCGACAACGGAAATGCTTTCCCATTCCAAAGGCTTTCTGGCTATGAATCAAAAATACAGTATGCCCTTTGACGGTACACAGGTTGACATTATTGTAAATGCATCACTGCCGGAAACACGAGAAATTCCGGCTGCTATGAGCGGCATCCTGAATAAAATAAGTGATGCGATTGACGGTACGGTGATTCTGGAAGAGGATTACTTCTATGTGGTAAAAAAGGATGGGAGAAAGATTGATTTTTCTCTTGAAGCAGAGGGACTGCGGAAACTAGGCCTCTTATGGAAGCTGATCCGGAACGGCCTGTTGGAAAGCGGTACAGTTCTTCTGTGGGACGAACCGGAGGCAAACCTGAATCCGGAATTGTACCCGCTTGTTGCTGAAATATTATTGGAATTACAGAAGAATGGAGTTCAGATTTTTGCGGCAACGCATAATTACAATTTTGCAAAATATTTGGAAATCCGGCGCACGGAAAAAGAACAGGTTATGTTCCATAATCTGTATAGAGGAAGTTCGGAATTGCCCAGTGCACTGCAGAAATTATACCCTGAGCAGGCAAAATATGGAAATGAGATATACAGCAGATCGGCATATAAAATGGAAGAACTGGAACCGAATCATATTATGATTGCCGACAATAAGCTTCTGGATGAAGTGTATGAACAGTGAGGATATTATGTCGAAAATATTTGTGGAAGAGAATGGCGTATACGGCATTGACTGTACCGATGCTGTATGGGCTTCCGATCAGATGCACGGAGATTATTACGAAGCAGGTTTACATATCAATGATGTGGATTTTGTGATTGAAAACAGCACAGAGATTCTTTTAGTAGAATATAAAAATGCGAATATTTCGGGAGCGGTGAATCCGGGAGCATTTAATCCAATGGAGGATAAAAAGGTTTCTGTTGCCATACGGAAATTTTATGATTCGCTGCATTATTTGAGGCTGTTGGATAAGACAAAGCCGGTATCGTATGTTTATATTCTGGAATTTCCAAATGGAGATGTAACAATGCGTAAAAGGCTGCGTAACAGGTTGAAGCTGGAATTGCCGTTTGCCCTCCAGGAGAAGATAGGAAATGGCAGAAAGCTGATAGAAAAGCTGGATGTTGTTTCCATAGAAGAATGGAATAAGGATAAAGACTATGGGAAATATCCGATTGCACCGGTAGAACAGGGAATTGTGAAATGACGTTGGGTGAGAATAAGGGGAGGAATAGTGATGGACAACCTGACAATCTACAGAAAGATCATTCCGGAAAAATCTGCCGCTTATGCAGAATTTCCGGATTCTCTGTGCAGGGAGATTCGAGAATATCTGAATACACGCGGCATCCCCCGGCTCTATACCCATCAGGCGGAAATGTATGAGACAGCTATGGGCGGCGCAAACGCGGTTATCACAACCTCAACCGCCAGCGGCAAGACACTCAGCTTCCTCCTGCCGGTTCTGCAGCGGATCCTGGAAAACCCGCTGACAAGAGCGGTGTTTATCTATCCCACCAAGGCGCTTGCCAGCGACCAGTACCGCGCGATACAGCCGATTCTGGAATATTTTGGACCGGGGCGGATCTCGGCCGGGGTATACGACGGCGACACCGCGCCGGCAGAGCGCATCCGCATCCGCAAAAGCGCCAATATCATCCTGACCAATCCGGAAATGCTGAACTCTGCGTTTCTTCCAAACCACAGCAAATACGGATTCGATTTTATTTTTTCCAATCTGAAATACATAGTGATCGATGAACTGCACAGCTACCGGGGTGCCTTCGGCGCGCACCTGACCAATCTCTTCCGCCGTATGAAACGGATCTGCAATTATTATCAGTCCGCGCCGCAGTTTCTGTGCAGTTCGGCCACCATTGCAAATCCGGTGGAGCTGGCGGAACTGATCTGCGGGGCCTCGTTTGTGCTGATCGATCAGGATGGTTCTCCGGCTCCGGAAAAGGAATACCGGATCATTCAGCCTCCCCTGATCAAGGGTTCCCATGACAAGATATACGGGAGAAAGTCGGCTTCCTCCATTGCGTCGGAGGTGGTCTGCCGGTTGGTGGAAAACGAGCGGAATTTCATTGCATTTGCGAGATCACGGAGAAATGTGGAGGTCATTTTAAAGGAAACCAGGGACAAGCTGGATATGGCCGCATTTTTAGGGAACGGAGGAAGCAGCCGGATCGCAGGCTACCGGGGCGGATATACGCCGCTGGAACGAAAGGAAATTGAGCGGAAGATGCTGGAAGGGGAGCTGTCCGGACTGGTCTCGACCAATGCGCTGGAGCTGGGGATCGACATTGGAAAGCTGGATTCCACGGTGCTTGCAGGCTATCCGGGAACCCGGGCTTCCTTCTGGCAGCAGACCGGGCGGGCCGGGAGAAACGGGGAAAAGTGCGTCAATTATCTGATCCTTGCGAACCAGCCCTTTGATCAGTATATTGCGGTCGATCCGGAATGGCTCTTTTCCATGCAGAGCGAAAATGCCATTGTAGATCCGAACAATCTGCTGATCGAGCTGTCCCACGTCCGGGCGGCTGCGGCGGAAATGCCGCTGACGATGGATGATATCGGATTGTTTCCGGACCTGGGGGAGATCCTTCCGGTGCTGCTGAATGCGGAAGAAGTAAAATCCATTTCCGGGCGCTTCGTCTGGGCCGGGCCGGCATTTCCAGCAGGGGATTACAGCCTGCGGAATATGGATCAGACGCGGTTTAAGCTGATCCTGGATGAAAGCGGGGAATCCGGACAGCGGATCCAGGAGCCATCCGGTTCAAGAGTGATCACGGAGATGGACGAATCCCAGGCCTATCACGAACTGCATCCGGGAGCGGTCTATATGCATGAAGGAGCGCTTTACGAAGTGCTGAGGCTGGATCTGGTCAGTCGGACCGCGGTTGCTGTCCCATTTTCCGGAAATTACTATACGGTTCCGGCCGGGGAAATGGATACGAAGATCCTGCAGGTATTTGAAGAGACGGAGTTTGGGCGGACACGGGTGCATTTTGGGGACATTAATATCAATGAAATGATCTACATGTTCAAGAAGCTGCAGTTCCATAATCATCAGAACCTGGGATATGTGCAGCTTCCGGAGACTCTGCAGAAGGATTATGATACCGAGAGCACCTGGATGGAGATCCCTCAGAATGTGATCGAAGTGTATCACAGTCTGCTGCTGCCGAACGCGGCAGGGGAACTGGTGCTGAATGACCATTTTGAAGGCATTTCCCATGCCATAAAAAATGCGGCTATGATGGTCACAATGACGGCGCGGGAGGATATTGATGCGGTGATCTCCGGCGGCGTGATGCTCCGGGAGGATTCCGGGAATGCCGGAGATGAACGTGCGCTGGAAGAAGCAGCGAGTCTGGGAAATGAGAGTATGACTTTGAAGGAGGAATCTGAGGAGGGATATCCGTCCGGCCCGGTATATTCCCAGGAGACAAATGCGTTCGGGCAGCAGGTCGCGCTGTATATCTATGACAGGTATGAGGGCGGCCTGGGGTATTCGGAGAAAATTTATGACCTGGTGCCGCAGATCATAGACAACGCCATCCGCATGGTCAGCGGGTGCGCCTGTGAAAATGGCTGTCCTGCCTGCGTGGGGGATTACAGCCTGGATAAGAACATGGTACTGTGGGGGCTGAAAAATCTGAAAGAAAAGAGCGAACCGCCTCAATACGGCGGGAAATATGCGGAGAAGGAGCGGCCGATCGTTCGAAAAGAATATGCATTTTCAAGATTGCCGGAACAATGGGCAGAGCTTTGCGAAAATGCGGTGCAAAATGGAGAAGGCGGCGCGGCCTTCCTGCAGACCGTAAAACGTGTGGAAGTGTCCGCGCATTGCCTGGTGCTGACAGTTGAGAGCGCATTCTATAAAACATGGCTGCAGGAACCAGAAAATATGCGGGAGATAGAAAACATACTGCGCAGGCATGCACAGTGTCCTCTTGATATGAAGGTGGAAGTGACTGCGGAGGAGAATACAGAAGAGAACAAAAAGCGAAAGGAAAAGCTGCAGAGACATTATACGAAAATATGATTGAAAAAGTTCAACAGCAAAATTTTCATGAATGTTTGTGCCGGGGATCGGCATGAACGCACGCATGGAAGATTTCTTGGCTGTTGATGCAGAAAAAGAAAGAATCGAGAAGTGATGAAGACAGATTTTAAAGAAGAGTGGAAGCATCTGAATCCATATCAGATGGAGGCGGTGCTGGATGAGTCGCCGGCCTGTGTGGTGAATGCCAATGTGGGCAGCGGGAAGACTACGGTGCTGATCGCGAAAATCCTGTATCTGCATTATGAAAAGTCGGTTCCGTTAGAAGAGATGGTTGTTCTGACGTTTACCAATAAGGCGGCGGATGAGATCATCAGCAGGCTGAGAGAAAGGGAAGCCGATCTGTCCAGGGAGCAGGTGCGGGGATTCGGTACATTTCACAGTGTGGCGTTGCATTTGCTGAAAAATCAGCTTCCCGTGGAGCAGATGGGATGGAATCGGGAGTTCACCGTGATCAGTCCGGATGAAGAGGCGGATCTGGCGGCGGAGGTGATCACGGCGCAAAAGCTGAAGGTGAAGTATAAGAACCGATTGAAAAAACGCCTGGAGCAGGAGTATCAGGGATATCTGCGGGGTAAGGAAAGCAGCAGATATAAGGACGATCTGTTTTTGCTGTATCCGCTGCTGGAAGCGGAAAAGAAGCAGCAGAATAAAATGTCTTTTTCCGATTTGCTGCGGGTGTGTACGGAACTGCTGCTGGTCGGGAGAACGGGGAATCCTGTATCAGAAAAGGAAATGTCATATACCAGGGAAGGCCGGACAAAGGAATTGCCGGGGGAATATGGGGAAAATCCGGCATTGCCCTGGCATCCGCAATGGATTATCGTGGATGAGGTACAGGACAGCGATGCGCTGCAGATTGAATTTCTGGAAGCACTGAAAGGCAAGGATACCAGATTGTTTGCGGTGGGCGATCCGAATCAGGTGATCTACAGCTGGCGGGGAACGGGGGAGAATATGTTCTATCTTCTGAAACACCGTTTTCAGGCAAAGGAGCTGTCCCTTCCTGTCAATTACCGTTCCAGTGCGTCCATCCTGGAAGCGGCAAACCGATTCCAGCAGTCCGGTACGGGAATCCAGAGCAGCCGGGAGACAGGGGGGAAGATCATGGTAAAGAACCACTATGATCCATTTCAGGAGGCGGAATACCTGGCGGAGCGGATCCACGCGCTTCATGACGGCGGCAGGGCATACGGTGAGATCGCAGTATTTTACCGGCTGCAGAAGCAGTCGGAGATTTTGGAAAAGGTATTTGAGAGGCAGCAGATCCCCTATGAAGTATCTGTACGGAAGACAATCAGGGATATCCCGGTACTGGACTGGCTGATCAAGGTGCTGCGGTTTTCTGTCAATCCTGCGGATGAGCAGGTGGGGATAGATGTACTTGCCGATCCGCAGTACGGGGAGAAATGTACCCGGGCGAAAGCGAAGAAGACCATTCAGGAACAAAAGCGGGACAGTGTTCTGCTGTACCGGAGGATGATGGAGTTTCAGGGGCAGGAAGAGTGGAAGAAAAAGGAAAAGGTTCCCGGGGCTGCGGAGATATTTGCGTTTTTTGGATTGAAGGAAGCGCTGCATCCGACGGCATCCTCCTATTACGAGGATGAAAAGCTGGTGTTAAAGCTTCTGGAAAAAATCTGCCGATATTGCGGAGAAAAGGACTGCGGACTGATTGATGGAAGCAGGGAATTTGTGAATCGGTCGGCGCTGTATGGGGTGAATCTGCTGAGCGGGGACGGAGAAGTGGAAGAGAGTGATTTTATAGGAAACCATGACGGAACCGTGTTCAGCGCTGCGATCGGAAACGGTGATGGAGCAGCTGGAGACGGGATCGCCAGGGAAGTTGCCAAAATCGGGAATGGTATTTTTCCAAGAGATACTGTGAAGCTGATGACGCTGCATGCATCAAAAGGGCTGGAATTTGAGATTGTATTCCTGATCGGGATGAACCAGGGACTGATCCCGCTTCACAGCCAGAGTATGGAGCAGGAGGAAGAGGAGCGGAGACTGTTCTTCGTGGGGATCACCCGAGCGAAGGATGAACTGGAACTGTCCTACTATACCAACCCGGGGGAGCCCAGAGTTTCCGGGGAATACAGCCGGTATCTGCGGATGCTCCCGCCCCACCTTCTGGAGTGGGAGGAGCTGCGCAGTGAGGGGGAGAAGAGGAGCAATCTGCAGCAGCTCCGCCGGGAGGTTCAGGAACAGATCCGGGAAAAAAGAGAGCGGGAGGAAGAGAAGAAAACAGCCGTGAAGCGCGCGAGACACCCGAAGTACGGGGAGGGGATCCTGGTGTCGGAAGATGAGATGACGGTGGAAGTGGAGTTTGCAGGGTATGGGAGGAAGCAGTTTTTGAAAGCATTTGGGGAGGTTACGATTGAAGCGTAGTGGTTCCGTGTCACATCCCAGCTGAATACTACGCTGATCGGTCAGGAGGATGCACATAAAAGCATTGTGGTTACAGGTTCGTACAGAATCGCTATCATTGTGAAAAAATGAGGAGGTATCTTATGCTTACAATCATTTATGGGGATGTTGAGAACAGCATTTATAATACAAGCGTTTATTTTAAAAATACGTATGAGCCGGAGTGGTTTGATTCCGAACTTGCAAAAGAGATGATCCAGGATGTTGATGATTCAGAAGTTTTGAGCGGAGAGTGCATCAACAGCCCGGTTCTGGGACAAATTCCGCCTGAGCGGTTATCAGGGGGCGTGAAAACATTATTATTGATGCTGAATGAATCAGATAAAATATTCAATGCGTCAACCTGTGGAGATAACTGTGCAAAATGGATATTGGAAATAGGGAAGAAAAAGGATCTGACAATCAATCTCAGACATATGATGGGATTTGGGAAGGACACAGTATTTGAAATAAAAATAAAAAACGGCGGGGAAATCGTACATTCTATGAAAGAACTGATTCCTGTAGCCAGTAAATACTTAAACGAAATGGGGCAGGAGTAGCGAAAAATGAAAGGTGCGTACAGGGTAATTGTAGAAACCAGGAAGGTGAAATACGACTTCCGGATAAAAAGAAACATTACGATTTTTACAGGAGACAGCGGTTCTGGAAAAACGGTATTGATTGATCTGATTCGTGAGTACAGAAGATTTGGTTCGGACAGCGGCGTTTCACTTTCATGCGGCTGTCCCTGCAGAACTTTGGACGATGAAGACTGGGAGCATCAACTGAGTGAAATATCGAAAAGTATTATATTTATAGATGAAGGGAATCGTTTTCTTACTTCAAAAAGATTTGCGGAGCTTGTGCAGGCATCAGATAATTATTTTGTTTTTGCGACCCGAGAGAAGCTTCCCATGCTTCCATATAGTATTCAGGAAATTTATGGATTTCGTAAGTCAGGTAAATTTCATGAGGTAAAACAAAAATATAATGAGATCTATCATTTATATGGGGAACTATCTGAGAAAGAAGGGATTGATCCGAAATTTGTGATTACAGAAGATTCGAACAGCGGCTATCAGTTTTTTACAGAATTGTCCAAACAAAAACATATAGAATGTGTTTCGGCAAATGGAAAATCCAATATAATGAAAAAAATAACTGACAGTAAAAGCATTCCAGGAAAGAAGCTGATCATAGTTGACGGGGCGGCTTTTGGCTCGGAAATGAAAGATGTAAGTGAATGCTTATCTGCAGAAAATAATATTGTTCTATATGCGCCGGAGTCTTTTGAATGGATGCTGCTTTCAATAAATGTGATTCCAGATATCAATAGTACATCAATCCTTCAGCAGCCGGAAGAACATATCGACAGTAGTGAATATGCCAGTTGGGAACAGTTCTTTACCAGATTCCTGACAGATAAAACAAAAGAAAATCCGGTCTGGTGCTATTCCAAGAAAAAACTGGTAAAGGCATATTTGTCCGCAAAAGTGTTTAATGCGGCAAAAAGATTCATGAAGTTCATTATCTGGGATTAAAAAATAGCAGACTCAAAACATCAGGCAGGTCATATAGAAAGACTGCCTGATGTTTCGGACAAGATAAAATCAATATAATACTGTGTTCGTTGAACCTGCATCAATCCATAGGGGTGACGATGGGCTTGCCGTCTGCGTCTACCAGGACGCTCATTCCGCAGCCTGCCGTCAGAGTGGAAGCGGCCAGTAAGTAATTCACGCCGGTTTGGGTATCCACGATGATCTTTTCCACGTTGGTGAGTCCCTGGGAGTAAACCTCCACAAAGCGCTCTTTTTGCTTTGCCATATGCTCACGCTCCTTTCTACTACTGTTTTTAATCCTGTCTGCCAGAGGAAGTATAGCAGGGCCCAATCCATTTGTGGGTCAGGTTTCCTAAACAGTCCAAAATGTTCCTAAACGGTAAAATATAAGGGAGAGAGCTTCACAGGCCCTCTCCCCCTCTCTTTTTCAATGCCGCCTTCCCGGTCCGGGACAGCAGGCATTCCCGTCCACCTACCCGGATCTTGTTTTTCTTCCAGTCCACTGCTTCGATCTTATCCCACGCCGCCAGATAAGCCCGGTGTACTCGAATGAACCGCTCGCCCAATCTGACTTCCAGCTCATTCAGACTGCCCACAAAATCTACCCGGCTGTCCGCTGTGTGCAGGAAAACGTGGTGCGCTTTGGGCGCGGTCTCGAAGAACAGGATATCCTCCAGGGAGATGTACCGGGTTTCGTCCCCCGACCGCAGGGAAAATATTTCCGCCGGATCCCGGCATTCGTCCTGCAGACGGGCATGGACAGCGTCCAGGCAGCGGGCGGCGAAGGGGCCGGTCTGCTCTTTGTCTTTCACGATATAGTCAAATGCTTCCAGATGGTATTGGAAGGTCTTCCACGCCAGATCGCCGTAGCCGGTGATATAGATCAGTGTGCCATGGGGATCCCGACGCCGCAGTTCCTGCCCCAGAGTGAAGCCGTCCCATGCTTCATCCTTCAGATCCACATCCAGGAAGTAGATGCTCCGGCGGTTATCCTCCAAGATATCGAACAGTTCCTGGGCTGCCGCAGTGCATATGACCTTCATGTCATAGTCTTCCATCAAGATTTTCCATTCCAGGGCGGTCTTGATCTGGTGGCGGACAGTTTCCTCATCATCGCAGATGTAAATAGAAATCATAGTGCTCCTCCTATGGTCAGTTCCTGGACAAACACCCCTCCTGCCCAACCGGTGGAGGTCGCTGTATTGGGATATTCGGATAAAATACGCTGATAATTGGGAAGACCCAGTCCCCGGCCCGCCCCTTTGGTAGAGAAGGATTCTTCCCAGATTTTATCAGGCTCAATGGTTCCGGCGTAGGGATTGGACACCCGCAGGGACAGTTCTTCCTCCCGGGCAAGCAGGAGGATCTCTACCCAAGGCGCTTCTGTCTCCAAAGCTCCTTCGGCAGCGTTGTCCAGGAGAATGCCCAGGCAGCGCACGAAATCCCACACATCAATCCCCACCTTTTTTACAGGATAGAGAACCTCCATACGGCAGTCGATCCCTTTCCCGCCCATAGCTGCCAGCTTGGACAGCAGAAGGCTCCTTACCTGGGGAATGAGCAGATTGCCGATCTGGACTGAGACCTGGATTTTTTCTCCGATGCGTCTATCGAAATCTGTATCCAGCTCGGACAGGGAAGTACGAAGCTGATCCAGTTCTCCGCCGGCTGCTGCCTCTGACAGACCCGACAGCAGATTTTTATAGTCGTGGCGGAATCTGCGCACCTCCTGGCGGATGGATTCCAGATCCTGCTCGTAGAGTTGCTGCCTGGCGATGGTGTCCCGCTGGGCCTCCAGCTTCCGGGCGGCATCGAACCGCTGGGCCAGATGGACCACCAGCCCGGCCATCAGCACAGCCATCATCATTGTCAGGAAGTAATATTGCACCAGATAGTCCGAGCGGATTCCGCTCTGCAGGAGAAGGAATGTCTCCATGGCGGCTTCCAGCGCAAACAGAAGCAGGGCTGTCCGGCGTTGGTTGCTTTCATCCTCCAGCAGCAGCCGGAACCAGGCTCCGAAACGCAGACGATACAACAGGACGGAGGTGCTCAATACAACGGAAAAATAAACAATCATTACCACTGCGAAGTGGCGGCCATGCTCCAGGGAAATGGGGAGCCTGAGGGAAAGAATCTGGGACAGACAGGACACGGCCACCTGGAGTATACCCGCCATGCATGCTGCGGCAAAGGCCGGCCAAAATCCGATGTGCCATGCCCACCGTACCCACAGGGTACACATGAGCAGGATCAGAGCGGAGTAGAGGCAGTAGCGGAGGATGGAGTTATCGGGAGTGCCTGTGGAGAAGGCCGTGGCAATCAACGAGACTGCCAGAGGAGAGAGCAGCAGGACAGGCAGCTTTTTCAGCCGGTTTTGCCCGCGCTCATCCATAATGACGAACAGATAGACGGCAAATGCGGCGTGGCCGTTGAGTGAATCTGCAAACATGTTGAAAAAAATTTCCAGAGCAGGCACTGCGCCCACCTCCTTTCCGTGGGATATCATACCACAGAGGAGAATGCTTGTCTACAGGTCGGAATTGCCTTTGCTGTTTGAATGAAAATGTATAATAATCATCTGTACAGAAGTGTGGATCATGTTTGGAGCATCCTTTTTACTGCCGGGTATCTGACGAAACGCGGAAAAGCAAAAGAAGGCGTATATCAACTGGTCATACCAAATCAGGAAATACGAAAAATATTTATTGAACAGATACAGGACTGGTTTCATGATGAGACACGAAAAGATAAAATGAAATTGGACGCATTTTGCGATGCGTTCGTCAAAGCGGATGCAGACACCATAGAGAAGCAGTTTAATATGTATCTGAAGAAAACGATCAGCATTCGGGATACTGCAGTGCAGAAAGAGAAAAAAGAAAACTTGCCCACAGGGAAAGCGACCACTAAGAGTTCCGAAAGACGGAACTCAAGTGCCTGCTTTTACCATGGTATTCTTTTAGGCTTGTTAAGCCACCGCGGAGAGTGGGAAATCAGTTCTAACGCGGAATCCGGGATAGGATACAGCGATATACTGGTGGAGGCAGGAGGAGAAAAAGAGACAGGGATCGTGATCGAGATCAAGTATTCGGATAATGGAGACCTGGAGGCGGGCTGTGAAGAAGCCCTGAGACAGATTGAAAAAAAGGAATATGCCGCAAAGCTGATAGAAGACGGCATGGATACGGTTATCAAATATGGAATCGCCTGCTGGAAAAAGAAATGCAAGGTAAGGTGTGCTTCCTGATTCGGGAGTACAGAAGATTTGGTTCGGACAGCGGAGTTTCAGTTTCATGCGGCTGTCCCTGCAGAACTTTGGACAATGAAGACTTGGAGCATCCAGGCTGCGGTTGGATGCTCCAAGGATCATATAACCCTCTAGAACTAGACGTATATTTTAAGGATACAGTCATGGCCGCCGCGCAAAATGCTTTCTACGATTTCTACTTCAACCGATTTGCCAAAAAAAATACTCCAGACTGCTTTTTCATGTCCCCTTGAACATTCACATAACATATCAGCATTTTTTGATAGTTCATCTGCCAATTCACAGGTACATTTGTCCTTCCTAAATTGTATTATGATGCCATCCGCTGCTTCAGTTACATTTATTGACATTGTTTGATTTAAAAATTCCACATAGTCTGAGCGGGATTTGCAATGTGAAGACGCATTCCGCAGCAGGAGGGTCTCATCCAGTATATTGTGGCGGGCTGCGCAGTATTTCCCACAGCATTCCATTAGACAAGAGGCGCGGGGTCCAGCCATGTCTCTTGCGGCACCAAGCAGATCCTCAATCCATTCGGCACAGCAGTTCTTTTTTTTCATGGTACGTTTCCTCCTTGTATTCCGGATTGCATAATAGTATACTATATCTGGACTGCTTTATTATACTGCCAGTCCGTTTACATTAGAAGCCCAGAAATTGTATCATATGTGTGCAAACAGATGTGATTCATCCTGTTTTCGAAAGGAGGTGTCTGGCATGCCGTTGTTTTACATGTCAGCGAGAAGCAAAAGCCTGTTGTCCGTGTTGTTAACGCAGTCAGATTATATGTCACTGAATGATCTTGCAAAAACTTTGGATGTTTCCAGACGCACAGTCTATTATGATATCAGTAAAATCAATATATGGCTGGAACAGGCAGGCCTGCCGGCACTGGAAATCGTCAGGCAAAAAGGGATGTTTGTGCCATATAGAGAACGGGAGAAAATTTGGGCTTGCTTAGAGACAGATGATGAAAAGCAGGTGTATATCTTTTCACCTATGGAGCGGTGCAAAGGTATGATCTGCTATATTATATATTCAGAAGAACCTGTTTACATTGAGCAACTGGCGGAATGCTTTGAGGTAAGCAGAAATACGGTTTTTCATGATTTAAAAACTGTGACAGAACAATTGGAACAATATGAATTGAAGGTGGATTACCGGCCGCGGACAGGATATCGGATTGCAGAGGATCCAGTGCGCATCCGCGCTTTATTTATGCTGTATTTCTCTGAGATGTTTCCGCTGTTTCAAAGCGGGGCATTTCGTTTTTTTAAGCCGGAAAGTATAAAAGACTATTATGGAAAATTGAAAGAAATTGAAAAGGCATTAGGAATTAACTATGTGGACGGAGTGCTGTTTTCACTGGCGGCATTAGTCCCGATTTTGTACAGGCATCCCCATTCCATTACATTTCCGGGGCTAAAAGTGCCGGAGATGCAAAAGACGAAGGAGTACGAACTGGTAAATCAATATTTCACGGAACTGGTTATGGAGGAAAAGTGTTATCTTGCCCTTCATCTGCTCGGTTCCCGGGTGAATATGGTGCCAACAAGATTTTTTACAAATCCGTCAAAAGAATACATACATGATCTTGCAAGGGAGTTGATTACAGAATTTGAAAAAACAGCATGTGTTATTTTTGAAGATCAGGAAAAATTGGAGCGTGCTTTATATGTACATTTGAATACATCCCTTTACCGTTATCAATATGGAATCCAAATGGGAAATCCATTGGAACATGACGTACTCAAGGAATATCCGGATTTATTTTCCATAACCCGTATGGCTGCCCGTAATCTGGAGGAGGGGATTGGGGTCCCGATTCCAGATGGTGAAATAGCATATTTGGCGCTTCACTTTGGAAGCGCTTTGAAAATATCAGACGGAGACAGCCAAAGGCTCAGGATTTTGATCGTTTGTGTAAATGGAGTATCTACAGGAAATATGATTAAAAGAGAAGTACAAAAATTATTGCCTTTCGCAGATATTGCAGGCGTTTGCGCGGCAATCGGGCTGATGAATGTACAGGAAGTATGTGATCTGATCATTTCAACAATACCTGTACACAGTGTGGTGCCGAATATCGTGGTACATCCGATACTGACTGAATTTGACAGAAGAAATATTCTGAATCATAAACTGATTGCGCCGAAGGAGATAGGAATCCGACGAGATCAGATTTTTCAGGTGGTAAAGAAATATATAGATCCGGAGCATTATGACGACCTGATGAATGATCTGACGGCCTATCTTCAGGGAGGAATCCAGGAGTTTGAAATTGAGGATAAACTGGAATTGGGACTTTGCAAATTATTGGATATATCCAGAATACGGATTGTCTCTGAAAAGTGTGTTTGGCAGCAGAGTATCCGTATTGCCGGGCAATGTATGATCGATAATAACAGTATAGAACAAAGATATATTGACAGCATAATTACGCAGCTGCAGTATTATGGTCCATATATGTTTTTAACAGATAAGGTGATCCTGGCACATGCGAAACCGGAAGACGGGGTCAATACACTGGATATTTCTTTGACGGTTTTTAAGGAACCGGTCATGTTTTCCAGGGAAAGAAGGGCTGGCATCGTAATCATGCTGGCTGCAGAGGATCAGGAGAAGCATTTGAAAATCCTGCAGGATATACTTGAACTTATAAGCCGGACGGATACGGTGGACTTACTTATAAAATGTAATTCTCCGGAAGAAATATTGTCAATAGTCTGTCAGTGAGGTTATCTGCGTTATCAGCAGGGCTGGATTCTAACAGGGAATCTGCCCTGTTTTTATTTTTGTGCCCAACTGTTTGCACAGATGCGGTACAATTTCTGGACTTCTAATGAAGTTAATTTGATGGTACGATAGAAACAGTTCAGATGAACGAAGTCGATCGGCAATGTGAGTAATCAGGAAACTTTGGAAAGGAGAGGATTTGAAATGAATCTTCTAAAACAGGAAAATGTGCAGATATGCGAGACGGCCGATGATTGGCGGGAAGCAATAAAACTATCTGTATTGCCATTGGAATATGGCGGTTATGTAAAAAGCTGCTATAAAGATGGGGTCATTGAAAATATAGAAAAATTAGGTCCCTATATCATTATAGCAGACCATATTGCCCTGCCGCACGCAAGACCGGAACAAGGGGCAATTGAAACACAGATCAGCATTACGTTATTCCGGCAGAATATTATATTTGACGGCCGGGAGGCAACAGCCAGATTATTTGTGGCTCTTGCGGCAAAAGATAACGACAGCCATTTGGACGCGCTGGTACAGATATCGGAATTATTGTCTGACGAGAATGAAGTAGAAAAAATACTGGAATCTCCGGATGTACAGACATTGTATCATTATTTTGAACATATCTGAGGAAACGGCGGAAGATAATGAAAGAAAAGGAGTAAAACTATGCTTGGTATTCTAAAGTTTATTCAGCAGGTGCTTTCCACACCGGCAATTTTTGTCGGGCTGATCGCGCTGTTAGGTCTGCTGCTCCAGCGTCAGGATGCACAGACTTGTGTAAAAGGAACCATTAAAACAATACTTGGGTTTATCGTGTTGAATGCCGGGGCGGATGTCGTCCAGACTTCTATTATCCCGTTCGGTGAGCTGTTTCAGGCGGCTTTTCATGTGGAGGGTGTTGTGCCTAATAACGAGGCAATCACTTCACTGGCATTGAACAGCTATGCGGTGCAGACGGCTTCTGTATTTGCGCTTGGCATGTGCGCCAACATATTGCTTGCGCGTTTTTCAAGGCTGAAATATATATTTCTGACTGGACATCATGCATTATATATGTCATGTCTGATTTCAATCATTATGTCAATCAGCGGACTTACAGGCATAAAACTGATCCTTGCCGGCGCATTGCTGCTGGGACTTGTTATGGCGGTATTCCCGGCTATCATGCAGCCAACAATTGAAGAGATCACGGGGGATGATTCACTTGCGCTCGGTCATTTTGGAAGCGGCTGCTATTGGCTGAGCGCCCAGATCGGAAAATTATTTGGCAAAAATGAAGATACTACAACGACAGAGGATATCAATTTTCCCACAACACTGTCATTTTTAAGAGAGAATACAATTTCCATAGCATTGGCAATGTTCCTGTGTTATATTATTGTTTCAGGGGCTGCAGTATTTTCTTCCCCTGTAGAAGCTGCGGAGATAATCGGTGAGGAGAACTGGGTAATCTATTCGGTGATTCAGTCTATTACATTTTCGGCCGGAATTTATATTGTCCTGTCCGGAGTCCGTATGCTGATCAATGAAATTGTGCCGGCTTTTAAAGGAATTTCTGAAAAGCTCGTGCCAAACGCAAAACCGGCGCTGGATTGCCCAATCGTATTTCCATTTGCACCGAATGCGGTTTTGATTGGCTTCTTCTGCTCCTTTGTCGGCGGAATTGCGGCCTTGGCAATCCTTGCATTGATGGGCAATGTAGGTTTGGCAGTCGCGATTGTACTTCCGGGCGCAGTGCTGCATTTTTTCTGCGGGGCAACAGCAGGTGTCTGCGGGAATGCACAGGGGGGATTGAAAGGGTGTATTGCCGGAGCATTTGTCCATGGTATGGTGGCAACATTTTTGATTGCCGGGATGTATCCGGTGCTGAGTTCTATGGGATTTGCGAATACGACTTATTCAGATACAGATTTTACAATTGTAGGTATTGTGTTTGGTAATCTTACCAAAATTGTGAGTGGAGATGTTATGCTTGGAATTATAATCGTGTTATTTTTTATTCCGATTATTTACAATCTTATAAATACAAAAAAAGAAATTAAAAAAATGTGATGAAAGCAGGAGGAAAATGTGATGATTAAAAAGATTATGTGTTTTTGCGGTTCTGGGTTAGGTACGTCCTTTGTTATGGAAATGAATGCAAAGAAAGCTTTGAAAAATCTGGGAATAGAAGGGGTCGTAGTGGAGCATTCAACGATTGATGATGTCGTTCCGGGGGCAGCTGACCTTTTTATCTGCAGTGCAGATCTTGTGCCAAACGCAAAAAAGGCAGGAAAAGCGATCGGTCTGAATAATATGGTTGCGGTAAAAGAAATTCAGGAAAAACTGAAAGCTGCGTTTGAGGAAGAACAGGCGTAAAATCAGCAGCAGGATCAAAGGGGATTATGGCCGAATCAGGCCGCAGAATTACAGGCATTCTTGATAAATATAAGCGGCAATGACGAATCAGGAAATACGGAAAAACGGAGGTACATCATGAGAGCGATAGGAATTGACATCGGGACCACAACGATCAGCGCGGTCGTTGCGGAGAGCGGTTCGGGAAAGGTGGAGAGATCCTTTACGATCAGCAACGGCAGCTTTATAGAAACCGAGAATCCCTGGGAAAAGCTTCAGGATCCGGCGGTGATCCTGAGAAAGTCCGAAGAGCTGCTGGAGGATATCCTGAAAGCATATCCGGATATCGGAGTGATCGGACTGACGGGACAGATGCACGGAATCGTCTATACGGATCGGGAAGGCCGGCATGTCAGCCCCTTATATACCTGGCAGGATGGAAGAGGAAATATCCCATGCAGGGACGGCAGAAGTGTCTGCGAGCTGCTGGAAGAGGCATATGGTGTTAAGCTATATACCGGTTACGGGATAGCAACCCATATCTACAACAGTATGGCAGGGCTGGTGCCTGAGACGGCGGTCAGCCTGTGCACGATCGCGGATTATCTGGGAATGGTGCTGACAGAGAGAAATAGCCCGCTGCTCCACGCAGGAAATGCGGCGGGATTTGGGCTTTATGATGTCCGGAAATGCCGCTTTCAAAAAGAGGTCTTTGACAATCTGCATCTGGATTGCGGAATGCTTCCGGAGGTGACGGATGAATTTCGGATTCTGGGGAGCTGCCGGGGGATTCCGGTCTGCGTCGCGACAGGCGACAATCAGGCAAGCTTCCTTGGCTCTGTGAGAAATGTCCGGGACTCTATTCTGGTGAACATGGGAACCGGCGGCCAGGTGTCCGTATACTCGGAGAAATACTTTGCGGCAGAAGGGGTGGAAACAAGGCCGTTCATCAAGGATAGCTGTATCCTTTGCGGTTCCTCTCTGTGCGGCGGCAGAGCCTATGCGCTTCTGGCAGATTTTTTCAGACAGACAGGAAAGGCAATGGGCGCGGAGGATGTGGATCCCTACCGCATGATGGAGCATCTGCTGGAGACAGAAGAGGGAGGGCAGGAAAGATTAAAAATAGATACCCGTTTTTCCGGGACGAGAGACTGCCCGGAGCTCAAGGGAAGCATTGGAAATATCGGAACGGAAAATTTTACGCCCGGCGCTCTGACAAGAGGCGTCCTGGAGGGAATGGCCGATGAACTGTATCAGATGTACCTGAAAATGGAAAAGGGGATCATCGGAGAAAAAAAGACGATGATCGCTTCGGGAAACGGGCTACGTAGGAACCGGCATTTGCAGGAGATCATGGCCGAACGATTTTCCATGCGGCTGGAGCTGGCAGAGCAAAAGGAAGAAGCGGCATATGGGGCAGCACTGGCCGGGATGATCGCGGCTGGGGCGTACCAGCCTGCCCAGGCCAGGCACGCCCAAGTCGGATTTACCCAAGCATCGCTTCCTTTGCCTTCTCAATATCGCTCTCATCCTTAAGCGGGAACAGGATATTTGCCAGGATCGCGATAATACAGGTTGCCGTAACCGGATCATTGAAGATGAACTGCAGTGCCGACGGAAGCTGTGCGACAGCCTCCGGGTGTCCGGGTACGCCCATGCCGAATGCGAAAGTCAGTCCCATCACGAGAATATTTCTCTCGCTGAAGCCTGCTTTGGAGATCATCTTGATC